>NZ_BAABIG010000022.1:0-516047 GCF_039542605.1 Streptomyces ziwulingensis
CTACCCCTGCCCCTGCCCCTGCCCCTGCCCCTGCCCCTGTCCTTGTCCTTGTCCTTGTCCTTGTCCCTGCCCCTGTCCTTGTCCTTGTCCCTGCCCCTGTCCTTGTCCCTGCCTCTACCCCCGCCGCCTCCAGCCCGAAGACCCCGACATGATCCACCGGCCGGAACGGCTCCGGCG
Organism: Streptomyces ziwulingensis; assembly: GCF_039542605.1. Lineage (NCBI taxonomy): Bacteria > Bacillati > Actinomycetota > Actinomycetes > Kitasatosporales > Streptomycetaceae > Streptomyces > Streptomyces ziwulingensis. Next base: position 178 of record NZ_BAABIG010000022.1, read on the forward strand.
TCAGCGCCTGCGGCCAGTCCCCGAGCGCGACCGCCCGCGCGTGCAACTCCCCGATCTCGGCGGCGCGCTCCGCTTCCGTGCCGGGCAGCGCGGAGCGCACCGCGCGCTTGAGCGCGTACGGGATCCGGTCGGGGACGCGGAGTGCGGCCCGCAGCAGCTCCTCCGAACGCCGCGCGGCCATCAGCGGCCCGCTGCCCAGCCAGGTGAAGCAGACGGCCCCCTGTTCCAGCAGCCGGACCGGCCCCCGCTCCAGAGCGGTGATACCGACTTTGGCCAGGCCGGGCCCGAACCACGCCAGATACACGTGGTACGGCCGCGGGTCGTCCGCGATTCCGTCGGCGGCCACGGAGTGCGCCCGGTCCAACCGCGCGCACTCCTCGCACCGCGCCCCCGTACCGCGCCCCGACACGGCCACCCGCAGCGGACACGCGTTCCCCCGCGCCCCCACACATCTCCGCCCATCCTCTTCAGCAACCCCGAAGGCCACCCTTTTCCCCCAGGTGAGCGCGGTACGCCGCCCCCCACCCCACTCCAACTCGGGCCCGTCCACCGACCAACGCAGCCCCGAGCACGTCCATCGCCGCGCCACCTGCTGTGCCAATGCTCTGCCACCTGCTCTGCCACCTGCCGTGCCATCGCTCACGAGAGTAGGGGGAGGTACTGACACCCATACAAGAACTCCGGAGGCCCGGGTCTCTCATCACCTCACGTACGCAGCCATAGGCGGTGCCCTGGTCTGTGGACTCGGTGAGCAGTTCGGAGACCTCGGCCGCGACGACCCCTGCCGGCAGTTGCGGTACTTCGCTGCTGTGTACGCCCCAAAACGCAAGAGGCCCCGGATCTCTCCGGGGCCTCTCACCTGTGTGCACTCGGCAGGATTCGAACCTGCAACCTTCTGATCCGTAGTCAGATGCTCTATCCGTTAAGCTACGAGTGCTTGTCCTGCGTTTCGCTGCTTTCGGCCCTTCCGGCCCGCTCGCGGCGACAGGAAGAACATTACATGACTGCCGCCGTCATGTGAAATCCGTTAGCCGCACCCCTTGTGACCTGCGAGAACACCCTTCTGAGTGGTGCGGGGCACGAGGGGGGAACGACGAAGCCCCGGCCGGGGGCCGGGGCTTCGTTGATCTTGTGCGGAGGCGGAGGGATTTGAACCCTCGATGGGATTTGCGTCCCAAACCGCATTAGCAGTGCGGCGCCATAGACCGGACTAGGCGACGCCTCCAGACAACACACCCTTACGCGTGAGCGCGAGCGGTGCTTGCCGATGATGACACAGTCGAGCGCGGTGTCACCAATCGCCTCCCACGGTACTAGGCGGGCAGGCCGCAGGGCAAAGCACTTCGGACGGTGAGGCGGCGACCGGGTGGCCGGGCGCCGGCGGGCGCAACGTCCGGCCCGCCGCCGCGTTAGTCAGGTCATGCTTCAGCTCACCCGCCTCCTCGGCGCCGCCGCCCTGTCCGCCGCCGCCCTCGCGTCCCTGACCGCCGCGCCCCCGGCCGCGGCCACCGCGGAGGGCACCGTCACCGCCGCCACGCCGCTCTCCCCGCCGCCGGTCCGCCACGAGGACCGCGCCCACCACCTGACCGTCACCGTGAAGAACGCGGGCGGGAAGGCCGACGGAAGGTACGAGCTGTACTGCCGGCCCCGCGGCGGCAGCCACCCCGACCCGGCCGCCGCCTGCGCCGCGGTCGAGCGCGGCACGCAGGCCGGACAGGACGTCTTCGCGCCCGTCGCCCAGGGCACCTTCTGCACCATGCAGCACGGCGGACCGGCCACCGCGCACGTCACCGGCACCTGGGCCGGCCGCCCGGTCAACGCCTCGTACGACCGCCGCGACGGCTGCCAGATCGCCCGCTGGGACCGGCTTGTCCCGCTCCTGCCCGATCTGAGGTCCGCCGGCGCCTCCTGAGCTTCGCTTCGGGAAAGGGGCTGTGACGGTTCCGCGAAGGTCCCGCGACGTCAGGGTGGCAGGCCGGGCGGCGAGAAGGCGGACGAGAAGGCGGTAGGGCACGCGTTCTACGTCACTTCCTCGTGTGACCTCCCTGCCATCCGGCGCCGCGCGCACAACCCCAGCCTTTAGACTCCCTCGCGTGACACGCTGCGGGAGGGTTGGCAAGATGGCCCGAGCGGTCGGCAAGGTGCGGTAACAGGGAGGAAGGCGTCTCGTGAGCAGCAGGCCATCCCGAGGCGCTGCTCGCCTCGCAGCCATACTGGACGCGCTCCCCGATGCGTTGGTCCTGGTCAACGCCAACGGGACCGTCGTCAACGCGAACTCCATCGCGCTGGACGCCTTCGAGGCGCCCGGCACCGCACTGGTCGGGCGCGGGCTGCTCGACCTGCTGCCGGAGTTCGACTCCAAGCTCATCCCCGGCTCCATGCGCCGGCCCGACCACATCGACCCGCGGGCGCGGACCAAGCCGACGCGGATGGTGGCCCGGCGCACCGACGGCACCGAGTTCCCCGTCGAGGTCGCCAGCGCCAACCTCGACACCGGCTCCGGCCAGCAGGCGTACGACGCCTACGGCTATCACGGCGACGAACTGCTGATGCTCGTCGTCCGCGACCTCTCCGGCACCGTCGACACCGAGGCCGAACTGGCCCGTTCGCAGCGGCAGACCGAGATGATCCTGCGGGCCGCGGCCGAGGGCGTCGTCGGCACCGACACCGACGGCCGGATCGTCCTGGTCAACCCGGCCGCCGCGCAGATACTGGGCTACCGCGCCAGTGACCTCGGCGGACGCGAGCTGCACACCCTCGTACTGCACTCGCGCGCCGACGGCTCGCCGTTCCCGTACGACGAGTCGCCGCTCGCGGACACCCTTCGCTCCGGGCGCAAGCACCGGGTGCGCGGGCAGGTGGTCTACGCCAAGAGCGGCGCCCAGGTGTCGGTCGATCTGACCACCGCGCCCGTCCGCGACGGCGACCAGCTCGTCGGCGCCGTGATGACCTTCACCGACCGGCGCCCGTTCGACGCGCTCGTGAAGGAGAAGGAGGACGCGGCCGAACGGCACGCCGAGGAGGTGGCACGGCTCGCCGAGGAGCACGACGCCGAACTGACCGCGCTGCGCGCCCGCCACGCCGCCGAACTGGAGGAGCTGCGCGAGCAGCACGAGGAGGCGCTGGCCGCGGGCGAGGAGCGGTACGCCGCGCTCGGCGAACGCGAGAAGGACCGGTACGAGGCCCTCACCGCCCGGCACGAACAACTCCTCACCCTGCTCGGCAATTCGCTGCGCGGCCCCCTGGAGGAACTCCGCCGCGACCTCGCCGCGCTCGCCTCCGACGACGCCGGCCAGCTCTGGCCCGAGGCCAACCAGGTACTGCACCACCTGTCGGCGGGTTACTCCCGCATCACCACGCTCATCGACAACGTGCTCGGCTACCAGCGGCTCGACGCCGACGGCGGTGGCGGCGTCTCCCGTACGAAGGTGATGCTCGACGCCGTGGTCTCCGCCGGCGTCGACGGGGCCGTGGAGCTGATCGGGCCGGGGCGGGTGCAGTTCGCGGTGCACGCGCCGCCCATCGAGGCCGAGGTCGACCCGCGGCTGCTCGCGACCGCGCTCGCGCATCTCGTCGCCGACGTGGCCGGCGTCGACGCGACCGGCAACGCGCCCGTCTCCACCGGCGGCTACCTGGACAACACCGTCGTCGTCGCGGCCGCCCAGCGCGGCGAGGTGGTACGGATCGAGGTGCGCGGACCGTACGCCGGTGGCGACCCGGTGCACGAGCCGATCGTCCGCGGCATCGTGCGGGCGCACGGCGGCGTGCTCCAGACGCACGAGGTGCCGGGCATGAGCGGCAGCGCCTACGTCCTTGAGGTGCCGATCGGCGGCGGAGCGGGGGCCGTTGCGGCCGGAGCACCCGCGAGCGGCGTCGTGGGCGCGGCTCCGACCGCTGAGGCAATGGCGGGGGCGGTGGCGGCGACTGGGGCGGGAGCGGGAGCGGGTCAGGAGATCGCCGTCGCGGGTGCGCCGGGCGTACAAGGCGTGGGGGGCGGTCGGCGGCGGGCCCGGCGGCTCTCCGTCGACGCCTTCTTGGAGAGCGAGGTCACGGGTGTCCCTGGGGACGCCGGGGACACCGGGGACACCGAGGCGGACAACGGCGGGCCGACCGGGCGGCGCAGGCGGCACGCCACCGACGTAGCCGCGCCGGTTCCGGCCCAGGCGGCGCCGCAGGCCCCGGCCCTGGCTCAGGCCCAGACGGAGGCGTCCGGCGGTACCGGACGGCGACGCGGGCGGCCCGCCGAGGACGCGGGCGCGGCCGTCGGGCCGCCCGCCCTCGGCATGGCCCCGGGCACGGTCACGGAGGAGGGCGACGGTTACTCCGCGGGGTCCGTCGTCATGGCCGCCGAGCACGGGGCGGGGGCCGCCGCCACGGGCAACGGCCTGGGCGGGACCGTACCGCCGCAGGGCGTACCCGCGCCCGCCGGCGGGCGGCGCGCCCGCCGGGCCGCCGGTGAGCAGCACGCGCTGCCGCCGGCCCTGCCCGCGCAGGCCGGCGGGGCCGCGCCGGGCGGTACGGGCGAGGCAGGCGTGACGGACGAGGCGGGTGACACGGACGAGGCGGGTGAGCCGACCGGGCGCCGGCGTCGCGCCCTGGCCTCGGCGGCCGAGCGCGCCGCCGCGCAGGAGGCGGCACCGCGCCAGGTGTTCGCCCTCCCCCCGGCCGAGGCGGACCGTCCGACGGACGTGACCGCGACGGACGTGACCGCGACGGACGTGCCTCCGACGCACGTGACCCCGACAGCCGCGACCGGACCGGCGGGATCAGCGGGACCGGCGAGGGCCGACGGAACGGGTGCCGCCGGGGTACCGGTCGGGCCTGGTGGGGCAGCCGTGCCGGGTGGGCCCGGGCGGGTCTCGATGCCGGAGCAGGCGCACGTACCGGCTCAGGGGCAGGTACCGGTGCCGGGGCAGCTCCCCGTGTCCGGGCAGCCGCACGCCCCGGTACCACCACAATCACAGGCGCCGGCGCCGACGCCGCAGACACACGTACCCGGACAGTCCCAGGCCCGGCCTCAAGGCCAGGTCCAGGTCCAGGTCCCAGGCCACTCTCCGCTGCCCGGGCAGCGCACCCACGGTCCGGCCGCGGCCGGCGCCGGGGAAGCCCGGGGTCACGACGGCCGGCACGACGCCGTCCCGCACGACCAGGCCGACGAGCACACCCCGCCCCAGCCGCACCCCACCAGCGCACCCACCGGCCGTCGCCGCCGGGCGGTCGGCGTCCGGCCGGACGAGTCCGCGGCGGCGGGCGCCGGGACCACGGAGGCGGCCGCGGGACCGGCGGTCGGTCAGGGCGCCCTCGCCTCCCGCGCCCCCGCGCCCAACCGGCAGGCGGCCGCCCCCGCCGCCGCGCCGGCGACCGGTGTCCAGCGGCCCCCGGCCCCGCGGCCGTGGCCCGCGCCGGGTGACACCCCGGACGCCGGTACGCCCGTACCGCCGGACGGTCCGGCGACCGCCGGTACCGCCGCCGCCGTCGTACATCCGGACGCGCCGGCTTCCGCCGGGGCCACCTCCGGGCGGGGTACGCCGCTGCCGCCGGAGAACGCTCCGCGCGCCGCGCAGCCGCTGCCCGCCGAGGCCGCCGCCCCGGTGGACGCGGACTCGACGCAGGGCCGGGCGATCAGCGTGCGGACGCTGGGCCAGGGTGTGCCGTTCAACCGGCAGGCGGCCCAGGTGCAGCAGCCCACGGCCACGCCCGCCCCGCAGCACCCGAACGGCTCCGGGCGCCGCCGCAAGCTCGGTACGCCGCCCGACCCGGCCGCCGGGCGCTCGGAGCAGTCCGCCGCGCAGGCGCAGGCGCCGGGCCACGCCGCCCGGCTCGCCCAGGCGAGTGAGGGGGCCGGACGGTCGTACGCCATAGGCGCGCCGGACAAGAACGCCGCCGAGGGGCCCGAGCCGCTGGACGGGCCCGGCGGGGCGGTCGAGGTGGCCGATCCGCCGCGGGCGCAGCCGATGGACGACGAACTGCCGCCGGAGCCGCTGGACAACCCGCGCCGGCTGCTGGTGTGGCCCGCGCCGGACGTCTCCACCCAGCAGGCGCTGAGCGACCGCGGCTACCGGCCCGTCGTCGTGCACTCGCGCGAGGAGGTCGACGCGCAGATCGCCGCCTTCCCCGCGGCGCTGTTCGTGGACCCGCTGACCGGGCCGATCACCCGCACGGCGCTGCAGTCGCTGCGCCAGGCGGCGGTCGCGGCCGAGGTGCCGGTGCTGGTCACGGCCGGGCTCGGACAGGCGTCGCGGGAGGCGGCGTACGGCGCCGATCCCGCCGTACTGCTGAAGGCGCTGGCCCCGCGCGACAGCGAGCAGCACCCGCCGCGCGTGCTGCTGATCGAGGAGCACGCGGAGATCGCGCTGGCCCTGACCGCGACGCTGGAGCGGCGCGGGATGCAGGTGGCGCGGGCCGCGAGCGACGCGGACGCGGTGACGTTGGCGGGACAGTTCCGGCCGAATCTGGTGGTGATGGATCTGATGCAGGTCCACCGGCGGCAGCCGGGTGCCGGATTCGCCGGGATCATCGACTGGCTGCGGGCGAACGGGCAGCTCAACCGCACCCCGCTCGTCGTCTACACCGCCGCCGTGGACCAGGCCGACCTGCCCCGGCTGGCCTCCGGCGAGACCGTGCTGTTCCTCGCGGAGCGGTCCACCAGCACCGAGGTGCAGGCCCGGATCGTGGAACTGCTCGCCCGGATCGGGGTCAACTGACCGGTCCGCCACCGGCCGACCCTCCGTCACCGGCCGATCCGCCACCGGCCGACCCGTCACCGCCGGATCCGCCACCGGCCGGCCGGTCGTCAGCTCGCGATCATCCTGCGGGCCGCCTCCTTGATGGAGTCGCGCAGGCGGGCGGCGTCCGGTGGCGCGCCGCCGACCAGGATGCGCTGTATCTGGGGGACGACCACCGCCCAGTTGGCCATCGCGACCAGCAGGAAGAGCAGGTCGGCGGCCGGGATGGCGTCGGTGATCACCCCGCGCTCCTGGCCGTCCCGCACGGCGGCGACCTTGCGGGCGTAGTGCTGGTGGCGCTCCGCCTCGTGGGGCAGCTCGGCGGTGCCGTACTCCAGGCCCTCCCAGAAGAGCAGGCGCAGGACCTCCGGGTGCCCGGCGTGATAGTCCATCAGACGGTCGATCCAGCCCTCGACGTCGTCGGGGTCGACGGGGACCGCGACGGCCAGGTCGAGCATCTTGTGCTCCAGGACAGTGGCGAACAGCTCGGTCTTGTTGCCGTAGTAGGCGTAGATGAGCTGCTTGTTCGCCTTCGCCTCGGTCGCGATGCGGTCGATGCGGGCGCCCGCGACGCCGTACGCGGCGAACTCCGCCACCGCTGCCTCGAAGATCCGGGCCTTGGTGGCCTCGGCGTCTCTTGTCGCCATGGGGAGAGGGTAGCTCCGCTCGGTAACCAACCGTTTGGTTGACGTCCCCCGGGAATGCCGCGCACGCGCTTCGGGTTCTCCCAACCAACCAGTTAGTTGCCAGTCTCCATGAGGGAGTCGCTCCGCCCATGCGATCACCGTCTGCCACCCCTCGGACCCCGAACGAGGTCCGCGACGTGCCCGTCCAAGAGAATCGGCCCGGCGACCGGGACGCGCGGCCCGGCGGCCCGGAAAGGCGGTCCGATCGGTTTGAGCGGTCCGAGCAGGAGAAGCGAGCCGGGCAGGAGAAGCGGTCCGTCCGCGCCCGCCTTCTCCTCCCCCTGATCGCGGTCTGCACCGCCGTCACGGCCGCCAACATCTACCTCGCCGCCCCGCTGCTCCCCCTCATCGCCCACGACTTCGGCTCGACGCCCTCGGCGGTGGCCTGGCTCGCCTCGGTGGCGCAGTTCGGTTACGCGACCGGCCTGCTCTTCTTCGCCCCGCTCGGGGACCGGGTGAACCGGCGCCGCCTGGTCGCCGTCCTCTCCCTGGTCGCCGCGGTGGCACTGCTCGCCGGCGCCGCGGCGGGCGGCACGTACGCGCTCGCCGGCGCCGTACTGATCGCCTCGGCCGCCACCGTCGTACCGCAGTTGCTCGTCCCGCTCGTCGCCGAGCGCGCCCCCGCCCACCGGCGGGCCAGCCATGTCGCCGCCGTCATCGCCGGGCTGTTCACCGGTGTGGTCGCGGCCCGTGTCGTGGGCGGCCTGGCCGGTCAGGCGTTCGGCTGGCGCGCGGTCTTCGTGGGCGCGGCCGTACTGACCACGCTGCTGGGCCTGGCGACCGCGTTCGTCCTGCCCCGCGAGACGCGGCGGCGCGGCGGTCCACTGTTCGCGGGGCTGACCGCGCTGCCGGGCGTGGTGCGCCACTCGCCCGACCTGTGGCGCGCGTGCGTACGCCAGGCGGGCATGTACGGCGCCTGGAGCGCTCTGTGGACCTCCCTCGCCCTGCTCCTGACGGAGACCGACGGCTACGGCATGACCACCGCGGCGGCCGGTCTGTTCGGCCTCTTCGGGCTCGCGGCCAGCGTGGTCGCCCCGCTCGCGGGCGGGCTGGTCGACCGGTTCGGCGCGGCGAAGGTGGTGCGGTCCGCGTACGTGGTGGCCGCGGTGTCGGTGCCGCTGTTCTGGCTGGGCGGTCACGTCATGGCGGCCCTGTGCGCGGCGGCCGTCCTGGTGCACGCGGCCCTGGTCGCCTCGCACGTCGCCAACCAGACCGTCGCCCTGACCGCCACCTCCGCACCCGCCACCGCCAACACCGCCTATGTCGTGGCCGGTTTCGCGGGCGGCGCCATCGCCTCGGCGCTCGCGGGCACCGCGTTCAGCCACTGGGGCTGGGGCGGGGTGTGCGTGGTCGCGGGAGCGGCGCTGGTCCTGGGGTGGACGGCGACGCTCGCGCGCCGGCGGTGAGGCACGCGACCGGGCACCCGGCGACGGTGAGGCATGTAACCGGGTACTCGGCGACGGTGAGATGCGCCGCCAGGTGCCCGGCGACGGTGAGACGCGTAACCGGGTGCCCGGCGACGGTGAGACGCGCGACCGGGCACCCGGCGACGGTGAGGCACGCGACCGGGTGCCCGGCGATGGTGATCGGAGCCGGGGCTGTCAGCCGGCGCGCCGTCCGGTTGCCCGTCCGCGGCGGTCAGAGCCGCGTGATGTCCAGTTGCCCGTCCGCGTACCGCCTGCGCAGCACCTTTTTGTCGAACTTGCCGACGCTGGTCTTCGGCACCGCCTCGATCACCGTCCAGCGCTCCGGGAGCTGCCACTTGGCGACCTTGCCCTCCTCGGAGAGGAAGGCGCGCAGGCTGTCGAAGTCGGCGGTGGCGCCCTCCTTGAGGACGACCGTGGCCAGCGGGCGCTCGCCCCACTTGTCGTCGGGGACCGCGACGACCGCGGCCTCGGCGACGTCCGGGTGGGCCATCAGCGCGTTCTCCAGGTCGACCGAGGAGATCCACTCGCCACCGGACTTGATGACGTCCTTGGCCCGGTCGGTGAGGGTGAGGAAACCGTCGGGCGAGATGATCCCGACGTCGCCCGTCTTCAGCCAGCCGTCCTCGCTGAACTTGTCGGCCGGGCGCAGCGGATCGGCGTCGGGGCCGTTGTAGTAGGCCCCGGCGATCCACGGGCCGCGGACCTCCAGCTCCCCGGCCGACTCCCCGTCCCAGGGCAGGCGCTCGCCGCCCGGCCCGGTCAGGCGGGCCTCGACACCGGCCGCGAAACGGCCCTGGGTGAGGCGGTAGCCGAACTCCTCGTCGGTGCCGACCGCGTGGGCCGGCGGGCGGGCCACCGTGCCGAGCGGCGAGGTCTCCGTCATTCCCCAGGCGTGCCGGACCCGCATGCCCAGCCCGTCGAACGCCTCCATCAGCGACGGCGGACAGGCGGAGCCGCCGATGGTGACCTGGGTGAGGGAGGAGACGTCCCGGGGCCGGGCGGTCAGCTCGGCGAGCAGCCCCTGCCAGATGGTGGGGACGGCGGCGGCGTGGGTCGGCCGCTGGGTCGCGATCATCTCGGCGAGCGGCGCGGGCTGGAGGAACCGGTCCGGCATCAGCAGGTTGATGCCGGTCATGAAGGTGGCGTGCGGCAGCCCCCAGGCGTTCACATGGAACTGCGGGACCACCACCAGCGAGGTGTCCTGGTCGGTCAGCCCCATCGACTCGACCAGGTTGACCTGCATGGAGTGCAGGTAGACGGAACGGTGGCTGTAGACCACGCCCTTGGGGTCGCCGGTGGTCCCGGAGGTGTAGCACATGGCCGCCGCCGCGCGCTCGTCCAGCTCCGGCCAGTCGTACGCCGCCGGCTTCCCGGCGATCAGCTCCTCGTACTCGTGCACCCGCGCGTGCGCCCCGTCGAGCAGGGAGCGGTCGCCCGGACCGGAGACGACGACGTGCTCGACCGACTTCAGGTGCGGCAGCAGCGGGGCGAGCAGGGGGAGCAGCGAGCCGTTGGCGATCACGACCCGGTCGGCCGCGTGGTTGACGATCCAGGCCAGTTGCTCGGCCGGGAGGCGCAGGTTGAGGGTGTGCAGCACCGCGCCCATGGACGGGATCGCGAAGTACGCCTCGACGTGCTCGGCGTTGTTCCACATCAGGGTCGCGACCCGGTCGTCGCCGACGATCCCGAGGTCTTCGCGCAGGGCGTGCGCGAGCTGGGCCGCGCGGGCGCCGATCTCCGCGAAGGAACGGCGGTGCGGCTCTCCCTCACCGGTCCAGGTGGTCACCTGCGATGCGCCGTGGATCGTGGACCCGTGGGTCAGGATCCTCGAAATCAGCAGTGGTACGTCCTGCATCGTGCTCAGCACGGTGTCCTCCGGGGGCGACGTTGCCTACGCGGCGGTAAGGTTTGCGCTGATTCTGCGCGCATACCGTTCGGTATGTCACTACCCGCCGTTGATCGATCACCACCGGAAATCCAGCAGGGCGGTACCGCGATCCGCCCAGACGGTCACATCATCGGACAATCCCCAGCTCAGGGTCGTCGCGCAGCTTGCCGAGCGCGCGGGAGACCGCCGACTTCACGGTGCCGACGGAGACGCCGAGCACCTCGGCCGTCTGCACCTCGCTGAGATCCTCGTAGTACCTGAGGACGACCATCGCCCGCTGCCTGGCGGGCAGCTTGGTGATCGCCCGCCACATCGCGTCGTGCAACGCCTGGCGCTCGGCCGGGTCGTCACCGCCGTCGGGCGCGGGCTCCGGCTCGGGCAGGTCCTCGCACGCGAACTCGTCCACCTTGCGCTTGCGCCACTGCGAAGTCCGGGTGTTCAGCAGCGCCCGGCGGACGTAGCCGTCCAGCGCCCGGTGGTCCTCGATCCGCTCCCAGGCGACGTACGTCTTGGCCAGCGCGGTCTGCAGCAGGTCCTCCGCGTCGCTCGGATTCGCGGTCAGCGACCGGGCGGCGCGCAGCAGCACCGGCTGGCGCGCCTGCACGTACGACGAGAACGACGGGTACGGCAAGGTCTGCGTCCCCGCCGTGGCGGCCTTCGAAGCGCTGGTGCAGACGGGTGTGGTCATGGCTCCACGCTAGGAGCGAGGGGGGTCCCGACGGATCGGCCGCAGGTGCCGAAGCGGACTCCGCCTCAGGTTGTAGGGGTGGGGTCGGCCGCACCTCCTGAAGGTGGAGAGAAGGCCGCGGAGACGTGCGGGTTCACCCCTGAGGGCGGGTTCGCGCCCCCAAGTCCCCAGACGGCTCGGCAGACGGCTCGCCCGCCTCCCGAGGCGGTGACGGAGGCCGTGGGCGGAGGGCTCACCTCCGGGGAGGGGCGGGGGGCGGGTGTCGGAGGGCGGGTGGCGGAGGGTGGGTGTCGGAGGGCCGGCGGCCTGGACGGAGGGACCCGCCTCCCGGGCCGGCAGACGCCGGGTTACGGCGATGACGACCCGACCCCTTCCTGCGCGGGAGCCTGCGCGGCGGCACCGAAGTACCGCCGCGCGGACGGGCCCCACCCCCACGACCCCGAGACCGAACGAGGCTGCACGCCCCCACGAGGCCACGACCCCACGACCCCGCAAGGCCACGACCCCACGGACCGCACGACCCCAGGGATCACACCTACTGGGAAAGCGGAGCGAGGGCGGGCGCCGACGCCGGCGTACGCGCGCCGGCGCCCGCCCTCAGCTCACCACCACAGCGGGGTGAAGTCGACGGCGACGTTGTCGTTGTCCTGATTGATCGCGGTGAACGCGGAGCCGTCGACCTGCGCGGTGTTGCTCTGGTTCGAGGCGCCCGAACCGACCGCCTGCTGCTGCGTCGTGGCGGAGTTGCCGTGGTTGTTCCCACCCACACCACTGCCGATGATGCCGGCGAAGGCCTCGGAGGCGGTCGCGCTCGATCCGTCGTCCGCGAAGGCACCGTTGTCCGCGGCGGCCACACCGGTGAAGAGGGCGGCGGCGAGCGGCAGGGCGGAGACGGCGGCGATGACGCGGGCGGTACGGATACTTACCATGTTGTTCCTCCAGAAAAGTGCGTACCGGCTTGCCACCGGCAGCGCGTGTCATACCAGAACCGGACTTTTCACCGCGGCAGTTGGCCCCCCGCCCCGATGTTTCTGCGTACTTCGCAACGTCGCGAGATCAGAATTGCCCACCGGATCTTCGGTGAACCACCCCGGACCCCCTGATTCGCCCTCAAGCGTGAGGAAAATTGGATAAACCCTTATACGCCCCCCACATACCAGCTCCGGGCAGGCGGGACATCAACACCTCAAGCCCCACAAGAGGCGAAGCGTTCATGCATCCGCGCGGTTCGACGCCGCACCCCGGCGTGTCTTTCACGCCCCCTAGCCGTTCTCGAACGTGCGTACGACAATGAACCCATGGCCACCACCGACCGGCGGCCCACGACGCCGGCCCTCGCGCACGCCTTGTCGGCCGCCGCACGCGGACTGGCCGTCATCCCGCTCTCCCGGACGAAGCTCCCGGCCCTGCGCTCCCCCCACCGCCAAGACCCCGTCCCCACTCCCTCCCCCGCCCCCTGCCACGGCGAGTGCGGACGCCTCGGCCACGGAGTGCACGACGCCTCCGCCGACCCCGCCCGCATCCGGGAACTCTTCGCCGCGGCACCCTGGGCGACGGGTTACGGCATCGCCTGCGGACTGCCGCCGCACCACCTCATCGGCATCGACCTGGACACCAAGGCGGGCACCGACTCCTCGGCCGCGCTGCGCGAACTCGCCCTCCGCCACCTGTTCACGATCCCGCCGACGGTCGTCGTCCTGACCCCCGGCGGAGGCCGCCACCTCTGGCTGACCGGGCCGCCCGGCGTCGCCGTCCCCAACTCGGCCGGCCGCCTCGCCCCCGGCATCGACGTCCGCGGCGCCGGCGGCTACCTCGTCGGCCCCGGCTCCCGCACCCGGCACGGCACGTACGCCACCGCCCCCGGAACCGCCCACCTGGTGCCCGCCCCCTGCCCGCGGACCCTCCTGCGCCTGCTGCTGCCCCCGCCCCGCACCCACCGCGGTGCGCTGCGGCCGCCCGGCTCCCACGGCCAGGGCCTCGTCCAGTTCGTCCTCGGCGCCCACGAGGGCGAGCGCAACACCCGCCTGTTCTGGGCCGCCTGCCGCGCCTACGAGAACGGCTTCGGCCCGGCCCTGGTGAACGCCCTCATCGACGCGGCGGTACGCACCGGCCTCACCGCACGCGAGTCCCGCGCGACGATCGCCTCGGCGGCCCGCCTGACCGGCCACCACCCCTGACCGGGCGCCGCACCGCGCCACGCCGGATGATGACCACACCGGTGTGAGCACGTCACAAGTCACCCGTCCGGCCTAACCACCCCGCCGACCCGCACACCCCCGACAAGCGGGGCCGAAGCCGGCTCAGGAGCCACTTCCACGCCCGCCGGAGTTGCGCGGCGCTCCCAAGTCCCGCGCCATGGATCTGAGAAGGCCCCGCCCCTGGGTCGTCCGAGGAGGAACTATGCGTCGCACGACTATCGGTGCTCTCCTGGCCGCCGCTCTCCTGGCAGGCCCCGCCGCGGTCACCGCAGAAGCGCAGACGCCGGTGGTGGCACCGGCAGCGACCGTACAGGCCGCCCCGAGCCAGGCGCAGGACGACGGCGAGCAGGACGACGACAGCGGAGGCTACGGACTCTGGGGCCTCGTCGGCCTCCTGGGCCTGCTCGGCCTCATCCCCCGCCGACGCAAGACCCCCAAGCCCCCCGACACGGGAACGGGAACCCACCGCGGCCCGGGCGCCCACACCGAACGCCTGTGACCCACGGCACGGACACACAGCCGCCATACCGACGGCCCCCGACCGTCCTACCTGGTCAGGGGCCGTCAACCGCGCGGTGGGTGTGGGATTTGAACCCACGGTGACATCGCTGCCACGACGGTTTTCAAGACCTTTCGGGGTGAGCGGCTGCCGAACCTCGCGCCGCAGGTCAGACACACGGCCGTATCCGTACACGCGTTACGCAGTGGCCATCGTGCCCCTCCCGTGCCCCTATAGAGGCACTGTTACGGTCGCCGACTCCACCAACTTGGGGCGCTCCAGGACAGCTGGAGCCCTGCTGTACAGGGGGCCGAGGCCCCCCAGGCCAGTCGGTAAGTCGCCATTCTTTGTACCGAGCGAGCCAGACGGTCACACGGCCTGCCATAGCCCGTGGCAGTGATCACAGGCGATGAGCGCCGACGGACCAGCCACGCAGACTGCGCAGAGGTACCCGCAGGAGCCGCCCCTCCAACATGCCTGGTCGTTACACCAGGCCAGTGACACAGCGCCTGCTAGGCGTTGACAGACACCGGCTCACTTTGATCAAACCCATTCCGATGCCGCTGCGACTCATGCCATGATGCAACACATGGCGGTTCAGGACGATAAGCGTGAAATTCAGATGGTCGACCGGTTCAACCTGGAGGTCCCGGAGGATCGCAAGAGGGCCGATATCGATGCATACCTGGTCATCGACAACAAAGAAGTACCGTTCGAATTGAAGTCAACCACCGGCAAGGGAATCTCAACCGTCCGAGATCTAGGACCTGGCCATTTCGCTAAATGGGTAAACATTCATTGGCTCTTCGGCGTCTATGACCCGAAGGGGGAAAAGCTACTGCACGCCTATTACGCTTCTCCAGACGCGATGGTGGAATGGATCTCCAGCAAAAGCGAGTACGTACGTCCCGACCTTTCACTGATCGAGCACGCCAAGTCCGGCATTGGCGAGGCCACAGTTACTCAACTTCTCGGAGAGAAAGACTTCTATACTCGCCAAGAAGCTAAGTGGATCATGAAAAATCAATGGTCGGCGGAGAAGTACGCTGCCGAGATAGACGTGTCAGGACCCGACGGTGTCGGATATTCATTGGACCGCATGGTTGAGATCATGAGGGACCGCTGCCAGTACGTGATGGCCCGGGGCGCCACCCTCAACAACCCTCACATCCCTATGAGCTACGTCGAGAAGCTGCCCAAAATATCATCCGAGCCGGCGGCCTCTCTTCGGAACCTAGTACGCACTTACTTCTCCAGTACATCCATTACAGATGAGGCCACAGCATAAGCCAGAGGTGGGGGCACAGCGTTACCGATTTGCCCTAGCGCCATGTACGTTGCGCCAACGAACGGCCAGTCTTCCGGGAAGCCTTGAATCAGGGCAACATCAGGAACCGAAAGTCGGAAATGGCCGTTCTTGGCTACGAACGCTCGCGCAGAAGGCCGGTCAGCCGCAACACCGTTGGGCCACACTTGCAAGCTCTCGAACTTGCGTTGGGCGGCAACGCTGTTGAGGATTGAAGTGGTGTGGCGTGGACCAGTAAGGCTGCTACGAATCGTGGGCGACAAGTCGTCAAACCCAAGGCCAGGCAGCCCCAGCGCCTCTCTCAATCCCATGCAACGCTGCTCAGCGCCGTTCAGGCTCGGTTCACCCCAGTAGTGCGTAGGCGCCGGCTGCACCCACGCATTCGCCATACGCTTCAATCGGAAGCCGACGAAAAAAACCCTTTTCCGTACCTGTGGAACACCGAATTCACTGGCCTGCAGCGTCACTTGCTGAATGTGATAACTGCCCGCAAGTGGTGCGATGATATTTTCGGATACATACTGAGAGAACTTGGGGCTAGCCAGGGCCGGAACATTTTCGCCTATGAATGCGGCTGGACGGATCTCCTTAACTGCCCGAACAAACTGCGGCCACATGTCACGCTCATCGAGATGACCGCGTTGCCGACCCGCATTAGAGAATGGCTGACAAGGAGGGCCTCCATGCAGCAGATCAATATCTCCGCGCCACTTCCTGAAATCGACTTTTCGAACGTCGCCATCTTCCCCGCTGAATACATTCCAGTTACTTCGAGCCTTCCGCAGAGTGTCGCCAGCCTCCGACATAATCTCGAATGATGCGCTGTGCTCGAATCCTGCACGCTCAACACCAAGATCTAGGCCTCCGCCGCCGCTGAACAGAGAAAGGGCCGTCTTGCCTTCTGCCTGCCGCTGCGGCATGAGGTCGATCGGGTTGAAGTTCGGTCGATTAATCTCATGCAGGGGTGCCGGCCCTTCGCCCGCCAGTGCCGAACGCCGAGCCTCACGCGAGTCACGAGACATCTTCCTGAAGCGCTCTCGCTCAGCTTCGGTCAGTTGTCGAGGCTGATGGAAAGGAGAGGTTGACGGAATTCTGCTGAGAACCACCTCGCTGAGTGCTTCTTCCACAACATCGATGCTGTCTGCTAGGTGAGGCTGCTGCATAGGACGTTCGGGCATGGTGGAGATCCTACGAGGTCTTGCGCCATTTGTCAGCTGGATGGCTCGGCCAGGCTGTGATAGCAACCCGATGTACGTCCCAATGACCGGTCTGTGCAGGAGGGATGCTGCAACTACAAGACGACTCGTCGAGGCCCATCGAAGCCAGATGAGCCAGCTTCGATGGGCCGTGTGAGGGCGCCGTGGTGCGGCGGGCCCAGGAGTTGCTGATCTCCCAGGGCGTGCTGGAGGGACGGGCCGGATCGGGGACCTACGTCGCCGAGCCCCGGCAGCGGGTGCGGATCGTCCGGTCTTCGGCGCGTGAGCAGCCCGCCGGGTCGCCGTTCCGGGCGGACATGAGGGCCGTCGGCAGGCAAGGGGACTGGGAGAGCCGGACCGACGCCAAGGTGCCGGCGCCCGCCGACATCGCGGGGCGGCTCGGCATCGCTGAAGGGGACCTGTGCGTCCGCACCTCGTACGAGTTCCTCGCCGACGGCAAGCCCGTGCAGCTGTCGACGAGTTGGGAGCCGTACGACCTCACGGCCGGCACTCTCGTCGTCCTTCCCGAGGGAGGCCCGCACGCCGGGGCCGGAGTCGTGAACCGCATGGCCGCCATCGGGGTCACCGTCAGCCACGCCGTGGAGCAGCCCGAGCCCCGGCAGGCGACCGCCGAAGAAGCGTCACTCCTCGGCATCCAGAAGGCCGCACTCGTCACGCACATCCGGCGGACGTACTACAGCGACGACGGGCGGCCGGTCGAGACAGCCGACATCGTCGTGCCCGCCGCTCACTGCGAGATCGTCTACGAGATCCCGATCAACCGGTAGACGACGCTGGAGGGCCTCTCCGAGCGTGCCCCAGTCGTGCCCCTTCCGTGCCCGTTCGGCCGGGATACCAGGGGGAACAGTGGTCCCCGGCGGGTAGCGGACATGGCAACGGCCCCTGACCATAAGCACTGGTCAGGGGCCGTACACCTGCGGTGGGTGTGGGATTTGAACCCACGGTGACATCGCTGCCACGACGGTTTTCAAGACCGTTCCCTTAGGCCGCTCGGGCAACCCACCTTTGCCCCATCTCACCTAGGGTGGAGCGCGTACAGAGTACCGGCCTCGACGGATCCGCGGGGGGCTTGGTCCACACCGGGTCCACCAGGTCCTGGTGGACCCGGTGCCCAGCTCATCAAAGTCGACCGCGCTCCAGCCCCCGCTTCGATCGCATACAGCCATAACCGCCGGTTCGACCCCGACCTTCCCGCTACGCGAGCACGGCGGGTGGAGGATCCATGCACTTCTGCCACCACGTCCGGATCGTTACCTAGTCGTAATACTCAATAAGGCCGATTGCCGCTCAGCGTCGCATAGCCGCAGGTCAGTCCGCACAAGGGTCACCACGTTCACACATGTGCGAAACGTCTCGCACGTACGCCATGAGCTGTACTATTTCCCCAGTTCCCGTTTCGCCGAGCCTCGCTGAGTCTCGCCGATTCCGGATACACGAAGAGCCCGACTCGGCTGCAACCAAGTCAGGCTCTTCGAGCAGTTCACGAGCCCGGTCGCCTAGGTATCGACCGGGCTCGCTGCATGTGCCATCCCGGACGCGGCCGTACTCGTGTGGGGCACGTCAACGCGTGAACTGACCCCACGTGGCGATGATCGCCACAAGCAAACCAATCGCAGCCAAACCGACTGACCACCTTTCAGGGCCCGTCCATGGCCTGCTGGGCTTGCTCATGTTGTTCCTCACCCTTGCTCCTCCCACTCCGTCCAAATGCCCTGACCACCAGGGCTCTTTCCGCCGGCCCCCGCGAAGAGATCGACGAGTTGCTGAGGAGGAGTGGGTGAAGAAGGACAAGCATACGAGCGCGCAACGTCAACGAGTGCCAGCCCACCACAATTCATGTGAC
Source organism: Streptomyces ziwulingensis (assembly GCF_039542605.1). Lineage (NCBI taxonomy): Bacteria > Bacillati > Actinomycetota > Actinomycetes > Kitasatosporales > Streptomycetaceae > Streptomyces > Streptomyces ziwulingensis. The sequence continues at coordinate 18,655 of NZ_BAABIG010000022.1, forward strand.
TCAGCTCGGTCCGGTTGCAGTCATGTCAGCGGTACGCCGGCCTTAGCCCGATTCGGCTAGCGCCAGCCTCCACTACCACAGCATGCGGATCGGCCGCGAGACCCGCTAGAACTCACCGCTTGGCCCGTGCTCTCGGTACCTTCATACGGAGACGCCTCAACAGATGGAGCCCCCGATGCTGGAGGAAGCCGAAGAGATCGGTCGCCGAGTTCGCCGCGCACGGCTCCGCCTCGGCATGACTCAAGCCGACCTCGCCGCCGCCCTGGGCAAGACACAGGGCTGGGTGTCCAAGATGGAACGCGGACACATCGAACTGGACCGTGTCGGCCTGCTCAACCTGATCGCCTCGGAGCTGCACGTACACCCGAACGACCTGATCGGGCGGCCGTACAACAGCTCTCCGGCCGAGAATCAGTGGCAGGTCTCAGCCGCAGCGATCATGCGTGAGCTGCGCCGTTACGACCTCGCTCCCGTCTTCGACGGGACTCCCCGGCCGGCCGGTCAACTGTGGCAGGAGACCACCCGTCTGCACCGTCTCCGAGACGCTGCCGCAAACGTGTCGATCATTCAGGTGCTGCCCGACCTGTTCCGTGAAGCGCGTGCTCTGGCCGAAGTCGCCACGGGGCACGAGCGGGAAGAGGCGTACGCGATCTACGCGGTGTGCTGCAAGTTCGCTCACACCGCCGCTCATGCCCTTGGGCATCCGGAGCTGATCGCCATGTCATGCGAGCGGGCCGCGTGGTCCGCACGGCTCTCGGGCGACCCGGTGATGCCTGCCGTCGCCGACTGGATGCGCGTCTGGGACATGTGGGCCACAGCAGACTGGGACGACTCCATCGCCCTGTCGGACAAGGCGATCCGCAGCGTGCAGCAGGACCACGACCGGGGTGAGCTGCTGGCCGTTCGGGCGTGGGGGTCACTGCAACTGCGTGCGGCTGTCTCTGCCGCACGGGGCGGGCGCGAGGCCGAAGCCAAGGATCGCATCAAGCACGCGCGGAGTGCGGCAAAGCGGATGACTGAGGCCGCCGGCCCTCCGGTCTACGACCGCCACAGCCTGACTTTCTCGCCGGGCAACGTGCAGATCCACGCGATCAGCGTCGCCCTGGAGATGCACGAGCAACGTGAAGCCTTGTCGATAAACCGGCGCACGGGCAAGGAACTGATCGAGTCCCTTCCCAACTCCCGTCAGGGCCACCACCACATGGATCTGGCACGTGCGTGGCTGTGGGACGGGAACCGCGACAAGGCATTGAAGGAGCTGGAGAAAGCTGAAGTCATCGCCCCCCAGCTCATCCGGAACCATCCCATCGCCCGGTCAACCCTGCGCAGCATCGTGTACGCCGAGCGGGCGAGCACTCGTGAGAAGCTTCGTCGCATGTCGGACCGCTTCCACCTCGACGGGTAGGGGTCGTATTCCCGCGATTCATGTTGGGCTCCGCGCACCCGCCTAGCTTCGGGGCATGGCCGAACAGACCTCGAAGCAGCTCCCCGCGCAGGGAGTGGATTTGGTTGCGAGAGCCCCATTCCATCCTCGCCTTGGCGACCTCGCCCTTGATCTCGCCAAGAGGGGACGGATCGGAGTCGTCGTCGCCTTGCCGGGCGACGACTCGGCGTCCTACCAGCTACGCCCACCCGGCGGGGGCGCGGACTGGCGTGCCAGATCCGACGGAGCAACCCTGCGGTCGGTACCCGTCCCGGCCACGCACGTCACGCCCATGCGGCGCGATGCCGTGTATGACCACCGAGCGCAGCAAGCCGCTCTCGCGGTGACTGTCCACTACGAGGACGGCGGCTCCTGCGAGGCGATGCTCATCCTCACCCCCGCGCAGGTCGAGCTGTATCACATCCAGCTCGAACGGCTGCTGGGCGCGAGGCAAGCCGCGCAGGAACGCAGGCAGTGAGCGTGGACGTGCTGATGATCGCCCCACCGGCTTCCGCACGTGCTCTCCGGCGATCCCCTGTCGCGTTCCGCTGCGAGGCGACCGCCTACGGCCTCGGCGGCTCCCGTGAGATCTTGCTCGCCACCTATCGCGGACGCTTCCCGCGCCTGGCCGCCCGCTGGCTGCGAGCATCCGCACTCCGTCTCGCCTCGTTGCTGGACCCGGCCCCGGAAGCCGCGTACTTCCAGAGCGCACCACTCGTCCCGACAGGGCCAGAAACAGCCCGACCCGAGGTCAAGTTGCGTGCACTGGCCAGCAGTGACCGAGCGTACGAGCAAGCGTTACGCGTCCTCACCGCAGGTCGGCCGGTCACGTTCACGGTGACGGACTACGACGCCCGGTATTGCCTGCGCGTGTATCCGTTGCCTGCCCGCAGACCGGCACCCGCGCCTCCCTCCATCCCATCCGGATGCCCGCCCCACCGCTCGGCGGCGCTCATGGTCCCCCGGCGCAGAGGTCGGGACAACTGTTACCGCAAGGCGGGTCATGCAGTGGATGCGAAGAATGCAATCCCGAAATCTTTCTTCCAGCCCAAGATCCGTACTCCACCAGAGGAGCTGAAGGTGTCGAACCGGGCTCAGACCAAAACCCCTTTGAGTAACCCGGTGGCCACCCTCACTGAAGATCTGAGGGCTCAAGGCCGGTCTCGGGTGACCATGCTCCGTGCATGGAAGCTTCCCAAGGTCCCCTCGAAGATTAGGCGATGACCTTCCGATGCACGGTGCGGGTCCTACTGGACAATGCCGTTCGAGCAGAGGCGGAACTGATTCATTCGCCTCACTCCTCCATCGAATGGACGTCATACACCGAACTTCAGTGCCTGGTTGAGGATGTCCCTCACGACTTTCACGCGGCCTTCCTCCGTACGGGCTCGCGTATCGATCCGGACTCGGACGTCTTCTTGTGCTGGACAGACAAGTCTCCAGCTCAGGGTCTGGCAGATCTTGAGTGCTGCATGAAACGCCGCACCGAGTTGAGCACGGGATGCACGATCTTCAAGAACCATCCCGGGCGGTGCGAATGGGAGTACATCGACCCGGAATTGGTGGCCGTGCAGGCACAGGCCGATCAGCTCACCAATGAGCTGGGCCTGACGAAGATCTTCCGAAACTTATGGGACGGCGACGCCCTTTGAATTCCGCTCCTGGCGGGCCGAACCACGCATGCTCCGTCTGGAGAGGAATGCAATACGCAGCACCTCGAACCGTGAACACCGAAACGAGAGGAAAGCGAATGACTGTCGTTGGAGAGGCGCCGATCACCAAGGGGGCCGGCGCGCTCGGTCTGGTGTGGCTGGACCTCACCCGGAAGTGTCAGCTCGCCTGTGGCCACTGCTACAACGAGTCCGGCCCGGACGGGTCGCACGGTTCGATGACCACCGCGGATTGGACGCGCGTGCTCGACGAAGCCGTCGCGGCCGACGTCCCTCGGGTGCAGTTCACCGGGGGCGAGGTCACCATGCACCCCGACGCGCCGGGCCTGATCGAGTACGCGTCGAAGCTCGGCCTGGCGGTCGAGGTGTACAGCAACATGGTCCACCTGGACGAGAGCTGGTGGAGCCTGCTCCGGCGGGAGAAGATCAGCCTGGCTACGTCGTACTACGGCCCGGAAGACGCGCACAACGCGGTCACCGGGCGGAACAGCCACGCCCGCACCCGCGCAAACATCGTGAAGGCGGTGGCGGAAAACGTCCCGATCCGGGTTTCCGTGATCGTCTTCGATCCCTCCGACACCGGAGAGGAGACGAAACAGGCACTGGCGGCCCTGGGCGTGCGAAACGTTCGCATCGATCACGTCCGGCCCTTCGGGCGCGGGGCGAATGGGCAGGAGCCGTGCACGGACAGACTCTGCGGACGATGCGGGAACGGGCGCGCGTCCATCGGCCCGAACGGCTCGGTCTCCCCGTGCGTGTTCTCCACGTGGCTGAGCGTGGGAAACGTCCAGGATGCATCCCTGGGCGCTATCCTCGGCGGCCCCGAGATCGCGCAGGCCAACGCGACCATTCGAGCGGGGCGCAACCTCGGCGGCTCCCTCAGCTGCGGCCCGGACAGTCCTTGCGGGCCGGACAACGACGACTCCCGATCCTGTACCCCCGACACTGACGACGAGTGCTCTCCCGGGACACCCGGAAGTGAGTGCACCCCGAGGAACTGAACGGAACATGGACACCGATCTTCCCGAATCCGCGATCCTCCCCTTGATTCAGGAGCACACGGGCTCCGTGGCCGCGATCCGCCGGACCGAGCGCGGCTTCAGTTCGGACCTGACGGCCGTGGTCGACTGCGCCAGAGGACCGTTCTTCGTCAAGGCGATGCGCAACCGACCGGGCGGCCGGCGGGAGTCCCTCATCAGGGAGAGGCTGATCAACGGGTACCTCGGGCACATCTCCCCGCCACTGCTGTGGGATGTGGAAGCCGAAGAGTGGTTGGTCCTGGGTTTCGACGTGGTCGACGGCCGGTCGGCCGACTTCGCGCCTGGATCACCTGACCTTGCCCTGGTGGTCGACGCGATCAGCGAGATCGGCCGTCTGTCCCTCCCGCCGGTCGCCCAGGACTGGGTCGAGACGCGATGGGACCGGTTCACGGCGGACAGCTTGGAGGCCGAGCTGTTCCGGGGTGACTCGCTCCTCTACACGGACATCAACCCGAGCAACTTCCTTGTGGAGAAGCGGCGCGTGTGGGCGGTCGATTGGGCGTGGCCGACCCGGGGTGCGGGGTTCATCGACCCCGCCCTCTTGGTCATCCAGCTAATTGCGGCCGAGCACACCCCGGGCGATGCCGAGAAGTGGGCGGAGCGATTGCCCTCATGGCGGGAAGCGACCTCGCAGGCGGTCGATGCCTTCGCTGCCGCCAACCTGCGGATGTACCGGGCCTCTGTCGACCGGAAGCCCGACGTGGACTGGCTGAAGGCCATGGTCGACGCGTGCCAGGAGTGGGCCAATCACAGAGGAGTCACCACGGAGTAGCGAACAAGACCGGACCACCCTCAGCCTGGACAGCAATCCGGGTGGTCCGGTCGCGGAAGCCCTGATCAGGACCCCGGTTGAGGTTCCCCCGTTGCTCGGAAGGGATTGATCGGCTGGTCAGAACGGGTGGGTGGGGTTTCAGGTTCGCCTGTCCGGCGGCTGCCTGCTCGGCGTAGTGCTTCTCTTCGAACTCGACGGGGCTGAGGTAGCCGAGCCGTTTCTGGATGCGCCGGCTGTTGTAGAACCCGTCGATGTACTCGAAGAGCGCGAGGTTCGCGTCGGCTCGGGTAGTGAAGGTGCGGCCGCGCAGGCCCTCAGTCTTGATGAGCATCCACAGGTTCTCCGCGAGAGCGTTGTCGTACGAGTCTCCGACGGAGCCCATGGATGCCTCGATTCCCGCCCGTAGCCGCCGTGTTGTGAGTTTCACGGACGTGTACTGACAGCCGTGGTCGGCATGGTGGATCAGCCGGCCCGGTTCGACCTCCCGGGAGGCGAGAGCGTACTCGAGGGTGGTCAGTACGAGGTCGGCGTCCGCGCGGGTGGAGGTCTCCCAGGCCACCACGCGGCGGGAGAAGGCGTCCCTGATCGCCGACAGCCACAAGGGTCCCTCCCCGGTGGGGATCATGGTGAGGTCGGTGACCCACAGGCGGTTCGGTGCTTGCGCGGTGAAAACGCGCTGCACCAGGTCGGGGGCGAGTGCGGCCTGCCGGTCGCGGCGGGTGAATCCCTTGGTCCTGCGGGGCTGATGCCGGCGATACCGGCTTCACGCATGAGTCGCTCGACCCGTTTGCGGCCCACGTGCACACCCTCGCGCCTGAGGACGGCGTGCACGCGGGGCGAGCCGTAGATGCCGCCGGAGTCGGTGTGGATCTGCTGGATCTGTGCGGCCAGCTCGCTGTCCCGGCGGATCCGTTCGCAGGGCTCCTTCTCGGCGTGGCGCCACCGGTAGTAGGTGGAAGAGGGGACGTGCAGTTCCCGGAGGGTGGGCTCGACCTCCAGGTGTCCGTGCTCGGTGAGGAGCGCGGTCACCTGGGCCGGGTCGGGTCGAGCTGTGCCGCGAAAAAAGCCGAGGCCGTCCGCAGGATCTCGTTCGACCGCTTGAGCTGGGTGTTCTCCTTGCGCAGCGCGGCCAGCTCGGTGCGTTCGTCGGTGGTCAGCAGGTCGCCTCGCTCGCCGGCGTCGGCCTCGGCCTGGCGGATCCAGTTGCGTAGGGCCTCGTGATGGACACCGAGTTCCTCGGCCATGCGGCGGATCACCGGCTTCGGCTCCGCGGTGCGATCCATCTGTACCGCACGCTCACGCAACTCCAGCGGATACTTCCTCGGGGCAGGCATCAGCAGGGATCCTCTCTGTGAGTCCCATCTGACCTGCTGTCACCATTCCCCGCATCTCGGGGGAACCTCACTCGTCGACCAGATCGGCCAGCAGGTGCGGAACGGTGCCGGCCAGCTCTTCCAGTGCGGCGCGGACGGCCTCGGTGAGACGCTCACAGCAATCTGCCAGCACGCTGTGGTGGAAGCCAGGATCGTCCAGTTCCATGGCCAGCGCGTATTTGAAATCAATGCGGCAGCGAACTGCCTCGGCCGCCTGCCGGTCCGACAGGCCGAGCAGGAACTGGAGCACACAGACGGTGGCCAGTTGGGCGGGCGAGAGCCCCGGGCGGCCGTCGCGCGGGTACCAGTCGGCGAAGTCCTCGTCACGCCACAGCCCGCCCAGGCGGTCTCTCACCCACATCGCCGTCGTACCACCCGGGTTACTCGCTCGCGCCATCTGCGCGGTCAGAGAGGGGACTTGCTCACCAGAACGGGCGGGGAGCGACAACGGACACCTCGACAACTGCATCGGTTCCTGAACAGATCCGAGCATGCCCGTTGATCATGCTGCTCCGCCGGGGATCCTCAAGATCCCCGACAGAGTCACCCCCCAAGGGCTTCTGACCTGTACCCGGACGGGACTTGCGGGGCTAACCCCGCGCTCCCTCATCCTCACGGCCAACAGCCCAGAACCCCTTGGAGGAGACGTGAGCACGGAGCAGCAGCCGACCCGGCCGACCCAGGTGCCGGCATCCGAGTCGCCGGAACCCGAACCGCACCGCGACTTCGCGAGAAAAGGCACCCTGGCGGCGATCAGCGGCGCGGCCTCCGGGACCGCCCGCGCATTCTGGGCGCATCTCCTCGGGGATGATTCCTGACGCCCTACACACGACGTCGGAGGACCCGCCGCGTGCGGTCCTGCGCAAAGGACACCCCGATGAAACGCCCGGCCGGAGCCGTGTGAACCCTGGTCCACGCCTGGTCCACGCCTGGTCCACGCACAGTGATCAACCACGCGACAGGGCTGGGTCCGGGTGAGACTGGTTCATGCAGATGGGGTGCCCCTCCACCAGGGGCACCCCATCCGACCAGCTTCTCCATGACCTGCGAAGCGCTGCGTCCCGGATCCACGTTTTTCACGACCGGTCGTTCAGGCCGCTCGGGGCGGCCCGTGTGTTCGTCCGGTCCGTGGTGGGCCGGGGGTCAGTCGCCGGCCTTGGTGCCGAGGGTGAGGTCGGTGGTGTGTTCCTTGCCGTCGCGCTCGTAGGTGACCGTGACCTTGTCGCCGGGCTGGTGGGTCCAGATCTCGCCGATCAGGGTGGGGCCGCTGTCGATGACGTGGTCGTCGAGCTTGGTGATCACGTCGCCGGGCTTGAGGCCGGCCTTGTCCGCGGGGCCGCCAGACTCGACGGGCTCGGCGCCGCTGACGCCCTGGTCGGTGATCTGCGCGCCGTTTGTCGACTCCTCCAGGGAGACCGAGGCGCCGATCTTCGCGTACACCGGCTTGCCGTTCTCGATCAACTGCTGGGCCACGTACTTGGCCTGGTTGATCGGGATGGCGAAGCCGAGGCCGATGGAACCGGCCTGGCCGGTGCCGCCGAGGCCGTTGCTCGCGGACTGGATCGCGGAGTTGATGCCGATCACGTTGCCCTGGGCATCGAGCAGCGGGCCGCCGGAGTTGCCCGGGTTGATGGAGGCGTCGGTCTGCAGGGCGCTCATGTAGGACGCCTTGCTGTCGGCGCTGCCGTCGCTGGAGGCCACGGGGCGGTTCTTGGCGCTGATGATGCCCGTGGTCACCGTGTTGGAGAGGCCGAAGGGCGCGCCGATGGCGATCGTGGAGTCGCCCACGGCCACCTTCTCGGAGTCGCCGAGGGCGAGCGGCTTCAGGTCCGAGGGCGCGTTCAGCAGCTTGATGACGGCGACGTCGTAGCCCTGGGCGTTACCGACCACCTCGGCGTCGTACTTCTTGCCGTCGGGGAAGGTGGCGCTGAGCTTGCCGCCGTCGACCGCCTCGGCCACCACGTGGTTGTTGGTGACGATGTGGCCCTGCTTGTCGAAGACGAAACCGGTGCCGGTGCCGCCCTCGCCGCTGTTGCTCTCGGCCTCGATGGTGACCGTGCTGGGCAGCGCCCGCTGGGCCACACCCGCGACCGTACCCGCCTCGCGCTTGACCGAGCCGCCGGTGTCGCCCGCGGAGACCGTGGTGGAGCCGCCGCTGTCGTTGTTCTCGGCCAGGGTGTAGCCGAGGCCGCCGCCCACTCCGCCGGCCACCAGCGCGGCGATCAGGACCCCGGCGAGCAGCCCGCCGCGCCCGCGGCCGGACTTCGGCGCCGGCTGCTGCTGGTACGAGGCGCCCCAGCCACCGCCGGAACCGTCGCCCGCGCCGCCGTACGACGGGCCGGCGGGCGGCGGGGGCGGCGGCCAGGAGGCGTCCGGGGCCGAGCCCTGCACGGCGGAGCCGTACGGCGCGGGCGCCTGGCCGGGGTGGTCCTGCGCGCTCCCGGCGTGCGCCTGGGCGCCCGGCACCGGGCCGGGCGGCGTCGGCGCGCCGCCCTGCGGCGGCGAGGGCTGCGGGGAGGTAGCGGGAGCATCCACCGGCACGGGGGGTGCGGACGGCGCCGGGGGTACCGCGGTGCCCTCGTTCTCGGTGCTCACAGCTTTTCTCCTCGATCCACGGCTGTCGTTCGGTGGCACTGAGTCGTACTCAGCCACGTTCGTGCGCGCCGGCCACCTGGTCCGGCGCGGTGTAGCTGTGCATGTCTTTTTGTATGTCGACAGCTTTTCCCACTGGCCGTCAGAGCACCATAAGCGGTTGCTGTGGGTCCGACGCCATTTCTTACATCGGACATTACGGATCATTCGTACCTGAGGTGCCCATCCCTGCCCACCCGGCCGCCACCTCTCGATGGCACCATGACGCGGTGACCCACGCACGACAGCACCGGATCCAGGTCGTCGCCCACCGCGGAGCGTCGGACGAGGCCCCCGAGCACACGCTGGCCGCGTACCGGAAGGCGATCGAGGACGGTGCGGACGCCCTGGAGTGCGACGTGCGCCTGACCGCCGACGGCCACCTCGTGTGCGTACACGACCGCCGCGTCAACCGTACGTCGAACGGCCGCGGCGCGGTATCGGCCCTGGAGCTGGCCGATCTGGCCGCACTGGACTTCGGCTCCTGGAAGACGCGCGGGGCGTGGCAGGCGCGCGAGGAGGACCCGGACTGGGTGCACCGGCCCGAGGACCGGGAGGCGACCTCCGTCCTCACCCTGGAACGGCTGCTCGAACTCGTCGCCGACGCCGGGCGCCGGGTGGAGCTGGCCATCGAGACCAAGCACCCCACACGGTGGGCGGGCCAGGTGGAGGAGCGGCTCCTGGTGCTGCTCAAGCGGTTCGGCCTGGACTCCCCGCCGCACGCGCGGGAGTCGGCGGTCCGCGTGATGAGCTTCTCGGCGCGTTCGCTGCACCGGGTGCGGGCGGCGGCCCCGACGCTGCCGACCGTCTACCTGATGCAGTTCGTCTCCCCGCGGCTGCGCGACGGGCGGCTTCCGGCCGGTGTGGGGATCGCGGGCCCCTCGCTCAGGATCGTGCGCGCTCACCCCGCGTACATCGAGCGCCTGAAGCGCTCCGGCCACCAGGTGCACGTGTGGACGGTGAACGAGACCGCTGATGTGGACCTCTGCGCGGGGCTGGGCGTGGACGCCGTCATCACCAACCGCCCACGCGCGGTACGGGACCGCCTGGACCGTCTGGATCGCCTGGACCGTCTGGATCGCCCCGGCCGCCCGGACCACCCCGACCGCCCCGACCACCCAGGCCACCCGGACCACCCGGACCACCCGGACCGCTGACCCGCCCGCTCGCGCACGGGCGTGACCCGGCCCGGTGGTCACAGGGTGTACTCCGGCGCGTTCGTCGCGTGTTCACCCGTGTCGAATGCGTCACCGGACGGCGATCGGCCGGTTTCCGGTTCCGGCCAATGGGGCATCCACACCGTGGCGTGGGGCGAAGGAGGTCTCGGGGGTGGCGTTGGTGGTGGCACAGGAAGTGCCCACGTCGTCGAGCATGGCCGTACCCCATGGCCCTGCGGGCGTGGGCAAGGCGAGGCACTGCATGCGTGATCAGTTGCGCAGAGGCGGTGTGGCGGACACGGTCATCGACGACGCTGTACTGATCCTGTCCGAACTTCTCAGCAATGCGTGCAAACACGGCAGGCCGCTGGGCGACGCCCTGGCGGGCGACGGCGATGTGCGGGCCGCGTGGCAGGTGGACGCCCGCGGCCGGCTGCTGGTGGAGGTGACGGACGGCGGCGGGCCCACCCGCCCGTCCCCGGCGACGCCTTCCGTCACGGCGCACGGCGGCCGAGGGCTCAACATCATCACGGCGCTGGCCGACGACTGGGGCGTGCGGGACGACGCCCGCGGCGAGGTCACGGTCTGGGTCGTCGTCCACGACGATGTGCACGATCCGGACGCCGGACACCGCCGCGACGACTTCGCGACCCGTGTGACGGCCCCGGCGGTGGCCCAGATGCCCGGCCTGGACTTCGCGGACGCCTTCGACGACGTGGGATGACCTCGGTCGTGCCGGGAGCGGATCCCGGCACGACCCGGCATTCCCCGGGCACCCACGGCGCGGGCACACCGGACGGCGGCCCTGCCGTCGTCCTCGACCCCGTTGTCGTCCACGGCCGCCCTCTACCCCGGTGCTCCGTCCACATTCCCGGCGTTGTGCACAGGGCCCCGTCGGCCGTGGTGTGAACGGCTAGGCTCGCGCCCGTACGAGTAGAGCCGTAACCGGGAGACAGCCACGATGGCCAAGAAGCGACCCCAGACGAAGGCCAAGCGCCCTCAGCTCGACGGAGCCCGGGCCGAGGGGGACGTTCCGGTCGTCGGCGCCCGCGAACCCTGCCCCTGCGGCAGCGGCCGCCGCTACAAGGCGTGCCACGGCCGGGCCGCCGCGCAGGCCGTGACCGAGCTGGTGCAGCGCCCGTTCGAGGGGCTGCCCGGCGAGTGCGACTGGGTGGCGCTGCGCGAACTGGTGCCCGCGGCCACGGTCGAGCTGCCGCTGAAGGGCGGTCTTCCCGAGGGCGTTCCCTCCGTCACGCTGGCCACGGTCCTGCCGATGGCCTGGCCCGCCCTGCGCCGCGACGACGGCTCGGTCCTGCTCGGCCTGCAGAACGACATGGCCTCCGGTGACCTCAGCCGCGACCTCGCCGACACCCTTCAGCGCGCGCTGACCGCCGAACCGGGTTCGCCGGTGCAGTCCCGCCGGGCGCCGGCCGACGGGCCCCGGCTGCAGGATCTGCTCGACCCCGAGGGCGCTTTCGAGCCAGTGGTGCACGAGGGCTTCGAATTCTGGGTGCCGGACTCGGAGAACGCCACGCCCGAGGTGACCGCCTCCCTGGAGCGGGCCAACGCCGCGGCCATCCCGACCGTCCGGCTCCAGGGCCTGGACGCCGCCTACTGGTGCGAGACGCCGGAGAAGAACCACCTGCGCTGGGTCATGCCGCACGAGGAGGAGCGTCTTCTGGACGCTCTCGCGCGGCTGCACGCGGCGGGCCGCTCGTCGCTCGGCGAGGGCACCCGGCTGGTGGGTTCCTTCCGTGCCCACGGGCTGACCGTGCCGGTCTGGGACCTGCCGAGCGAGGTCTCGGCGCAGGACGTGGAGAAGCCCGCGGCGGAGTTCGCCGAGCGCCTCGCCGAGGCCCTGAGCACGGACGCGGCGCTCACCCCCGCCGAGCGCCGGGCCCGCGGCGGCCTGACCAACCGGCAGGTCACGCTCAGCTAGCGGTGCCTTCCGTGCCCTGGTCCGGCCCGGTGGCCGGGCCGGCCGGGGCCGGAATCGACACGAGGTGACCCCAGTCACAACTCCCGGCCATGACTGGCCAGTCGATGACCGGAAAGGCCGAGATCGAATTTGCTAACCGCCGATCTCTTGTTACCGTTCCAGTAGCCCGGTTGCTGGTGCATCCCCCGTCGCCAGCAACCGGGTCTTTCCGTGCGGCCCCTTTTCGCAGGACGCGGCCGTGCGTGCACCGCCCCGCTTCCGGGGGTGAGTTGCTCCTCGTACGCAGCAGCAGCCGGCAGCAGAAGGCCCCCTCCGCCCCGGCCCGTGCGCTCCGCGACGACCGTGTTCCCGGCTGGCCCACCCCTCCCCACCCCACCGTCCCACCGCACCGCGCGGCCGCACCGCACGGCCGCACCGCGCGGGCGCATGGCGCATCCGGGCGGTGCGGCCGCGTGGGCTCCAAGGGGCTCCGCGCCCAGCTCCCCTACAGCTCGGGGGCGTTCACACCCTTGCGGGTGAGGGCGTCGACCACCGCGTCGACGACCGCCTCGACGTCGGGCAGCCAGGGCGAGGAGGAGCCGGGCAGCGGTGCCCGCTCCCAGCGGACGCCGCCCGCGCCGGTCTCGGAGGGGGGCAGGGCGAGGTAGCCGCCCTCGCCGTGGAAGCGCAGGGAGCCGGGGACGAAGTCCTTGGCGTAGAGCAGTTCACCCAACTGCTCCATGGAGTACGGCTTGACCAGGACCGACCAGCGGGTGGGTGCGGCCACGACCGGGCCGAGGCGGATGCCCTTGAGGTCGAGCGCGGCCAGGGCGCGGGCGGCCGGCAGCGCGGGCAGGGACACCGCGCACGGCGCGAGGCCGCCGGTGGCCAGGATGATCGGCGCGGCCGGGCGGTTCCCCCACCACCAGCGCACCATGCGCGCGTCCGCGGTGGCCGCGAGGAGGCCGGGGTCGAAGGGGTGCGCGCCGGGCACCGTGCACTCCGGGTCGGGACAGCAGCAGCGGGAACGACCCTGCGGGTCCGCCGCCACGCCCGGGAGGACGGGCCACTGCCAATGCGCCGCGTAGGTCAGGGCCGCGCCGATCAGGTCGGGCCCTCCGCCGCCGCGCCGGGACAGGAGCCTGCGACGCCTTCCGAGGATCTCGCGCATGAGCGCTCGTTCCTTTCCGTTGCACGCATGGCAACACCGTGGTCCACATCACACCATGTGTCGATCACTTCGCTTTGCGTAGCTGTTGGCGCATCACACCCTGTCGAAGACAAGGAAAAACCCCTGCGGGCCGCGCATTGGCTTCGTCCGCGGCCGTTCCGTCCATGCTGCGTCTATCAAAAGCATGGCCGTGGCGCGGGGGTGGCGAAGTCTGGCGTTTTGCCGTTCCGCGTATTTCTCTCCGCCTCCGCCAAGGGAGGATGGGGCACGGTCGTCGGTGGTTAGGACGCTCGGGCCCACCGCCAGGTTCCGGGTGGCTCCGGCCACCGCTGGCCTTCACCGAGTACGTACCCATCACGACCGTTGTGACGCTCCGTGGAACACCCCCAGTCGACCGCAACAAGCCGTCCTCTGGGGCAGTTTCAAGCCAAGTTCGCATTTACGCAAGATGTCGCGGAAAAAGTCGCTCGGACCGCACGGACACCAGTAATCCCAGCAGGACAATGCTGGACATCTCCTTACGAGTGCGTGTACATGTGGAGACACTGCTGGCGACGCAGAATGACATGGGGGTTTGCGATGCTTTTGAGCAGTAAGCACTGGTCGGAAAGCCGGTTGCCATGAACGCCCCGCACCCTCCGAAAGTGGCCGGAATCGATTCAACGGTTCCCTCACCCGCACACACTGTCGCGTCCGTCACACCGGGTTCGTCCCCGGCGGCGCCGCCCCCTCCGGCCTCCCCCGACGCACCGGGCGCCCTGCTCCAGGACCGGCTGGCCGGCTGGGTCTCCGACCTCACCACGCTGCACGAACTGACCGAGCGGCTGGCCCGCACGGGCACCCTCGCCGACGCCGTCCAGGAAGTACTGCGCGCGGGAGCCGCCCTGGTGGGCGCCCGGCGCGGACTGCTCGTACTGGAACCCGCCGACGGCCTCGGTCCGGACGGCTCGACCGGCCTCGGGCTGACCCGCGCCGACCTCGGCCACCTGGAGACGGTGGACCGCGGCGCGCTGTCCTACGGACGCATCCTGGAGGGGCTGCCGGGCGGCGAGGGCGGTATCGCCGAGCCCGACCTGTTCGCCGAGGAGGGGTTCGACCCGCGCCACCGCGAGGTCGCCGCCCGGCTCGGCTACGCCGCCAGCTACACACTCCCGCTGCGCTCCGACACCGCGGGCCGCCTCGGCGCCGCCGCCTGGCTGTACGACGAGCCCGCCGAACCCCGCGAGCGGCAGCGGCACCTGGCCGGGCTGTACGTCCGGTACGCCACCGAGCACCTCGCCCGGCTCCTGGCGGTCGAGCGCACGCGGGAGCGCATGGCGACGCTGGCGCGGGAGCTGCTGCCCGCGCGGCTGCCGCGGGTGCCCGGCGTCCGCCTCGCCGTCCGGCACCGCACCGGCCCGCGCGGCGGCGGCGACTGGTACGACGCGCTGCCGCTGCCGGACGCGGCCCTCGGCCTCTCCGTCGGCTCCGTCACGGGCGGCGGGCCGAGCGCGGTCGCCGCGATGGGCCGGCTGCGCGCCTCGCTGCGGGCGTACGCGGTGATGGAGGGCGAGGATCCGGTCGCCGTCCTGTCCGACCTGGAGCTGCTGCTGCGGCTCACCGAGCCGGCCCGCTCGGCCACCGCCCTGTTCGGTTACTGCGAGCCCGCGCTGCGCCGGATCACGCTGGCCGGCGCGGGACACAGCCCGCCGCTGCTGGTCGGCGAGCGGCGCACCCGGTTCGTGGAGACCTCGGTCTCCGCGCCGCTGGGCATGCTGGCCTGCTGGGAGGCGCCCAGCGTGGAGTTGCAGGCGGCGGCCGGGGAGACGGTACTGCTGTACACCGACGGGCTGTTGCACCGCACCGGTGACCCGGCCGACCGCGCCTTCGCCCGGCTGCACGCGGCGGCGGCCGGCGTCCCCCGGGCCGCGCGCCACGACCCGGACGCCGTCGCGGACCACGTCCTGCGCACGGTGCTGCCCGACGGACTGGACACGGCCGACTCCGAGGAGGACGTCGTACTGCTGGCGGTGCGGTTCGAGTAGCCCTCCGCCCGCCCGCCGGTGCGAGCCGGTGTAACAGGTCCTCCGGCCCTGGGCCCCCTTCCGGGCAACCGTACGATGGGGGGTGGCCCAGTGCCGTAACTAGGAGGATGACCGTGGCGGAGGAGTTGCCGGAGACCCCGGAGACCGCTGAAGAAGAGCCGATCAAGCAGCGTAAGAACGGCCTGTACCCGGGCGTCACCGACGAGCTCGCCGAGAACATGAAGTCCGGCTGGGCCGACACCGAGCTGCGCGACCTGGAGCCGATCGCCCAGGCAGCCGAGACCGCCGCCCGCCGTGCCGCGCTCTCCGCGCGCTTCCCCGGCGAGCGCCTGGTGGTGCCCGCGGGCAACCTGAAGACGCGGTCGAACGACACGGAGTACGCCTTCCGCGCCTCCGTGGAGTACGCGTACCTCACCGGCAACCAGACCGAGGACGGCGTCCTGGTGCTGGAGCCCACCGCGGACGGGCACCGGGAGACCATCTACCTGCTGCCGCGCTCGGACCGCGGGAACGGCGAGTTCTGGCTGAACGGCCAGGGCGAGCTGTGGGTCGGCCGCCGCCACTCGCTCACCGAGGCGGCGAAGCTGTACGGCATCCCCGCCTCCGACGTGCGCGAGCTGGCCGGCGCGCTGCGCGAGGCCACCGGCCCGGTGCGCGTGGTGCGCGGCTTCGACGCCGGCATCGAGGCGGCCCTGGCCGACAAGGTCACCGCCGAGCGCGACGAGGAACTGCGCGTCTTCCTCTCCGAGGCCCGCCTGGTCAAGGACGGGTTTGAGATCGGCGAGCTGCAGAAGGCGGTCGACTCCACGGTGCGCGGCTTCGAGGACGTGGTGAAGGTCCTCGACAAGGCCGAGGTGACCAGCGAGCGCTACATCGAGGGCACGTTCTTCCTGCGCGCACGCGTGGAGGGCAACGACGTCGGCTACGGCTCGATCTGCGCCGCCGGCCCGCACGCCTGCACGCTGCACTGGGTGCGCAACGACGGCCCGGTCCGCTCCGGCGACCTGCTGCTGCTCGACGCGGGCGTGGAGACGCACACGTACTACACCGCCGACGTCACGCGCACGCTGCCGATCGACGGCAGGTACAGCGAGATCCAGAAGAAGATCTACGACGCCGTGTACGAGGCCCAGGAGGCCGGTATCGCGGCGGTGCGGCCGGGCGCCAAGTACCGCGACTTCCACGACGCCGCGCAGCGTGTGCTGGCCGAGAAGCTGGTCGAGTGGGGCCTGGCCGAGGGCCCGGTCGAGCGGGTGCTGGAGCTGGGGCTGCAGCGCCGCTGGACGCTGCACGGCACCGGTCACATGCTCGGCATGGACGTCCACGACTGCGCGGCCGCCCGCGTGGAGTCGTACGTCGGCGGGACGCTGGAGCCCGGCATGGTGCTCACCGTCGAGCCGGGCCTGTACTTCCAGGCCGACGACCTGACCGTGCCCGAGGAGTACCGGGGCATCGGCGTCCGGATCGAGGACGACATCCTGGTCACCGAGGACGGCAACCGGAACCTCTCGGCCGGGCTGCCGCGCCGGTCCGACGAGGTCGAGGCGTGGATGGCCGCGCTGAAGGGCTGACGCCGCAGCCGCCCGCGGAGGGGCCGCACCCCGTCCGCGAAGGAGCCGCACCCCACCCGCGTAGAGGGCGGGGTGCCGCGCACACGCGTGGAGGCCGGGTACGGAGATCTCCGTACCCGGCCTCCACGCGTGTGCTCCGGACCGGTCGCCCGCGGACGGGCCTCTACACCGCCATGAGCGGGGCGTCCTTCCGCCACTTGATGATCTTGTCGAAGCTCACCATGGCTCCGCCGCCGTACCCCGGGGTGTTGCCGATGTGCACGTGGTCGGCCAGCTCCCGGATGAGACAGAGGCCGCGGCCGTGCTCGGCGTCGGTGGGCACCGCGCGGACCGGCCGGACGACGGGGGGAGCACCGGGGAAGCCGGGTCCGGCGTCGGTGACCTCGATACGGCACCGCTCGCCGTCCAGGTAGGCCGTGACCCGGTACGCCTCCGAGGACGGGCCGGTCCCGCCCTCCCCGCCGTGTTCGACGGCGTTGGCGCACGCCTCGGTGAGGGCGACGGAGAGGTCGTAGGAGATGTCGGGGTCGACGCCCGCGGTCTCCATGGTGCCGACCAGCAGGCGGCGGGCGAGGGGCACGCTCGCCGCCTCGCGCCGCAGATGGAGTGACCACCAGATGCTCATGCTGCACCAGCCTCCTGGCCGCGGCTCGACATACCGTTACGTATTGCCCGACGCGGCGTCGCGTAAGCGCGGGGCCGACGTGACTCCGCCCATACGGCGGATGCGCCCCTGGTGCGACCGGTGTATGAAGGGGCGCTCCGTACCGAAGGGTGATCTTCCGGTCGTACGGAATCTTGTGGACCTGCCGTACGGCGCGGGTGGGGCCAGTGCGATGATGAGCCCGCCATGACTGCCCCCCACCCGCCTTCGGCGCGCTCCGGGAGAGATCTCCGGATTCTGCGGGCCGCGGTGTTCGCCGCGGTCTGCGTCGTGCTGGCCGGCGCGGGGCACACGCTGGCCTCCTGCGCGAACGTCCCGCTGTGGTCGCTGGGCGTGGGGTTCCTCGGGACGGTCGTGGTCGCCGCGCCCCTCGCCGGACGCGAGCGTTCGATGCCCGGGATCGCCGCGCTGCTCGCGGTCGGCCAGACGGCGCTGCACACACTGTTCGGCCTGGGGCAGCACCACGCGGCCACGACGGCCGCGGTACCCGCCGCGGGCCCCGCGGGCTCCGGTTCCCTGTCCGACGCCTCGCTGGTCCAGGCGGCCGCGCGGCTGGTGTGCGGGGCCACCGCCGCGGCGATCAGCCCGGCCCAGGCCCAGCGCATCCTCACCGACGCGCGGGTCCAGCCGGAGGCGGCCGGCCACGCGCACCATCCGGCGGACGCCCTGTCGAGCGCGGCCGCCTCCCCGGCCGCGCTGCTGCCGTCCCTGCCGATGCTGCTGGGCCACGTCCTCGCCGCCCTGGCCGCCGGCTGGCTGCTGCGCCGCGGCGACCAGGCCCTGGCCCGGCTGGTCGAACTGTCGGCGCACTCCGCGCACTCGGTGGCCGAGAAAGCTCTCGTACGCTCCCTGCGCGCGGCGCTCGCCCTGGTGTGCGCTCTGTGCGCCGGGCTGACGGGCGCACCCGCGGAAGGTGTGCGCCCGCCGCGTACCGCGTTGCTCGCCACGCCACGCCTGCGCACCACCGCACTCCAGCACACGGTGATCCGGCGCGGTCCGCCGCGCTCTTCGATGGTTCTCGCCGCCTGACACGACGTGACCGCCGCTCCGCCGCACCGGTGGAGGGGAAGGCCGTCGTGCGGCACGCGCGTGCGCGCGCGACCCCTCATCGCGATCCACCGGAACTCACCGGAACTCACCCGAAGCGGAGTGCTCCTGTCATGAAGGCTTCCCGTATCGCCGCCGCCGGCGCCGTCGCCGGCACCGCCGTCCTCGTCCTGTCCGCCCCCGCCTTCGCGCACGTCACCGTGCAGCCGGAGGGCGAGGCCGCCAAGGGCGGCTACGCGACGGTGAACTTCAAGGTCCCCAACGAGCGGGACAACGCCTCCACCACCAAGCTGGAGGTCACCCTGGACGCCGGCCACCCGCTGGCGTCGGTGATGCCGCAGCCGGTCCAGGGCTGGGACATCGAGGTCACCAAGAGCAAGCTCGACAAGCCGATCGAGTCGCACGGCGAGAAGCTCACCGAGGCCGTCACCAAGGTGACGTGGACCGCCGACGGCGACGGCATCGAGCCCGGCTTCTTCCAGAAGTTCCCGGTCTCCCTCGGCGCGCTGCCCGAGGACGCCGACCAGCTCGTCTTCAAGGCGATCCAGACGTACTCCAACAAGGAGGTCGTGCGCTGGATCGAGGTGCCGCAGGAGGGCCAGGAGGAGCCGGACTCGCCGGCGCCGGTGCTCGCGCTCTCCGACGCCGAGGACGACGCCCACGGCTCCTCCGGCAGCGAGGCCGCCGACGCCGGGGACAGTGACGACACCGAGGCGGCCGCCAAGGACACGGCCACCGACACCGCCTCCGCCTCCGCCGAAGACAGCGACAGCAGCGACACCACGGCCCGCGTGCTGGGCGTCGTCGGCATCGTCGTCGGCGCGGTGGGCGTGGCCTACGGCGTCCTCGCCGGACGCCGGCGCGCCGGCGCCTGAGCCATCCGCTAGTCCGGTGCGTACCGGGGTCCGCCGTTCGGGCCCCGGTACGCACCGGAGCACCACCACGACTGGGACACCTCTCTCCATGCGCAAGAAGACGTTCGCCGCGGCGGCCCTGCTCGCCGCCGCCTCCCTGACCCTGTCCGCCTGCGGCAGCGGTGACGACTCCGGCACCCCTGTCAGCGTGGTCTCCGAGGACCCCGCCGCCCGGAAGGCGGCCACCGTGCTCGACCAGCCGTTCGAAAAGCCGGACCTGGTCCTCACCGACACCAGCGGCGAGAAGTACGACCTCCGCGAGGAGACCGCGGGCAGGCCGACGCTGATCTACTTCGGCTACACCAACTGCCCCGACGTCTGCCCGCTGACGATGAACAACATCGCCGTCGCCAAGAAGCAGCTCTCCAAGGCCCAGCAGGACGCGCTGCGCGTGGTGTTCGTGACCACCGACCCCGAGCGGGACACCCCCGCCGCGCTCGGTAAGTGGCTCAAGGGCATCGACTCGCAGGTCGTCGGACTGACCGGCGACTTCGACACCATCCAGGCCGGCGCGCGCGCCCTCGGCATCTCCATCGACCCGCCGAGCAAGGACAAGAACGGCAAGATCGTCTCCACCCACGGCACCCAGGTCATCGCCTTCTCCCCGAAGACGGACGGCGGTTACCTGCTCTACGGCGAGGACGCCACCGTCGACGACTACACCAAGGACCTCCCCAGCATCGTCAAGGGGGAGCGGCCGTGAGCCGCCCCGCGCTGTCCGCCGCCGTACTGGTGGGTGCCCTGTTCCTCGCGGGCTGCGGCGCGGACGACTCCGGTCCCGGTACGGACGGCTCCGGTTCGAGGGCGGACCTCTCGGTCGGCACCGCCTACATGCCGCAGCCGGTCTCCGACTCGATGGCGGCCGGGTTCCTGACCGTCACCAACGACGGTGCCGCGGCCGACGAGCTGACCGGAGTCACCAGCGACGTGGGCGAGGTCACCGTGCACAAGACCGTGGACGGCACGATGCGGGAGGTCGACACCCTGCCCGTCCCCGCCCACGGAAAGCTCGTACTGCAGAGCGGCGGCGATCATCTGATGTTCGACAAGATGAAGCGGAAGCCGAAGGAGGGCCAGGAGGTCGCCGTGGAGCTGCACTTCGCGGACTCCGGCCCCGTCACGGTCGAGATGCCGGTCGAGGCGGCCACGTACCGGCCGTCCGGCGAGCGCTCCGGACACTGAGGGAGGGACCACCTTGACGACGCCGATCACTGTCCCACGCCTGCGGACCCTGGTGCTGCTGTTCCTGGCGGCGGCCTGCGCGCTGCTGGCCGGCGCCGCCCCGGCGTCCGCGCACGCCGCGCTGACCGGCAGCGATCCCCGGCAGGGGGCGGTGGTCGACGAGGCGCCGGCGCGGGTCTCGCTGACCTTCTCCGAGTCGGTCTCCCTGGACGACGACTCGCTGCGCGTCCTGGACCCGCGGGGCAAACGCGTCGACGAGGGCACGCCCGCCGGGTCCGGCGGCACCACCTACGGCGTCGGCCTGCACGCGGGGCTGCCGGACGGCACCTACACGGTGACCTACCAGGTCGTCTCCGCGGACAGTCATCCGGTGGCCGGCGCCTACACCTTCTCCATCGGGGCCCCGTCCAAGACCTCCGTCTCCGCCACCGGCCAGGAGGCGGACGGCGGGGTCGTCGGCGGACTGTACGGCCTCGGCCGCTACGCCGCGTACGCCGGTTTCACCGTACTGATCGGCGGCGCCGCCTTCGTCCTCGCCTGCTGGCCGCGCGGCTCCGGGGTGCGGGCGGTGCAGCGGCTGGTGGTCTCCGGCTGGCTCACGCTCACCGGCGCGACGCTGCTCCTGCTGCTGCTGCGCGGCTCGTACACCGGCTCCGGGAAGCTCGGCGACGTCTTCGACCTGGAGTCGCTCGGGCAGGTGCTCCAGACCAAGACGGGGGCGGCGCTGGTCTCCCGGCTGCTGCTGCTCGCGGCGGCGGCCCTCTTCGTCGCCGTGCTCTTCGGCGCCTACGACAAGCGGGAGGACGAGGAGAAGCGGGACCTGACCTTCGGGCTCGCGGTCGGCGGGGCCGTCGTCGCGGCCGGGCTCGCGGCGACCTGGGCGATGTCCGAGCACGCCTCGGTCGGGCTCCAGGCGGGCCTCGCCATGCCGGTCGACGTGGTACACCTGCTCGCCGTGGCGGCCTGGCTGGGCGGGCTGACCGCCCTGCTCGTCTCCCTGTACCGGGCGCCGGCGGACACGCCGGTCGACGGCGGGGCCGTACGCCGGTTCTCCGCCGTGGCCTTCGGCAGTGTGGTCGCGCTGGTGGTGACCGGCGGCTACCAGTCCTGGCGGCAGCTCGGCTCCTGGACGGCGTTCACCGGCACCCGGTACGGACAACTGCTGCTCGCCAAGATCGCCCTCGTGGCGGTGCTCGTCGGCATCGCCTACGTCTCCCGGCGCTGGACGGCCCGGCTGGCCGAGGCGGCACCCGCCGTACCGCGGCCCCGGGAGACGAAGAAGGAGCGGAAGGAGCAGGTCAGGGCGGCGTCCACACCCAGCACCGGCGCCACCGCCGTTACCACCGCCACCGCCACCACCGCTTCCGCCTCCGCCTCCGGAGCCGACGCGCGGCGGGCCGCGCAGCTCGCCCGGCAGCGGGCGGCGGTGGACGCCGCGCGGCGCAAACGGCTGCGGGACGCCGATCCGCAGCGCTTCGGACTGCGTCGCTCGGTGCTGGCCGAGGCGGGCGTCGCCGTCGTACTCCTCGCCGTGACCACCGTGCTGACGCAGACCGAACCGGGCCGCACCGAGCAGGAGGCCGCGGCGGCCACCTCCTCCGCCGCCTCGGCCGGCACCCCGTCGACCGGCGCGGTGACCCTGGACATGCCGTTCGACACCGCCGGCCGCAACGGCAAGGGCGTGGTCCGCATCGAGCTGGACCCCGCGCGGGTCGGCGCCAACGAGGTGCACGTCTACGTGGAGCGTCCGGACGGCAGCGCCTTCGACATCCCCGAGGTGAAGATCGCTTTCACCCTGAAGACCAAGGACATCGGGCCGCTGCCCGTCGTCCCCGACCACATCACCACGGGACACTGGTCGGCGAGCGGAGTGCAGCTCCCCATGGCCGGCGACTGGGAGGTCGCCGTGACCGTGCGGACCTCCGACATCGACCAGGTGACCGTCTCCAAGAACGCGCAGATCGGCTGAACCGCACCATGGCTGACCAGTCCATCCCGCAGACCCGTACCGCCGAGGACGCACGGCCGGAGGCCGTCTCCCCGGGGACCGCCCCCCACGCGGAGGGCATCTCACGGCGGCGGCTGCTCGGTACGGCCGGTGCCACCGGGCTCGTGCTCGGCGCGGCGGGCGGCGCGGCGGGGTACGCCGCCGCGCCCGCCGGGGCCACCCCGCTGACCTCGCTGGGCGACGGGCGGGTGATGTTTCACGGGAAACATCAGCCCGGTATCACCACGCCGACGCCCGCCCGGGGCCATCTCGTCGCCTTCGACCTGGCGGCCGGTGCCGGGCGCAAGGAGGCGGCGGCGCTGCTGCGCCGCTGGTCCGACACGGCCCGGCGGCTGATGGCGGGCGAACCGGCCGGGAGCGGTGACACGGACGTGGCCCGGGACGCCGGGCCCTCCTCCCTGACCGTCACCTTCGGGTTCGGCCACAGCTTCTTCGGCCGGACCGGGCTGGAGAAGCAGCGCCCGGTCTCCCTCGACCCGCTGCCCGACTTCTCCTCCGACCAGCTCGACAAGGCCCGCAGCAACGGCGATCTGTGGGTGCAGGTCGGCGCGGACGACGCCCTCGTCGCCTTCCACGCCCTGCGCGCGCTCCAGAAGGACGCCGGGGCGGCGGCCCGGGTGCGCTGGCAGATGAACGGCTTCAACCGGTCGCCGGGCGCCACCGCCCACCCCATGACGGCCCGCAACCTGATGGGCCAGGTCGACGGCACCCGCAACCCGAAGACCACCGACGCCGACTTCGACCAGCGGATCTTCGTGCCGGGCACGGGCGGGGGCCAAGGCGGGGGCGGGGGTGAGGGCCAGGGTGGGGGCGAGGGCTCCGGTGCGAACGACCCGGCGTGGATGGCGAACGGCTCCTACGTCGTCGTACGCCGTATCCGGATGCTCCTCGACGACTGGGAGGAGCTGTCGGCCAAGGACCAGGAGGACGTCATCGGGCGCCGCAAGTCCGACGGCGCGCCGCTGTCCGGGGGCGGCGAGACGACCGACATGGACCTGGAGAAGACCGACCGGGACGGGAACCTGGTGGTCCCGATCAACGCGCACGCGCGCATCACCCGCCCCGACCAGAACGGCGGCGCGGCGATGCTCCGCCGGCCCTTGTCGTACCACGACGGCTTCGACGCCGACGGGGTCCCCGACGCGGGTCTGCTCTTCGTCTGCTGGCAGGCCGATCCGCTGCGCGGCTTCGTGCCGGTGCAGCGGAAGCTGGACCGGGGCGACGCGCTGTCGAGGTTCGTCCGGCACGAGGCGAGCGGCCTGTTCGCGGTGCCGGGCGGGGCGGCGGAGGGGGAGTACGTGGGACAGCGGCTGCTGGAGGGGTGACCCCCGGACCGGCTCCGGCTCCGGCTCCGACTCCGGCTCCGGGGCGGCACCCCCGGCCGGTTCCGGGACGGCTCCCCCGACCGCCCCGCGGGGCCCCTTAGGGTGAGGCCATGTCAGCCAGTTACGCCTATCTCGGCCCCGAGGGCACCTTCACCGAGGTCGCCCTGCGCACCCTCCCGGAGGCGGCGACCCGCGAGTTGGTCCCGTACGTGTCGGTCCAGTCCGCGCTCGACGCGGTCCGCGGCGGCCAGGCCGAGGCCGCGTTCGTGCCGATCGAGAACTCCGTCGAGGGCGGCATCACCACCACCCTGGACGAACTGGTCGCGGGCCAGCCGCTGATGATCTACCGCGAGGTGCTGCTCTCCATCACCTTCGCCCTGCTGGTGCGCCCCGGCACCAAGCTGTCGGACATCAAGACGGTCAGCGCCCACCCGGCCGCCCAGCCGCAGGTCCGCAACTGGCTCAAGGCACACCTCCCGGACGTCGTCTGGGAGTCGGCCGCCTCCAACGCCGACGCCGCCCGCCTGGTACAGGACGGGCGGTACGACGCGGCCTTCGCGGGCGAGTTCGCCGCCGCCCGGTACGGCCTCGTGGCGCTGGAGACCGGCATCCACGACGCGGAGAACGCCCAGACCCGGTTCGTCCTGGTGGGCCGACCCGCCCGGCCGGCCGCGCCGAGCGGCGCGGACAAGACCTCCGTCGTGATCTGGCAGCGCGACGACCACCCCGGCGGGCTGCGCGACCTGCTGGGCGAGTTCGCCACCCGGGGCATCAACCTCATGCTGCTGCAGTCCCGGCCCACCGGCGCCGGGATCGGCAACTACTGCTTCTGCATCGACGCCGAGGGGCACATCTCCGACCGGCGGATGGCCGAGGCCCTCATGGGACTGAAGCGGATCTGCCTCCAGGTGCGGTACCTCGGGTCGTACCCGCGGGCGGGGCTGGAGCCGCACCAGGCGGGGACCCCGTACCCCGGGACGTCGGACGAGGAGTTCACCGCGGCCGCGGACTGGGTCGCGCGGTGCCAGGACGGCCGATTCTGACCGGTCCCGAACGGTCACGACCGGTCTCGACCAGTCCTACCTGCTGATTTTCGTTATCCACAGAAGTTATCCACAGGCCCGGGTCTCGACCTGGGGACAAGTCGACAACGAAGTGCCATTCAGTCGACAAATCCCCCTACAGGCCCCATGTGCGTCCACAGGGCTGCCGGTCACCCCTCGTCCACCTGTTTCTCGCTCACCAGCCTCCGGAGTGACCCGTTTCCACTCGAAAGTGGGTGCACCGAGGGTTTGGGTCGGGAATTCTTCGTCCCTGATGCCCGATTCGGCATGATCCGGAGTGATCAACTCCGGAGTCCACAGATCTTTCGCACAGGCTGTGGATAACTTTTCCGGACCGGGCGAACCTGTGGACAGCACCGCCCGCACGCCTCGCCCAAGTCCCGTTCTCCACAAGGATTTACGGTCAATCGGTCACTCTCGTCCCGCTTCGCTCCAAGGGCGGGGGAGCTTTTCGTTGACGGCCGAAATCCGCGGCGGACATACCTCAGGCACGCCTCGGCCATGCCACCGGCACATGGCGAGCGAGGCGGAAGCAGTGCGAAGGCAGCACGAAGGCAGTGCGGAGGCAGTGCGGAGGCAGTGCGAAGGCAATAGTGAGTCGAACCCTGTCACCCCGCACCGGTAGCCTTGACCATGTGATTGACCTTCGCCTGCTCCGTGAGGACCCCGACCGTGTGCGCGCCTCCCAGCGCGCCCGTGGAGAGGACGTCGCGCTCGTCGACTCCCTCCTCTCCGCCGACGAGCGGCGCAGGTCGTCCGGCGTCCGCTTCGACGAGCTGCGCGCCGAGCAGAAGGGCCTCGGCAAGCTCATCGGCAAGGCCGCCGGCGACGAGAAGGCGGACCTGCTGAAGCGGGCCGGCCAGCTCGCCGCCGACGTCAAGGCGGCCGACGCCGAGCGCGACGCGGCCGACACCGAGACCCAGGAGCTGCTCCAGCGCCTCGGCAACCTCGTCCACCCCGACGTCCCCGTCGGCGGCGAGGAGGACTTCGTCACGCTGGAGACGCACGGCACCCACCGCGACTTCGCCGCCGAGGGCTTCGAGCCCCGGGACCACCTGGAACTGGGCCAGTTGCTCGGCGCCATCGACGTCGAGCGCGGCGCCAAGGTCTCCGGCTCCCGCTTCTACTTCCTCACCGGTGTCGGCGCGCTCCTGGAGCTGGCCCTGGTCAACGCGGCCATCGCGCAGGCCACGGCGGCCGGTTTCATCCCGATGCTCACCCCGGCGCTGGTACGCCCGCAGTCCATGGCCGGCACCGGTTTCCTCGGCCAGGCGGCCCAGGACGTCTACCACCTCGACAAGGACGACCTTTACCTGGTCGGCACCTCCGAGGTGCCGCTGGCGGCGTACCACATGGACGAGATCCTCGACGCCGACCGGCTGCCGCTGCGCTACGCCGGTTTCTCGCCCTGCTTCCGCCGCGAGGCGGGCTCGCACGGCAAGGACACCAAGGGCATCTTCCGCGTACACCAGTTCGACAAGGTGGAGATGTTCTCCTACGTCCTCCCCGAGGACGCGCGGGCCGAGCACCAGCGCCTGCTGGAGTGGGAGAAGCAGTGGCTGACCTCGCTCGAACTGCCGTTCCGCGTCATCGACGTGGCCTCGGCCGACCTGGGTGCCTCGGCGGCGCGCAAGTACGACTGCGAGGCGTGGATCCCGACCCAGGGCAAGTACCGCGAGCTGACCTCGACCTCGGACTGCACCGAGTTCCAGTCCCGGCGGCTGTCGATCCGGGTCCGCGAGGAGAAGAAGGTGCGTCCGCTGGCCACGCTCAACGGCACCCTGTGCGCCGTGCCGCGCACGATCGTCGCGATCCTGGAGAACCACCAGCAGGCCGACGGTTCGGTCCGGGTGCCCGAGGTGCTGCGCCCGTACCTGGGCGGCCGTGAGGTGCTGGAGCCGGTGGCCAAGTGAGTGACGCCCCCGGCGCGGGACTTCCGTACCGCCTGATAGCGACCGACCTCGACGGGACGCTGCTGCGCTCCGACGACACGGTCTCGCGGCGTACCCGCGACGCGCTCGCCGCGGCCACCGCGGCGGGCGCGGCCCACATCGTCGTCACCGGCCGCGCGGTCCCGTGGACCCGGCACATCCTCGACGACCTGGGCTACGACGGGCTGGCCGTCTGCGGTCAGGGCGCGCAGGTCTACCACGCCGGGGAGCACCGGCTGCTGACCTCGGTCACCCTCGACCGGCAGCTCGCCGGGGTGGCACTGGCCAAGATCGAGTCGGAGACCGGCCCGCTGTACCTGGCGGCGAGCCGTGACGGGCTGGAGGGCGAGGTGCTGGTCGGACCCGGGTACTCGGTCGGCGGCTCCCTGCCGGCCACCCCGTTCACCGACGCCTCCGACCTCTGGTCGGCGCCGCTGAACAAGATCTACATCCAGCATCCGACCCTGTCCGACGACGAGCTGGCGGAGGTGGCCCGGCGTACCGCGGGCGGTTTCGTCACGGTCACCATGGCCGGCGCCGGGATAGTGGAGCTGCTGCCCCTCGGCCTGTCCAAGGCCACGGGTCTGTCGCTGGCGGCCCGCCGGCTGAAGCTGAAGGCGGCGGACACCATCGCCTTCGGCGACATGCCCAACGACATCTCCATGTTCGGCTGGGCGGCGCGGGGTGTGGCGATGGCCAACGCCCACGCCGAACTGAAGGCCGTGGCGGACGAGGTGACGTCCACGAACGACGAGGACGGTATCGCGGTGGTGCTGGAGCGGCTGCTCGGCTGAGCGTCCGCCGCCGGGTGGGAAGTCAGTCCCTCTCGGCCTTTCGCCCTTTGGGTGAGGGACTCTCCGAAAGGGCGAAACGGGGTGTGCCGGCCGACTGCCGTCACTCCTCCCCGGCGAGCTTGAGGGTGCGCAGTTTCTGTCCGGCGTACCAGGTGGCGAGCACGGTCACCAGGACCAGCAGCACCGTCGCGGTCGGCAGGCCGACGTCGGAGGTCACCAGGTCGCCGTCGGCGACCTTCTGGGCGACGGCGAGGGACCACTGCTGGACGCTGAGGGTGCGGGCGCCGGGCACCAGGGAGCCGAACAGGGCCTCCCAGACCAGCGCGTAGACCAGCCCGAAGACCACCGCGTGCCGCGACACCGTGCCGAGCAGCAGGAAGAGCGCGGCGTACGCGATCGAGGCGACCAGCGCGGCGATCGTGTAGGCGACGGCGATCTGCTGGCCGTTGCCGTTGAGGATCAGGCCGGCCAGCAGCGTGGGCACCGCGGAGAAGACCATGGTCACCGCGATGGCGACGATCAGCTTGGTGAAGATGATGGTCGGCCGTTTGATCGGCTTGGACAGCAGGTACACCACCGAGCCGTCGTCGATCTCGGGGCCGATGGCGCCGGTGCCCGCGATGACGCCGATGATCGGCACCATGGTGGCGAGCGCGAACCCGCCGAGCACGTCCGAGGCCGTCTGGTCGTCGGCCCCGGTGAGGGCGCGCACGACGACCGCGATGACCAGGAGCAGCAGGGGCAGGACGCCCAGGATGAGGGCCCGGCGGCGGCCGAGCAGGGCCCGGTAGGTGAGCCGGGCGACTGTGGGGTCGTACATTGTTCGGCCTCCTACGCCGCGACGAGATACGAGAAGACGGACTCCAGGGACTCGTCGGAGGGCGAGACCGTGAGCAGCCGGATGCCGTGGTCGCGGGCGACCTTGGGGAGCAGGGCCGTGAACCGGCCGAAGTCGACGGCCTGGACGCGCAGGGCGCCCTCGGCGAGGTCGACCTCGATGCCGGAGGTCGACGGGTCGGCGATGAGCGCGGCGGCGAGCGCCCGGTCGTCGCTGGAGCGGACCAGGTAGCGGTGCGGCCGGTCGGTCATCAGGCGGCGGATCTTGCGGAAGTCGCCGCTGGCCGCGTGGCGTCCGGCGACGATGACCTCGATGTGCCAGGCGAGCTGTTCGACCTCTTCGAGGATGTGCGAGGAGAACAGCACGGTGCGGCCCTCGTCGCCCATGCGGCGCAGCAGATCCATGAGCTGCATGCGCTGGCGCGGGTCCATGCCGTTGAACGGCTCGTCCAGCAGGAGCAGCGAGGGGTTGTGCACCAGGGCGCTCGCCATCTTCACGCGCTGGCGCATGCCCTTGGAGTACGTGGCGATCTTGCGGTCCTGCGCGTACTCCATCTCGACGGTGGCGAGCGCCGTCTGGGCGGCGCGGGCGCCGAGGCCGTGCAGTTCGGCGTTGGCGAGGACGAACTCGCGGCCGGTGAGGAAGTCGTACATCGCCTCGCGCTCGGGCACGATGCCGATGTGCCGGTAGATGGCCTCGTTGCGCCAGACCGGTTCGCCGTCGAGGGTGACGGTGCCGGTGGAGGGGGCGAGGAAGCCGCCCATCATGTTGATGAGGGTGGACTTGCCGGCGCCGTTGGGGCCGAGGAGGCCGGTGACGCCGGGGCCGATCGTCATGGTGACGTCGTTCACGGCGACGACGTTGCCGAACCAGCGGCTGACGTGGTCGATGTTCAGCGTGGTCACAGTCCCACCTTCCGGTAGCGGCGCATCAGCAGGCCGTAGGCGCCGGCGATCAGACCCAGTGTGACGAGGACGTAGACGACGCCCTCGCCGTTGCCCGGTCCGGCCGCGCCGGGGAAGGCGGAGGTGGCGCCGAGGAAGGCCGACTGCACGCCGTCGATCAGGGTGATCGGCGAGAACAGGCCGATCCAGGCGATGGCGCCGGAGCTGTCCTGTACGTCCGCGATGGCCTGCAGCGTGGAGACCGCGCCGTAGGTGATGGTCAGGACGGCGATGACGGCCGCGATACCGAAGCCGCGGCGCGGGGTGACCGAGGCGACGACCAGGCCGAGGCCGGCGAAGAGCAGCGAGAGCAGTGCCACGGAGAGGAGTCCTTGGGCGAACCCCTTGGTCTGGTCCGCGAAGTCGAGTTTGGCGAGCAGTGCGCCCACATAGAGCACGAGCAGGGGAGCTGCGGTGAGGACGAAGAGCGCCGAGGCCAGCGCCGCGTACTTGGCGCGGACGTAGTCGGCCGTCTCGATGGGCCGCGAGAAGTACAGCGGCACGGTCTTGAAGCGCAGGTCCCGCGAGACCGACTGGGGTGCCTGGGAGGCGACGTACAGGCTGATGACGGCCTGGAGGACGATCGCGTAGCGCGTGTAGTCGACCGGCAGTTCCTTCGCCTTGGTGGCGACGGCGACGGCGACCATGATCCCGGCGGGCAGGCACATCACGACGAACAGCAGCATCGGCAGCACCTTGGACCTGGCCGAGCGGCCGAGGCCGTAGGCGCCGCGCAGGGACTGCGAGTAGAGCGAGCGGCGGGCGTAGGCGCGGCCGAGGCGGGGGCCGTCGTAGGTGCGGTAGCCGATGTTGTGGATGCGGGTCTGGTCGCCCGCCGCGGGGGCTGGGGGCTGCTGTTGCTGCTGCTGTTGCTGCTGCTGCTCAGTTGCCATGGCCGACCGCCTCCTTCCGTTCCGCGTCGTCGTCCGTGAAGACCTCCGAGATGTGATGCCGGCGCTGCTCCATGCGCACCAGGCCGAGCCCGAGGTCGGCGATCACGTCCCGGACCAAGTCGTACGTCTCCTCGCCCGCGGCGGTGAGCAGCAGGACGTGACCGGCGCCGGGCAGGCCGCTGCCGTCCTGGACGGTCACCCCGCGCGCCTGGAGCGCCTCGCGGACCGCGCGGGTGCCGTCCGGGTGCGTGTCGGTGTCGGTGACCTCGATGGCGAGGACGGCCGTGGACTGCGTGAAGTCCGTGGTGGAGCTGGAGCGCAGCAGCTTGCCGCCGTCGACCACGACCACGTGGTCGCAGGTGCGCTCCAGTTCACCCAGCAGGTGCGAGGTGACCAGGACCGAGATGCCGAAGTCGGTGTGGATACGGCGGATCAGGCCGAGCATCTCGTCGCGGCCGACCGGGTCGAGGCCGTTGGTCGGCTCGTCGAGGAGGACGAGCCGCGGGTCGTGGACGAGCGCCTGGGCGAGCTTGACGCGCTGCTTCATGCCGGTGGAGTAGCCGCCGATGGGGCGGTAGCGCTCCTCGTACAGGCCGACGTGGCGCAGCGTGTCCGCGGTGCGTTCGCGGGCGGCGGTGGGCGGCAGGCCGGACATCCGGGCCATGTGCACGACGAACTCGGTGGCCGAGACGTCGGGCGGCAGGCAGTCGTGCTCCGGCATGTAGCCGACCCGCTCGCGGATGGCGGCGCCGTGGGTGGCGACGTCGAGGCCGAGCACCTCGGCGCGGCCCTCGGTGGCCGGGGACAGCCCCAGCAGAATCTTGATGAGCGTGGACTTGCCGGCCCCGTTGGCTCCGACGAGCCCGGTCACACCGGGCCCGACGTCCACGGAGAGCCGGTCAAGAGCGGTCACCCTGGGGAACCGCTTGCTCAGGCTTTCGGTCGCGATCACAGTCACGTCGTCGACGGTAGTGACACGGGCCACGCCGGTCGTCAGCCCGGAGGGCCGTCTTCGGTCGTACTCCAGACGTACGGGACCTTAGGGGTGCCCTGCCTGAGAGCTACGGCGCGGGCGGTCGCGCCGAGTCGCCGCGGGCCTATTGACGATCCGTCTAACAACTGGGACATTCGGCGGCACCGCATCGATGCGCGAAGGCGCGTGCGGGGTGTGCGCGGGGGCGCGTGGGGAGTGGTGTGCGCGGAGTGACACGCGCGGACGCGCGCGGACGCGTGCGAGGTGGTGCGGGGTCGTGCGGGGTCGTGCGGGGAAGTACGCCGACGTGCGGGGAGCTGGGGACGTGCGGGACCCTGCGGGGACCCGCGGGACGGAGGAGAGACGTGACGGGTTTGGCAGGGGCGCGCGAGCGCCGCGTGCGGGCGGGCGAGGTCGAACTGTGCGTGGCGGAACTGGGTGACCCGGAGCGGCCGACGGTCGTCCTCGTCCACGGCTACCCGGACAGCAAGGAGGTCTGGTCGGAGGTGGCCGGCCACCTCGCCGGCCGCTTCCACGTCGTCGCGTACGACGTCCGCGGCCACGGCCGGTCGACGGCACCCCGGCCGCTGCGTGGCGGGTTCACGCTGGAGAAGCTGATGGACGACTTCCTGGCCGTCGTGGACGCGGTCAGTCCCGGGCGGCCGGTGCACCTGGTCGGGCACGACTGGGGCTCGGTGCAGTCCTGGGAGTTCGTGACCTCGGCGCGCGCCCAGGGGCGGATCGCGTCCTTCACCTCGATGTCGGGACCGTCCCTCGACCACTTCGGGCACTGGATCGCCCGGCGTCTGAAGCGGCCCACCCCGCGCCGGGCCGGACAGCTCCTCGGCCAGGGCGTCAAATCCTGGTACGTGTACGCGCTGCACACCCCCGTCCTGCCCGAACTGGCCTGGCGCGGCCCGCTCGGCAAGCGCTGGCCCGCGATCCTGCGCCGCCTGGAGAAGGTGCCGGCCGGCGACTACCCGACCGCCTCCCTGCCGTCCGACGCGGCCCGCGGGGCCTGGCTGTACCGGGACAACATCCGCCCCCGGCTGCGCCACCCGCGCCCCGACGCCCACGCCCACGTACCGGTCCAGCTCGTCACGCCGCTGGGGGACGCGTACCTCTCCGAGCGGCTCTACGACGATCTGGAGCAGTGGGCGCCACGGCTGACCCGGCGCACCCTGCCCGCCGGGCACTGGGTCCCGCGCACCCGGCCCGACCTGCTCGCGACCTGGATCACGGAGTTCGTCACGGCCGTGGAGAGCGGACGCCAGGGAGTCGCGCCGAGGTTGGCACCCGGGAGGTACGCCGAACGGTTCGGTGGGCAGCTCGTGCTGGTCACCGGGGCCGGCAGCGGCATCGGGCGGGCCACGGCGCTGGCGTTCGCCGAGGCCGGCGCGCGGGTGGTCTGCGTCGACCGGGACGGCGGGACCGCGGCGGACACGGCCGGGCGCTGCCGGGCGGCCGGCGCACCCGAGGCGTGGGCCGAGACCGCCGACGTCGGTGACGAGCAGGCGATGGAGAAGCTGGCGGAGAAGGTCGCCACGGCGTACGGCGTGGTGGACGTCCTGGTGAACAACGCCGGGATCGGGCTGTCCGGCCCCTTCCTCGACACCACGCCCGAGGACTGGCGCCGGGTCCTCGACGTCAATCTGTGGGGCGTGATCCACGGCTGCCGGCTCTTCGGACGGCAGATGGCCGAGCGCGGCCAGGGCGGGCACATCGTGAACACCGCGTCGGCCGCCGCGTACCAGCCCTCCCGGGCGCTGCCCGCCTACGCCACCTCCAAGGCCGCCGTGCTGATGCTGAGCGAGTGCCTGCGCGCGGAGCTGGCGGGGCGGGGCATCGGCGTGACGGCGGTCTGCCCCGGCCTCGTCGACACGGGGATCACGTCGGCCGCGCGCTTCACCGGGGTCGACGCCGAGGAGGAGAAGCGGCGGCAGCGGCGTGCCGCCCGGCTCTACGGGCTGCGCGCCTGTCCGCCGGAGAAGGTCGCCGCCGCCGTGCTGGAGGCGGTGGTGCGCAACCGGGCCGTCGTCCCCGTCACACCCGGGGCACGCGGCGCCCGCCTCCTGTCCCGCCTGTCGCCGGGAGCGCTGCGGGCACTGGCGAGGGTGAAACCACCACTCTGAGGGCACCCGTCCTCGCGGGTTCTCCACAGGAGAGGTCAATTTGCCTGTGGATAACCGCACTTGGCTGTGGACCAAACCTCCGCCAGGCAATCGTTCGCGTGATGCGCATCTCTTTCGGCACCCCGGCCCGGCCCGCTCTCCGCGGCCCCTGTCTGCGGTCCGCCCGTCCCCCGAACAGCGCTGAGGGACGGGCGGTTGTTTCACGTGGAACACCCGGCGGCGCTTAGGGTCTGTGGCATGAGTCTGCGTCTGAGCACCGTGATCCTTCCGTACCTCCGCTGGCACGAGGGCGGCCGTTCGACCTGGACGCGGGCCGAACAGCTCGGATTCCACGCCGCGTACACCTACGACCACCTGTCCTGGCGCACCTTCCGGGACGGCCCGTGGTTCGGTGCGGTGCCGACCCTGACCGCCGCGGCGGCCGCCACCGAGCGGCTGCGCCTGGGCACCCTGGTGACCTCGCCCAACTTCCGGCACCCGGTGACGCTCGCCAAGGAGCTGATCTCGCTCGACGACATCTCCGGCGGCCGGATCACGCTGGGCATAGGAGCGGGCGGCACGGGCTTCGACGCCACCGCGCTCGGCCAGGAGCCGTGGACCCCGCGCGAGCGCGCCGACCGGTTCGCCGAGTTCCTGCCGCTGCTCGACCGGCTGCTGACGCAGGACGCGGTCTCGTTCGAGGGTGACCACTACGCGGCCCACGAGGCGCGGAACATCCCCGGGTGCGTCCAGCGGCCCCGGCTGCCGTTCGCGGTGGCCGCCACCGGTCCCCGCGGGATGCGGCTGGCCGCGCTCCACGGGCAGGCGTGGGTGACCACCGGCGATCCGAAGCTCTTCGAGAAGGGCACACCTGAGCAGTCGGACCGGGCGCTGCGCGGACAGGTCGGCAGGCTCACGGACGCCTGCGCCGAGATCGGCCGGGACGTGGCCGAACTCGACAAGGTCCTGCTCACCGGCTTCACCCCGGACCGGTCCCGGCCACTGGAGTCCGTGGACGCGTTCGTGGACTTCGCCGGACGCCACCGGGACCTCGGGTTCACCGAGATCGTCCTGCACTGGCCGATCCCCGACTCGGACTTCGCCACCGACGAGAAGGTCTTCGAGCGGATCGCGATGGAGGCCCCCGCCCAGTTGGTCTGAGGAGGCGCGCACCGGACGACGGGCGGGGCGACCGGACCGGACGGGCAGGACGGACCGGACGGACGGACAGGACGACCGGACGGACGGGCGGCGCGGCGCGGATGAGAGCCGTGGCTCACAGATGTGCGGGCCCCGTACGGACGTGCGGACATATGCGTGACAATGACCCGGTGACCTCAGCGACTCGCCAGCCCCAGCCCCCGGCCGCCGCCGCTCGTCCGCGACTGATCGCCACCGACCTCGACGGCACGCTGCTGCGCGACGACAAGTCGGTCTCCCCGCGTACGGTCGCCGCGCTGGCCGCCGCCGAGGAGGCGGGCATCGAGGTGTTCTTCGTGACCGGGCGCCCCGCCCGGTGGATGGACGTGGTCAGCGCCCATGTCCACGGACACGGCCTCGCCATCTGCGGCAACGGCGCGGCGGTGGTCGATCTGCACGGCGGCCCCGGCGCCCACCGGTTCGTCAAGGTGCGGGAGCTGCCCCGGGGGAACGCCCTGGAGACCGTACGGCTGCTGCGCGAGGCGGCGCCCGGCACGGTGTACGCGGTCGAGCAGACCTACGGCTTCAACCAGGAACCGGAGTATCCGAAGCTGCACCTGGAGGTCCCCGACGTCCTGCTGTCCGCCGAGGAACTCCTCGGTCCGGACGGGCCCGCCCCCGAACAGCCGGTGCTGAAGATTCTCGCCTACCACCCCGACATGGACCCCGACGCCTTCCTCACCCTGGCCCGGCTAGCCGTGGGCGACCGCGCCAATGTCACCCGGTCCAGTCCCAGCGCCCTGCTGGAGATCAGCGGCCCGGAGGTCTCCAAGGCCAGCACGCTCGCCCTGTGCTGTGCCGAGCGCGGCATCTCGCACGAGGAGGTCGTCGCCTTCGGGGACATGCCGAACGACGTGGAGATGCTCACCTGGGCGGGACAGTCGTACGCGATGGGCAACGCCCACCCGGACGTGGTCGCCGCCGCCTCCGGGCGGACGGTCGCCAACAACGACGACGGGGTCGCGGTCGTGATCGAACGGATGCTGGCGCGGCTCGCCTGACGCCTGGCGTCTGGCGTCTGGCACCCGGCTCCCGTCACTCGGCACCCGGCACCCGGCACCTGGCGCCGGTCAGGCCGTCACGCCTCGCTGGGCCAGCCACGGCATCGGGTTCAGCGCCGACCCCGCCTCCGGGGTGATCCGTACCTCGAAGTGCAGGTGGGGACCGGTCGAGTTGCCGGTGCTGCCCGACCGCCCGATCCACTGTCCGGGCGCGACGCTCTCGCCCTGGTCGACGGCGACCGAGTCGAGATGGGCGTACTGCGTGTAGTAGCCGCCCGCGTGCCGGAGGACCACCTGGACGCCGAAGGCGCCGCCGCAGGACACCTTCACCACCCGGCCGGCGCCCACGGCACGCACCGGCGTGCCCAGCGGCACCGCGAAGTCCTGTCCGGTGTGCCGTCCGGCCCACCGGCTTCCTCCGCTGCCGAACGACGCGGACAGGCCGTAGTCCTCCACCGGCGCGACCCAGGACCGGCCGGAGCGCACGTCCGGCTGGTCGAGGCGGACCGCGCCGGGGCAGGGACCGGCCGCGGCGGAGGCCGCCGCCCGGCCCCGCAACCGTGAGCCCGCCTCCTCCAGCTTGTGCTGGATGTCCCGTCTGAGGTCGGCCAGTTCGGCGTTGCGCCGCTCCAGCGCGTGCCAGGCCGCCCGCGCCTCGGCCTCGTCGGCGGCGAGCCGTGCCTCGGCCCGCCGGCTCCGGGCGAGGGCGTGGTCGACGGCGAGACCCGCCCGCTGGACCGCACGCTGTCCTCGCATCAGCTCGTCCGGGTCGTCCGCGAGGATCATCCGCGCGGTGAGCGGGAGATTCCCGCCGCCCCGGTACTGGGCGCGGGCGATCCGGCCCAGGTCCTCGTCGAGCACGGCGATCTCCCGGCGCCGGCGGTCCAGCAGCGCCTCGTACCGCCGCGCCTCGGTCCGCCGCGCCTCGGCCTCCCGCATGCCGTCCTCGTACCGCTGTGTCGCCACGGCGGCCTCCCCGTAGAGCCGCGCCACCTCGGCGCCGGCCCCGGAGCCGGGGCCGTACTCCCCGTCCGTGACATCGGCGGGGCGGGCCGCGACCACGGCGAGCGCGCACAGCAGCGCCGGAACGAGCCCGCGGAGTCGGCGAGGTGAGCGCATGTCAGTGATCGTGGACCGTGCGAGGCCCTCCGGTCACGTCGAAGGCATACGCCCGGGGGACCGGTTGCTGCATATGGATCACGTCGCGGTCCGCCGCGCCGCCCGCTCTCCGCGAGCCGCGGGCGGCCCGGACCAAGCCTCTTCCGTCAGGAGAGGTCCGCTCATCGGGTCCCCGCCGTCAGCAACAGGTCCGCGGCCGCCTCCCGCTCGGCCATCGACCGCAACGGTCCGTCCGCGGCCACCAGTTCCGTGAACGAGCCGCGCTGTACGACCCTCCCCTCGTCCAGTACGACCACCTCGTCGACCTCCTCCAGGCCGGCCAGCCGGTGGGTGATGAGCAGGGTCGTCCGGCCCTGCGTGGCGGCGAGGAGATCGGCGGTGAGGGCGTCGGCGGTCGGCAGGTCGAGGTGTTCGGCGGGCTCGTCGAGCACCAGCACGGGGAAGTCGGCGAGCAGCGCGCGGGCCAGCGCCAGCCGCTGTCGCTGGCCGCCCGACAGTCGCGCGCCGTGCTCCCCCACCAGGGTGTCGAGGCCGTCCGGCAGGCTGTCGGCCCACTCCAGCAGCCGGGCCCGCCCGAGAGCGTCACGCAGCTCCGCCTCCCCGGCGCCCTTCCTGGCCAGGAGCAGGTTCTCCCGAACCGAGCTGTCGAAGAGGTGCGCGTCCTGGGCGCACAGCCCGACCAGGCGGCGTACGTCGTCACCGGCCACGGCACCGGCGTCCACCCCGGCCAGGGTGTACGACCCGGCGTCCGGGTCCAGGAACCGCAGCAGCACCTGGGTCAGCGTCGTCTTGCCTGAGCCGGACGGCCCGACCACGGCGATCCGCCGGCCCTCCGCCAGCGTCAGGTCCAGCCCGGCGAGAGCCTCCCGCCGCTGCCCCGCGTGCCGGGCGGCGAGCCCCTTCACGACCACGGGGAACGGCGACACCGGCGCCGGACGGGGCCGCTCGGGTTCCCGTACCGGCTCGGGCGCGTCGAGCACGTCGTCCACGCGTTCGACGCTGCGCCGCACCCGCTGCCGGTACTGCGCGGCGAGCGGCAGGCCGAGGACGGCCTCGAAGGCGGCGAGCGGGGTGAGTGTCACCACGGCCATGGCCACGCCCGTGAGCCGGCCGCCGGCGACCGCCTGGGCGCCGACGAGGGCGGCGCCCGCCACGGTCAGCCCGGAGATCAGCGCGGTGAGTCCGTTGCCGAGCGCGGTGGCGGTGGCCGCCCGAGAGGCGATCCGGGTCAGGACGCCGTCGGCCCGCCGGGTCTCGGCGGAGCGGGCGGGCAGGGCGCCCGCGACGGTCAGTTCGGCGGTGCCGGTGAGCAGGTCGGTCACCCGGGTGGCGAGCACGCCGCGGGCGGGGGCGAGCCGGCGCTCGGCCCGGCGGGCCACGGCGCCGGTGATCAGCGGGACGCCGACACCGGCGGCGAGCAGCCCCGCCGCGAGGACGGCACCGGCCGCCGGCAGCAGCCAGGCCGTGAAGCCGACGGACGCGGCGGAGACCAGCACCGCGGCACCGGCCGGCAGCAGCCACCGCAGCCAGTAGTCCTGAAGCGCGTCGACGTCGGCGACGAGCCGGGCCAGCAGGTCGCCGCGGCGACGGCCGCGCAGCCCGGCGGGGGCCAGCCGCTCCAGCCGCCGGTACACCGCCACCCGGGTGTCGGCCAGCATGCGCAGGACGGCGTCGTGCGACACGAGCCGCTCGGCGTAGCGGAACACGGCCCGCCCGATCCCGAAGGCCCGGGTCGCCGTCACGGCCACCATCAGGTAGAGCACCGGCGGCTGCTGCGAGGCCCGCGAGATGAGGTAGCCGGAGGTGGCCATCAGACCGACGGCGCTGCCGAGGGCGAGGCTGCCGAGCAGCAGCGCGAGCGCGAGTCTGCCGCGCCGGGCCGCCGACATCGCCCGGACCCGCCCGAGGTGACCACCCCGGCCACCGGCCCCGGCGGGCTGCACGGCCCGCCGCACCCCGGCATCGGGTTCCCCCACCTGCCGCATCCCGGCATCAGGTTCCCCCACCTGCCGCATCCCGGCATCGGGTTCCGACGCCTGCCGTACCCCGGTGTCAGGCGCCGTCGCCCGCGCCGGGGCGGGGAGCACCGGTTCCTCCAGCCGCACCACCCGGTCGGCCACCTCCAGCAGCGCCGGCCGGTGCACCACCAGCAGCACGGTCCGTCCCGCGGCCAGCCGCCGCACCGCCGACACCACCTCGGCCTCGGTCGCCCCGTCGAGCGCGGCCGTCGGCTCGTCCAGCAGGAGCACCGGCCGGTCGGCGAGGAATGCGCGGGCCAGTGCGAGGCGTTGGCGCTGACCGGCGGAGAGTCCGGCCCCGTCCTCACCGAGACCCGTCTCCATGCCGTGCGGCAGCGCGTCCACGAACTCCAGCGCCCCGGCCTCCCGCAGCGCCCGCCGCACCGCGAGGTCGTCGGCGTCGGGCCTGGCCAGGCGCACGTTCTCGGCGATGGTCGTGGCGTACAGGTGGGGGCGCTGCGGCACCCAGGCGACCCGGGAGTGCCACTCGGCCGGGTCGAGGCCGGCGAGATCGGCTCCTCCGACCGTCACCCGCCCCTCGACCGGGCGCACAAAGCCCAGCAGCACGTCGAGGAGTGTCGACTTGCCCGCCCCGCTCGGGCCGACGAGGGCGACCGTCTCCCCGGGCTCGACGGTGAAGGTCAGATCCGTGAGGGCGTCCACCGCGCGGCCGGGGTGGCGGACCGTCACCCCCTCGAAGGACAGCGTGCCGTTCGCGGGCACCGGCGCGGTCCCCGGTGCCGGCGCGGGGGTCTGCAGGACCTCGAAGATCTCCTCGGCGGCGGCGAGCCCCTCGGCCGCCGCGTGGTACTGCGCCCCGACCTGCCGCAGCGGCAGATACGCCTCGGGCGCGAGGATCAGCACGACCAGTCCGTCGTAGAGGGCCATGTCGCCGTGGACGAGCCGCATGCCGATGGTCACGGCGACC
Source organism: Streptomyces ziwulingensis (assembly GCF_039542605.1). Taxonomy (NCBI): domain Bacteria; kingdom Bacillati; phylum Actinomycetota; class Actinomycetes; order Kitasatosporales; family Streptomycetaceae; genus Streptomyces; species Streptomyces ziwulingensis. Next base: position 58,359 of record NZ_BAABIG010000022.1, read on the forward strand.
AGCGCCACGGAGAGCGTGGCGAGCAGTTCCAGCGCGAAGGACGACAGGAAGGCGATCCGCAGCGTCCGCAGGGTCGCCTGGCGGTACTCGCCGGTGATCCGCCTGATCGACTCGGCCTGCGCCTTGGCCCGGCCGAAGACCTTGAGGGTCGGCAGTCCGGCGACCACGTCCAGGAAGTGGCCGGACAGCCGGGAGAGCAACTGCCACTGGCGTTCCATCCGGGACTGGGTGACCCAGCCGATCAGCATCATGAAGACCGGGATGAGCGGGAGGGTGGCGACGATGATGGCCGCCGACACCCAGTCCTCGGTGACGATCCGGGCCAGTACCGCCACCGGCACGACGACGGCGAGACCCAACTGCGGCAGGTAGCGCGAGAAGTAGTCGTCCAGGGCGTCGACCCCTCGCGTGGCGAGGGTGACCAGCGACCCGGTGCGCTGACCGCCGAGCCACCCGGGGCCGAGGTCGGTCGCCCGCCGCAGCAGCCTGCCGCGCAGCTCCGACTTGACCGCCGCGCTCGCCCGGTGGGCGGCCAGCTCGGTGAGCCAGCCCACCAGCCCGCGCCCGCAGGCGACCGCCACCAGCAGCACCAGGGGCGTCCGCAGATCGGCCGCCGCCAGTCCGTGCTGGAAGGCGCCGACGACGATCTCGGCCACGAGCATCGCCTGTGCGATGACCAGCCCGGCACCGGCGGCGCCGAGGACGACGACCGTGATCAGGAACAGGCGGGTGGTGCGGGCGTACCGCAGAAGACGTGGATCGATGGGTTTCACGTGAAACATGCCCTCTCGTCCCGAGGGTGTGTTTCACGTGAAACGTCGACCGTGCGACGTGACAGGCGGTGAAACACACCCCGGCCGGACTCAGTGCGTGGCTTCGGCGAGGTGCTGCGTACCGATGCGCTTACGGAAGACCCAGTACGTCCACCCCTGGTAGACCAGGACGACGGGGGTGGCGATCACCGCCAGCCAGGTCATGACCTTCAGGGTGTACGCGCTGGACGAGGCGTTGGAGACGGTGAGGCTCCACGCCGGGTCGAGCGTGGACGGCATGACGTTCGGGAAGAGCGTCAGGAACAGCATCGCCACGGCGGCCACGATGGTGACGCCGGACAGCAGGAACGACCATCCCTCACGCCCGGCCTGGTTGGCGACGAGCGCCACGACCAGGGCGGCGACGGCCACCACCAGCGCGACGAGGCTCTTGCCGTCGCCGTTGTCCACCTGGGTCCACCCCAGGAAGACCAGTGCCAGCACGGCCGTGACGAGACCGACGCGCAGCGCCAGCTTCCGCGCTCGCTGCCGGATCTCACCGACCGTCTTCAGCGCCGTGAACACCGCTCCGTGGAAGGTGAACAGCGTCAGCGTCACCAGGCCGCCCAGCAGCGCGTAGGGGTGGAACAGCTCCCCCACGGTGCCGACGTACTCCATGTCCTGGTCGATCTTGACTCCTCCGACGATGTTGCCGAAGGCCACACCCCAGAGGAACGCGGGGATCAGCGAGGTCCAGAAGATCGCGGTCTCCCAGTTGCGCTGCCAGCGTTCCTCGGGCCGCTTGACCCGGTACTCGAAGGCCACGCCCCGGACGATCAGGCAGAGCAGGATGACCAGCAGGGGCAGGTAGAAGCCGGAGAAGAGGGTGGCGTACCACTCGGGGAAGGCCGCGAAGGTGGCCCCGCCGGCCGTGAGCAGCCAGACCTCGTTGCCGTCCCACACCGGCCCGATCGTGTTGATCAGCACCCGCTTCTCGGGCCGGTTCCGGGCCAGCAGCTTGGTCAGGACGCCGACTCCGAAGTCGAAGCCCTCCAGGAAGAAGTAGCCGATCCAGAGGACCGCTATCAGAACGAACCAGACGTCGTGCAGTTCCATGACTGTGCAGCTCCCTCGGCCTAGTACGAGAAGGCCATCGGCTTGTCGGCGTCACGGGCCTCGCCGCCGATCTTCGTGGGCGGGTTGAGGTCGGCCTCGGTCAGCTCGGGCGGGCCGGCCTTCACGTACTTGGCGAGCAACTTGACCTCGATGACGGCCAGGACGGCGTAGAGCAGGGTGAAGGCGACCAGCGAGATGATGACCTCGGTCTGCGAGACGCCGGGGGAGACCGCGTCACGCGTCTGGAAGAGGCCGTAGACGACCCACGGCTGACGGCCCATCTCGGTGAAGATCCAGCCCCAGGAGTTGGCGATCAGCGGGAAGCCCATCGTCCACACGGCCAGCAGCCAGTACATCCTGGTGAGCCGGGTGCCGAGCGGTTTCTTCAGCACCACCAGACGGGGCACCTCGTCCTCCCCGGTCCGCCAGGCGGCCGGCAGCAGGAACTTCTTCCTGGTCAGCCACAGTCCCAGCAGGCCGAGCGAGAAGGAGGCCATGCCGAAGCCGATCATCCAGCGGAAACCCCAGTAGGCGACGGGCACGATGGGCTTGTAGTCGCCGGGGCCGAACTGCTCGCGCAGGCTCTCGTTGGTGTCGTTGATACCGGGCACGTACGACGTGAAGTCGCTGTGGGCCAGGAAGGACAGCAGGCCGGGGATCTCCAGGGCGACCTTGTTGTGCCCCTCGTCGACGTCGCCGTAGGCGAAGACCGAGAAGGGCGCGGGCTGCTCGCCGTCCCACAGCGCCTCGGCGGCGGCCATCTTCATCGGCTGCTGCTCGTACATGACCTTGCCGAGGGTGTCTCCGCTGATCGCGGTGAGCATGCCGCCGACCGCGAGGGTGACCAGGCCGAGCCGGAGCGAGGTGCGCATCACCGGGATGTGCTTCTTGCGCATCAGGTGGAAGGCGGCGATGCCGACCATGAAGGCGCCACCGGTCAGGAAGGCCGCCGAGAAGCTGTGGAAGACCTGGTTGAGCGCGGTGTTCTGGGTGAGGACCGCCCAGAAGTCGGTCAGCTCGGCCCGGCCCTTCTCCTTGTTGAAGCGGTAGCCGACGGGGTGCTGCATCCAGGAGTTGGCCGCCAGGATGAAGTACGCCGACAGCAGCGTGCCGATCGAGACCATCCATATGCAGGCCAGGTGGATCTTCTTGGGCAGCTTGTCCCAGCCGAAGATCCACAGACCGATGAAGGTCGACTCGAAGAAGAAGGCGATCAGGGCCTCGAAGGCGAGCGGCGCCCCGAAGACGTCACCGACGAAGCGGGAGTAGTCCGACCAGTTCATGCCGAACTGGAACTCCTGCACGATGCCGGTGACCACGCCCATCGCGATGTTGATCAGGAAGAGCTTGCCCCAGAACTTGGTCGCCCTGAGGTACTTCTCCTTGCCTGTGCGGACCCAGGCGGTCTCCAGGCCCGCCGTCAGGGCGGCCAGCGAGATCGTCAGGGGCACGAACAGGAAGTGGTAGACGGTGGTGATGCCGAACTGCCAGCGCGCCAGCGTCTCCGGCGCCAGAGCCATGTCCACGTCGTCGCTCTCCTTACACCGCCGTGGTCAGCGGCTGTTTGTGCGTGTATGTCGCACCTATATCGGGAGCAATCAACCACGCTTGTGAACGCGTTCACATTCACAAGCAATTATGACCTACAGCTTTTCGACATCGGTAGGGGGGTCCCGTGTGACGTCGACCCCTCAGCCCCTCAGCCTCCACGCCCCGGCGCCGCCCGGCGTGAAACAGCCGATGCCCGGCGCGTTCTGGCACCGGGCATCGGTCCGCACCGCCCCGCCCGGGCGGCCGGCGGCTCTACAGCTCCTTGCGGAACCCCTCCGCGACCTTCAGGAGGATGTCGTTCGCCTCGCCCTCCCCGACGGTGACCCGCACGCCCTCCCCCGCGAACGGCCGCACCACCACACCGGCCCGCTGGCACGCCTCGGCGAAGGCGCCCGTGCGCTCGCCCAGCCGCAGCCACACGAAGTTGGCCTGGCTCTCCGGCACGGTCCAGCCCTGGGCCCGCAGCCCGTCGACCACCCGGGTGCGCTCACCCACCAGGGAACCGACCCGGCCGAGCAGCGCGTCCTCGGCCCGCAGCGAGGCCACCGCCGCGTCCTGCGCGATCTGACTCACCCCGAAGGGCACCGCCGTCTTGCGCAGGGCCGCCGCCACCGGCTCATGGGCGATGGCGAAGCCCACCCGCAGCCCGGCGAGGCCGTACGCCTTGGAGAAGGTCCGCAGCACGGCGACGTTGGGCCGCTCCCGGTACAGCTCGACGCCGTCGGGCACCCGCGGGTCGCGGATGAACTCGCGGTACGCCTCGTCCAGCACCACCAGCACCTCGCCCGGCACCCGGTCGAGGAATCGTTCCAGCTCCGCTCGCCGCACCACCGTGCCGGTCGGGTTGTTGGGGTTGCAGACGAAGATCAGCCTGGTCCGGTCGGTGACGGCGTCCGCCATGGCGTCCAGGTCGTGCGCCTCGCCCGGGGTCAGCGGCACCCGGACCGAGGTCGCCCCGCTGATCTGCGTGATGATCGGGTACGCCTCGAAGGAGCGCCAGGCGTAGATCACCTCGTCACCGGGGCCGGCGGTGGCCTGGAGGAGCTGCTGCGCGACCCCGACCGAGCCCGTGCCGGTGGCCAGGTGCGAGACGGGCACGCCGAACCGCTCCGCCAACTCGTTCATCAGCCCCGTACAGGCCATGTCCGGATAGCGGTTGAAGGAGGCGGCCGTCGCCGCCACGGCCTCCAGCACGCCCGGCAGCGGCGGATAGGGGTTCTCGTTGGAGGACAGCTTGTAGGCCACCGGACCGTCGGCCGCGGCGGGCCTGCCCGGCTTGTAGGTGGGAATCCCCTCCAGCTCGGCGCGCAGCTTGGGGCTCGTCTCGCTCACCGCAGTCCTCCTCGTGGCCACCACCGGCATCGAATACTTCTCACCTTATGAGGATTCGACTCCGGTGCGTAGAGGCGGGGGAGCGGCCGGGAACGGAGCGGGCGGGCACCTCACCCGCCCCTGCGGCATCAGGGGCAACAGCACACGAAGGCGTACGATTCGGGGGGCGCGCCTCACATATATCTACGCGCCGGTGGCTCGCGCCGTAGCGCGCTTCCCTCGTAGAGGTGAGTTGAGACCTCTTCGCAACATCGGACCCTCGCCAGGCCCGCGCGCGCCGACACCGCACGTACGTGGGTGAGGTGGGCCAAGAGCATTGCATTGCAAGGCTGTTGACCCCTGAATCCCATGCAGAAACGTGCCTGTCAACGCGTGCATATGCGTCCGCACTACCCCACTGCATGAGCCCTACTATCGGCTCGCCATGACAGCAGCAGGGAAGCACCAGGTGAGCCGCTCGGAAACCTCACGCCGAGGCGGCCGGCCGGGCCGGGCGGGCATCAGGGACGTCGCCGCCGCCGCCGGAGTCTCCATCACGACCGTCTCCGACGCCCTCAACGGCAAGGGCCGGCTCCCGGACGCCACCCGACGCCATGTCCGCGAGGTCGCCGACCGGCTGGGCTACCGGCCCTCGGCCGCCGCCCGTACGCTCCGCACCGGCAAGTCGGGGCTCATCGGCCTGACCGTGACGACGTACGGGGATGAACCTTTCACCTTCACCGAGTTCGCCTACTTCGCGGAGATGGCGCGGGCCGCCACCTCCGCGGCGCTGGCGCGGGGATACGCCCTCGTCATCCTGCCCGCGACCTCCCGCCACGACGTCTGGTCCAACGTCGCCCTGGACGGCACGGTCGTCATCGACCCGTCCGACACCGACCCGGTCGTCAGCGAGCTGGTCCGGCAGGGCCTGCCGGTGGTCTCCGACGGCCGCCCGGCCGGGGCGCTCCCGGTGACGGCCTGGGTCGACAACGACCACGAGGCCGCCGTCCTCGACATCCTCGAACACCTCGCCGACGCCGGCGCCCGCCGCATCGGCCTGCTCACGGGGAACACCACCGACACGTACACCCACCTGTCGACCACCGCGTACCTGCGCTGGTGTGAGCGGGTGGGCCAGGATCCGGTGTACGAGTCCTATCCGGCGCATGATCCGTGCGCGGGGGCCGTCGCCGCCGACCGGCTGCTCGCCCGCCCCGACCGGCCCGACGCGGTCTACGGGCTGTTCGACCCCAACGGCACCGACCTGCTCGCCGCCGCCCGGCGCTACGGGCTGCGCGTCCCGGACGACCTGCTCCTGGTCTGCTGCAGCGAGTCCACCGTGTACGCCAGCACCGAGCCGCCGGTCACCACCCTGTCGCTGCAGCCGCGCCGGATCGGCACGGCCGTGATCCAGCTCCTCATCGACGCCATCGAAGGGGTCGAGTCGGACCGGCCGGTGGAGCAGGTGATACCGACCGAGATGATCGTGCGCACCTCCTCGCAGCGCCGCCCGCCCCGCACCACGGTCAGCCCGCCGCGCTCGTCCGACGACGAGTGAGAAACCCCTCCGGAGGGTGACAGGAGAGGTTACGGACGAGCGAAAACTCTCGGGAGGTGACCGTGGGGTGAGTGTGACGCGGTCGAAGTTCGGGCCAATCGGGGCGAAAGGGCCACCGAAGGGCAGTCCTGCTCCGATTCACCACCCCTGGGTCATCACACAGCGCGATCCACATTCCTATGATGGGCCCACGACACCGCGGGCCGCTGCGACCAGGCAGTCCGAAGCGGTGCAGCTTCGGCGCGATGGTGGAGGGGTCGATGACTCAGGGGGCCGGTCAGGGACCCGAGGCGGAGCGGACGGCGACGTTGCGGGACTTCCGGGTGCCCGCGTACGTCCACGAGACCGGTCCGTACGACCAGAGCGCGCACCCCGGTGACGTCGTCCCGGCGCACGAGGAGGGTCTGCCGGAGGGGTACACCCCCACCCAGCGCGACCTGCCCGTCATCGTCCGGGACGACACCGCGCAGGCAGCGGGCGAGCCCGCGCCGGACCCGGCGGCCCAGCCCGCGGCGGGTCCGGGGCCGCTGTTCGTCGTCGGCGACGTGCACGGCTACCTCGACGAACTGACGGCCGCGCTGCGGGAGCAGGGCCTGGTCGACGACGCCGGGCAGTGGTGCGCCGGAACCGCCCGGCTCTGGTTCCTCGGCGACTTCACCGACCGCGGCCCGGACGGCATCGGCGTCATCGACCTGGTGATGCGGCTCTCCGCCGAGGCCGCCGCGGCCGGCGGCTACTGCAAGGCGCTGATGGGCAACCACGAGCTGCTGCTGCTCGGCGCCAAGCGGTACGGCGACACCCCGGTCAACTCGGGCGCCGGCACCGCCACCTTCCAGGCGGCCTGGCTGCTCAACGGCGGCCAGAAGACCGACATGGACCGCCTCCAGGACCATCACCTGCAGTGGATGGCGCGCCTCGACGCCCTCGAAGAGGTCGACGGCCACCTCCTCGTCCACTCAGACACCACCGCCTACCTGGAGTACGGCCGCTCGATCGAAGAGGTCAACGACACCGTCCACGACGCGCTCACCCGCAACGACGCGGACGAGGTGTGGGACCTGTTCCGCAAGTTCACCAAACGCTTCTCCTTCCGCGACGAGGGCGGCGCCGAGGCCGCGCGCTCACTGCTGGCCACGTACGGCGGCACGCGTGTCGTGCACGGCCACAGTCCCATTCCCTATCTGCTCGGTGAAGTCGGCTCCGAGGACGGCGAGGACGACGCCGGTCCGACGGTCGACGGACCGCACGTCTACGCCGAGGGCCTCGCCATCGCGATGGACGGTGGCGTGACCATGGCCGGAAAGCTGCTGGTCCAGCAGCTTCCACTGGCCGATTGAGCGTTCACGGGACCGTTCTCCGCCCGACGGCGTGTGTACGGGCCGACACCCAATTTCTGGAAACCCCCTGTCACCCCGTGCGGTAGCCGCTCTACCATCGCCTTATCCGTAGCAGGCTCCCCTCCGTTTCTGCCCGACGGCTCGTTGGCATGCGAGCCCCAAGCCCTACGGAGCATCGGGGGATGCACATGAACAGCGTTCCGCAGTACCTGTTGAGCGAGGACCGCCAGGATTTCGAGCGGGTTCTCAACGAGGCGCTGCGCTCCGCACCACACCGCCCGGAACTGGCCGCGATGGGACAGCGGCTCAACCCGGAACAACTGCGCACCATGGCGCTGAGCGCCACCGCACTGATCACGACGGCCGCGGCGGCCGAGTACCAGTACTACGTGAGGGTCCGCGAGGAACTGCGCCAACCCGTCGCGGCCGACCCGCGGTCGTCCGCGCCCGGACCCGGCAGCCCGGACTCCGACGCGAACGCCGTGGGGTTCGCCGCCGCCATGGGGGAGGTGGCCGAGACCACCGGCGCGGGCGCCGTCGCCGTCGTCGCGGTCCTGGCCCCCGTCCTGGCCGGTACGGCCGCGGCGATCTTCCTCCTCGTCGGGTACGTCCTGCGGATGCTCGAACCGGAGCCGGCCCTCGCCCGAACCATCGTCACCACCGGCTGGGTGTTCGGCGCCGTGACGGCGATCGCGATCCTGGTCGCCGGCGTCGGGCTGCTGAGCACGGCACTGCGCAACCGGCCGTCCGCCGAGGCCACGGCCTACGGCGAACGCGACGGAGAGGTGCGCGAGGCCAGGGAAGCCTGGCGCGAGGCCCTGCTGGAACGGGGCATCGTGCCGTTCCTGCGGGACGCCCTCGCCGATCCCGGCGCCTCGGCGCTGCCCGGCAGGGCACCCGCCACGCCGGCCAGCCGCATGCCCACGCTCGGCTACGACCGTCCGGGGTTCACCAGCCCCGACAACGGCTCCGCCGGGCCGCGTCCGAGCTACACCAGCCCGGACTTCTCCAGCCCGGACTTCGGGGGCCCGGAGAACCGGCCGGACTGACCGACGGCGAGTGGCGGGGGCGAGTCCGGCCGGACGGCCCGGCCGGACGGCTCGCCCCCGTCCCTCAGGTCACTCCGCGATCGGCAGGTACACGCGGTTGCCCGCGGCCGCGAACTCCGCGGACTTCCGCGCCATGCCCTCCTCGGCCTCGGACCTGCCGTCCCCGTGCCGGCGACGGATGTCCTGCGAGATCTTCATCGAACAGAATTTCGGTCCGCACATCGAGCAGAAGTGGGCCGTCTTGGCGGGCTCGGCCGGCAGCGTCTCGTCGTGGAACTCCCGGGCGGTGTCCGGATCCAGGGCGAGGTTGAACTGGTCCTCCCACCGGAACTCGAACCGGGCGTCGGACAGCGCGTCGTCCCACTCCTGGGCCCCCGGGTGCCCCTTGGCGAGGTCGGCGGCGTGCGCGGCGATCTTGTAGGTGATGACGCCGGTCTTGACGTCGTCGCGGTTGGGCAGGCCCAGGTGCTCCTTGGGCGTGACGTAGCAGAGCATGGCCGTGCCCCACCAGGCGATCATCGCGGCGCCGATACCGGAGGTGATGTGGTCGTAGGCGGGCGCGACGTCCGTCGTCAGCGGGCCGAGCGTATAGAACGGAGCCTCATCGCAGATCTCCTGCTGAAGGTCGATGTTCTCCTTGATCTTGTGCATCGGGACATGGCCCGGGCCTTCGATCATCGTCTGTACGTGGAAACGCTTCGCGACCTGGTTGAGTTCCCCGAGCGTGCGCAACTCCGCGAACTGCGCCTCGTCGTTGGCGTCCGCGATCGAGCCGGGCCGCAGTCCGTCCCCGAGGGAGTACGTGACGTCGTAGGCGGCGAGGATCTCGCAGAGTTCCTCGAAGTTCTCGTACAGGAACGACTCCTTGTGGTGCGCCAGGCACCACGCCGCCATGATCGAGCCGCCGCGCGAGACGATGCCGGTCTTCCGGTTGGCGGTCAGCGGTACGTACGCCAGGCGCACCCCCGCGTGGACCGTCATGTAGTCCACGCCCTGTTCGGCCTGTTCGACGACCGTGTCCTTGTAGACCTCCCAGGTCAGCTCCTCCGCCCTGCCGTCGACCTTCTCCAGTGCCTGGTAGAGGGGGACCGTGCCGATGGGCACGGGCGAGTTGCGCAGCACCCACTCACGGGTGGTGTGGATGTTGCGGCCGGTGGAGAGGTCCATCACCGTGTCGGCGCCCCAGCGGGTCGCCCAGGTCATCTTCTCGACCTCCTCCTCGATGGAGGAGGTCACCGCCGAATTGCCGATGTTGGCGTTGACCTTCACCAGGAACCGCTTGCCGATGATCATCGGCTCGATCTCCGGGTGGTTGACGTTGGCCGGCAGGACCGCCCGGCCGGCCGCGATCTCCTCGCGGACGACCTCCGGGGAGACGTTCTCCCGGAGGGCGACGTACTCCATCTCGGGTGTGATCTCGCCTCGTCGCGCGTAGGCGAGCTGGGTCACCGCCCGCCCGTCGCGGCCGCGGCGGGGCTGCCGCGGCCGTCCGGGGAAGACCGCGTCGAGGTTGCGCAGCCCGCCGCGCGGTGAGGTGTGCTTGATGCCGTCGTCCTCGGGACGGACGGGGCGGCCCGCGTACTCCTCGGTGTCGCCGCGGGTGACGATCCAGTTCTCGCGCAGCGGCGGCAGCCCCCTGCGCACGTCGGTGTCGACGAGCGGATCGGTGTACGGGCCCGAGGTGTCGTACAGCGTGACCGACTCCCCGTTGGTGAGGTGCACCTGACGGACCGGCACCCGCAGGCCGGGGCGCGAGCCCTCGACGTACGCCTTGTGCCAGCCGACGGACTTCCCGTCCTGCGCGCCCGACGACGTCTCCGTCCCGGTCCGCGTGACGGCAGGCGTGCGTGCGTCCTTGATGGTCATGAGACCTACTCCCTACGCCGGCATTACCCGGTAACAGGTTCGGCGGTCGACGCAGCGGTATCCGTCTGCCGACGCTTCGTGGCAAACATCACCCGCCTTCGGTGATGTTTCCCGTGAAACATCGCTGGGACGGAGGTCAGCGCCCTCTCAGCCCGGTGCTCCGAGCTCCCGCGTGTACAAAGGTGACTCCACGCTAGCGTCAGTTCGGGCGCGGTGAACAGAGGGCCCCCCGCGTTCTTGCGATGATCGGGCCGTGACCACGACGCAGCCTCCCTCCTTCCCTCCGCCCGAGCCGGGCCGCGGACCCGGTGCCGGGCCCGGCACCGGCGATGGCACGGGCGACGGCCACGGGCCCGGCGGCGGCCACGGGCACTCGCACAGCCACGGCCCGGCGGCCCCGGTCTCCCAGCACCTGCGGAAGGTCATCGCGGCCGTCCTGGTCCCGTTCGCCGCCGCCGTGGTGGTGGGGCTCGCCCTGCTCTGGCCGGGCGGCGCGCCCGCGCACGAGCGCACCGGGGTGGGCTTCGACCGGCAGACCGAACAGGCCACGGTCACCAAGGTGGACGAGCTGAGCTGCCAGGACGTCAACGCCTCGGGCGTCCCCCCGACCGGTGACACCTCGACCGCGGAAGGGTCCTCCGCGCAGCGGCAGCAGGCCGGCACCTGCAAGAAGGCGACGATCCGGGTCGACACCGGCAGCGACAAGGGCCGCACCTTCACCGAGATCGTGCAGCCGGACCAGTCGCGGCAGTTGAGCGCGGGGCAGGAGGTCGTGGTCGCCTACGAGCCTTCCGCGCCCAAGGACCTGCAGTACTCGGTCGCCGACATCGACCGCGGGTTCCCGATGGCCCTGCTCGCCGGGATCTTCGCGCTCGCCGTCGTGGTCGTCGGGCGGCTGCGCGGTGTCATGGCGCTGGTCTCGCTGGCCATCAGCTTCCTGGTGCTGAACTTCTTCATCCTGCCCGCGATCCTGCAAGGCTCGAACCCGCTGTTGGTGGCGGTGATCGGGGCGAGCGCCATCATGCTCATCGCCCTGTACCTGTGCCACGGTCTGTCGGCCCGTACCTCCGTCGCGGTGCTCGGCACGCTGGTCTCGCTGCTGATCATCGGCGTCCTCGGCTCGCTCTTCATCGGCTGGGCCGCGCTGAGCGGCGACACGGACGACAACACCGGGCTGATCCACGGGCTGTACCCGTCGATCGACATGAGCGGCCTGCTGCTGGCGGGCGTCATCATCGGTTCGCTGGGTGTCCTGGACGATGTGACGGTCACGCAGACGTCGGCGGTCTGGGAACTGCACGAGGCCAATCCGGCGCTGGGCCGGCGCGGCCTGTACCGCGCCGGTATCCGCATCGGCCGCGACCACATCGCCTCCGTCGTCAACACGCTCGTGCTCGCCTACGCGGGCGCCGCGCTGCCGCTGCTGCTGCTGTTCTCGATCGCGCAGAGCGGTGTGGGCACGGTCGCCAACAGCGAGCTGGTGGCGGAGGAGATCGTGCGCACCCTGGTCGGCTCGATCGGCCTGGTGGCATCCGTGCCGGTGACCACCGCGCTCGCGGCGCTGGTCGTCTCCGCCGACCGGCCCGGTCCCGGTCCCTCCGGCGTCGGCGCCCGCCCGCCCGCTACGGCCCGCGGCGGGCGGGGGCGCCGGCGCAAGCACTGACGCCGGCGCGTCCACGGGTGCGTGTCCGCGGGCCGGGGTGCCGGACGGAGGCCGGGGTGCCGCTCGCGGGCAACCGCAGGGTGGCCCAGGGAGAAACGGCCCACGGAGAATCGTTCCAGCACCACCCGGCACCACACCGCGGCGCCGGGCGAAGCGTTACGCCACCGTCCCGAGGACAGCCGTAACGCTTCAGCCGGCGCTCTGCTCCTCGGCGAGGATGCGGTCCAGAGCCTCGTCGAGGTGGGTGTCGAAGTCGGCGAGCGCCCCCTCCTGCCCCAGCGGTACCAGCTTGTCGGTGCGGTCGAGGAACGCCACGAGCGGCGCCGCCGAGGAACGGAACAGCGCCTGGTCGGCCCCGACCTGAAGGCGGATCAGCACCTCGGCCAGCGGTTCCGGGTCGACGGGGGAGATCCGCACGTCGCCGTCGCCGCACGGCCCGCCCATCCCGTCGATCAGCAGTTCACGGCCGAACGCCCAGGTGACCGGGGCGTCGCCGGGCAAATGGAAGGTCAGCCGTACGGCATAGGGATCACAGCTCTCGTAACGAAGCTCCACCGGGATACGGAAGGAGAGTTCCTCGGAGACGAGGAAGCTCATCATGACCTCTGCCTGTACGGACTCGCGCATCGCTTACACCCGTCATTCGCCGTCGACTGGCCGGGAATCAAACCTGAATCAAACCTCTAACACTGAAGGCATCTTGCTGAACGTACACACCAGATCACAAGGAGTGAGTTTTCAGATACTGATAAAGAGCGACAGTGACCCCAGGAGCCTCGCCGCCTCGCGCTGGAGCTGCTCCATGGCGGGCAGCAGCCGGTCGACCTGATCGACGGGCAGGGAGATGGCCAGCGCCGCCGCCGTGGTGCCGACCGTGAGGGGGATCGCCGCGCACACCGTGCCCAGGGAGTACTCCTGGTGCTCGATCACCGGCCCCGCCCGTCCCGCGCGCTCCAGGCGCCGCAGCAGGCCGGGGCCGTCCCGTACGGTGTACCGCGTGACGGGGGTCGCGGGATGGCGGTCGAGGTGGTCCCGGCGGGCCTCCTCGTCCAGTTGTGCCAGCAGGCACTGGCCGACGGCGTGCGCGTGCGCGGTCTCGCGGAAGTCGGCCCACTCCTCGACGGCCGGGTTCTCCGGCGTGTCGCAGACCCCGACGACGTCGATCTCCCCGTCGCGGTAGACCGCGTAGTAGACGGGTGCGCCGGCCGAGTCGCGCCAGCCGGCCAGCGCGCCGGCGATCGTGCTGCGACGTTTCTGCCGCGCTCCACCGCTGCTCAGCCGTTCGGCCGCCTCCCCGAGGAAGAACAGGCCCTTGTCGCGGCGGAGATAGCCCTCGTGCACCAGGGTGCGCAGCAGGTGGTAGGCGGTGGGCAGCGCCAGGCCGGTCTCGCGGGCCAGTTGCTTGGCGGGAGCGCCGTACTGGTGCCCGGCGACGCACTCCAGCAGGCGCATCGCCCGTTGCACGGAACCGATCAGGGTTCCGGCGGGGGTGTCCGCGGCGGGGCCCGCTGGGCGGGGGCCCCGGTGGGGCTGCACGGGCAGCGCGCGCGGGTGGACGGGGGCGGTGTCAGCCGTGGCCAAGGGTCACTCCCGGAGCGAGGGGCAGCCGGTGCGGGAACACGGGTGGGGGTGTACGCCGCTCACGGGGACCGTCCCCGCGTGGAGTTCCGGACTCTAACCGGCTGTCACCGCCGGTGGACGCTCCGTCCGGAAACTTCCCCCGCGCGAGGTACCCGCCCGCGGGGGAAGTTTCCCGCGCCCGTCACCCGCGCCCGTCATCCGGCACCCGTGCCCGTCATCCGTCATCCGTGCCGGTGCCCCGCGCCGCTCACCAGTCACCGCGCGAGGAGGAGTTCGACGTGAACTTCCGCACGACGTAGATCAGACCGCCGACCAGTGCCACGAAGACCAGCAGCTTGAAGAGCAGGCCGATCACGAACCCGACCACGCTGGCGATCAGACCGCCGAACACCACCAGGGCGATGACCGGCACCGCGATCCACTTCACCCACCACGGCATTCCCGCGAAGATCTCTCGCATCGCCCTCGTCCTCATCTCTCCCGTTCCCGGGGAATCTCCCGGTACCGGGAAGCTCGATGTCCTGCACCCGATGCTAGGGCCGCGACCAGCCCGTACGGCGGCCCGGCAGCCCTTGTCCTCCCCTGACCGGTCCCCTAGGGGCCCGCCTGTCCGAGAGGTCCGGGGGCGGCGGCTCAGCTCTCCGGGGGCGAGAAGATCACCAGTACCCGCAGGTCCTCGCTGATGTGGTGGAACTTGTGGGCGGCGCCGGCCGGTACGTAGACCACGCTGCCGCGGGCGACCTGGGTCGTCTCCATGCCGACGGTGATCGCGGCCCGGCCGCTGACGACGAAGTACACCTCGTCCTGCGCGTGCGGTCCCTGCGGGTCGGAGGCGCCCGCGTCGAGCGCGTACAGCCCGACCGACATGTTCCGCTCCCGCAGGAACTGCAGGTAGGCACCGTCGTTGGCGGCGCGTTCCGCCTCCAGTTCGTCCAGCCGGAATGCCTTCATCGCCTCGTCCGCTCCTGCCTCACCGTGCACTGCCGATCGTGTCTGCCACGATCAGACACATGATGAATTTCCTAGTCAAGACGGTCGCCAACGCGGGCGCCCTGGCCGTCGCCGTGTGGCTGCTCGACAAGATCACGCTGGAGGGCGGCGGGACCGGCCGCAAGACCGCCACGCTGATCCTGGTCGCCGTGATCTTCGGTCTGGTGAACCTGCTGGTCAAGCCGTTCGTGCAGATCCTGACCCTCCCCTTGTTCATCCTGACGCTCGGCCTGTTCACCCTCGTCGTCAACGCGCTGATGCTGTTGCTCACGTCCTGGCTGGCCGACAAGCTCGACCTCAGTTTCCATGTGGAGGGATTCTGGACCGCCGTTCTCGGCGGCCTGATCGTCTCCGTCGTCTCCTGGGCCCTGAACATGGTCCTTCCGGACAAGGACTGATCACCGATGACCTATCGCGTCTG
Source organism: Streptomyces ziwulingensis (assembly GCF_039542605.1). Classification (NCBI taxonomy): domain Bacteria; kingdom Bacillati; phylum Actinomycetota; class Actinomycetes; order Kitasatosporales; family Streptomycetaceae; genus Streptomyces; species Streptomyces ziwulingensis. Next base: position 73,554 of record NZ_BAABIG010000022.1, read on the forward strand.
TTTCGTCTGCACCGGCAACATCTGCCGCTCGCCGATGGCCGAGGCCGTCCTGCGCGCGCGGGTGGCGGACGCCGGGCTCGACGGGCTGGTCGAGGTCGACAGCGCCGGGACGGACGGCTGGCACGAGGGCGAGGGCGCCGACCCACGCACCACGGCCGTCCTGGCGGAGCACGGGTACGCCCTCGACCACACGGCCCGGCAGTTCCACGCCTCCTGGTTCTCCCGCCTGGACCTCGTCGTCGCCCTCGACGCCGGTCACCTGAGCGCCCTGCGCCGGCTCGCGCCCACCGGACAGGACGCGGCCAAGGTACGTCTGCTGCGGTCCTACGACCCCGCCGCCGACGCCGGTGACCTCGACGTGCCCGACCCCTACTACGGGGGCGTCGACGGCTTCGCGGAGTGCCTTGAGAAGGTGGAGGCGGCGAGCACCGGTCTGCTCGCCGCGGTACGAGAGCAATTGGAAGGACGAGCGGCATGAGCGATTCCCCCTCCCCGGAGCGGGCTGGCGAGGAGAGCACGGAAGCGGTGCTTCCCGACGGTTCGGGCGACGGCACCCGCGCGGTGCGGGCCGGTCTGCCGGAGCCGGTCAAGCACGAGCCGACCCTGCCCGGCCCGGTGTTCGCCGCCCACTTCCACCTGCCGGGCGACCCCACCGGGCCGTACACCTACGGCCGGGACGAGAACCCGACCTGGACGCTGCTGGAGCGCGCCATCGGCGGTCTGGAGGCACCCGGCCGGAGCGATGTGGAGACGCTCGTCTTCGCCTCCGGCATGGCGGCGATCTCCTCCGTCCTCTTCTCGCAGTTGCGCGCCGGGGACGCGGTCGTCCTGCCGAACGACGGCTACCAGGTGCTGCCGCTGGTGCGCGCGCAGCTCGAGGCGTACGGCATCGAGGTACGCACCGCGCCCACCGGCGGCGACGCTCAGCTCGACGTCCTGGACGGGGCGAAGCTGCTGTGGCTCGAAACGCCGTCCAACCCCGGACTCGACGTCTGCGACGTCCGGCGGCTCGTCGAGGCGGCCCACGCGCGCGGCGCCCTGGTCGCCGTCGACAACACCCTCGCCACCCCGCTCGGCCAGCGCCCGCTCGAACTCGGCGCCGACTTCTCCGTGGCCAGCGGCACCAAGCAGCTCACCGGCCACGGCGACATCCTGCTGGGTTACGTCGCCGGCCGCGGCGGCGAGCCGATGACCGCCGTACGGCGCTGGCGGAAGATCGTCGGCGCGATCCCCGGCCCCATGGAGGCGTGGCTCGCCCACCGCTCGATCGCCACGCTCCAGATGCGCGTCGACCGGCAGGACACCACCGCCCTGCGGGTCGCCGAGGTGCTGCGGCAGCGGCCCGAGGTGAGCGCGCTGCGCTATCCGGGGCTGCCCGACGACCCGTCGCACGCAATCGCCTCGCGGCAGATGCGGCGCTACGGGTGCGTGGTCTCCTTCACGCTGCCCACGCGTGAGCACGCCGAGCGTTTCCTCGACGCGCTGCGCCTCGTGGACGACGCGACCAGCTTCGGCGGCGTGCGCTCCACGGCCGAGCGGCGCGGGCGGTGGGGCGGGGACGCGGTACCGGAGGGCTTCATCCGTCTCTCGGTGGGCGCCGAGGACCCCGACGATCTCGTGGCCGACCTGCTGCGGGCACTGGACCGGGCCGCGGGCTGAGCCGCGGGCCCGGCGGCGGCCGGCTTCCCGCGCGGGAACGGCGGACGGTCCGAGCCTCCCCCCTCGTGACTCGGACCGCCCTCGGTTCCGCGCGCAAGAACCGCGTGACCAAGGCTAGTTGACTGAGTGTCAGTGTCCAATCACAGTAGCGACAGGCAGCTATCGCCGAATTTATAGTTGGGCGGAGCCGGGGGGCCGGAAGAAGGGTGGAGGAGGAGAGAGCTTTCGTGGACCTGGCCTTGCTGCGCACCTTCGTGACCGTCCACCGGGCCGGTTCCTTCACCCGGGCGGCCGCCCTGCTCGGCCTCTCCCAGCCCGCCGTCACCTCGCAGATCCGCACCCTGGAACGGCAGCTCGGCCGGCCGCTCTTCCTGCGCCAGGCCCGCGGTGTCACCCCCACGACCATCGGCGACGAACTGGCGCACAAGGCCGCACCGCATCTCGACGCACTGGTGGAGATAGCGGAGACGGGCCTCGACGACGACTCCTCCTTACGGACCCTGCACCTGGCCGGGCCGCCGGAGTTCACGGCCGAGCGGGCGCTGCCCGCGCTGACGGAGCTGACCGGTGAGGACGGACAGCCGTTCGCGCTGCGCGCCTCCTTCGGAAACGCCGACGAGACGCTGGAGGGGCTGGCCGCCGGACACCACGATCTGGCCATCAGTACCGCCCGGCCGCGTGGCTCCCTGCTCACCGCGACTCCGCTCTGCGACGAGGAGCATGTGCTGGTCGCCGCACCTCGCTGGGCCAAGCAGACCGGCTCCGGCGGACCGGACGGCGACGGGTTCGCCACGCTTGAACGCGTTCCCGTGGTCGAGGTCCACGAGTCACTGCCCTTCGTGGCCCGCTACTGGGGCTCCGTCTTCGACGCCTGCCCGGCCGTCCCGGGAACGGTCATCGTCCCGGACCTGCGTGCGGTCCTCGCCTGCGTGGTGGCGGGCGCCGGACTCGCGGTGCTGCCCCGCTACCTGGTCGCGGACGCCCTGGACCGCGGTGAGCTGAGGGCGCTGCACGACCCGGCGGTCCCGCCGCTGCGCACGTACTTCCTGGCGGCGCGTACCGGCACGCTGGCGATGCCGCACATCGCGCGGGCCCATGAATGGCTGCTGCGGGCGGCTGCCGACTGGTGCTGAGAGCCGCTGGTCGGCCGCTGGTCGGCCGCCGCTCGGTGCTGTAGGCCGTCGGTGTACGGCCTCGATGTTTCACGTGGAACCAACCGGGCCACATTTCTCCCATGACCGTCCGACCCGTGGTCAAGCGCACCGCACGCGCCGTTCTGCTGGACGGCGACGACCTGATCCTGATCAAGCGCACCAAGCCCGGTGTCGATCCCTACTGGGTCACCCCCGGCGGCGGGGTCGAACCGGAGGACTCGACCGTGGTCGACGCCCTGCACCGCGAGGTGTACGAGGAGCTGGGCGCCAAGATCTCCGATGTGGTCCCCTGCTTCGTGGACACGGTGGAGCACATCGGCGAGGACGCCGACACGACCGGGGTGAAGGTGCAGCACTTCTTCGTCTGCCGGCTGGCGTCCATGGACACGTCCCTGCGCCATGGGCCGGAGATCGAGGAACCGGCCGGCGAGTACGAGATCGTGCGAGTGCCGTTCACCCGGGTCGGCATCGCCTCCGTCCACCTCGTCCCCCTGTCGCTGCGGCACTACCTGGACGGGAACATCGAGGGGGTACCCGCCTTGCACGCCCCCGACCTGGGTTGACGCTCGCCCTCGCCGTCCCGCGTTCGCCGATGTTTCACGTGAAACCAAGGCCAAGAGATCGTTCGTGTCCTTCGAAACCGGTGGACGGCGAGGGTGCCCGTCGGTCAGCCTGACCTGCGTGCCGACTCCTTCTCCCGCCACTCTCCCGATCCGCCGCCTGACGCTCCGCGATCTTCGCGCCTGCGCCGACCTCGCCGAGGGGCGGGGGTGGCCACGCGAGGAACACAAGTGGGGCCTCCTCCTCACGGCCGGCCGTGGTTATGGCATCGACGACCCCGGCGGCGGGCTCGTCGGCTCCTGCGTGGTCACCGAGTACGGCCCCCAGGAGGAACCGTCCCTCGTGGCCGTCGGCATGGTGCTGGTCGCCGAGCGGCATGCCCGCCAGGGCGTCGGACGCCGGCTCGTGCGCCACGTCGTCTCGATGTCGGGCACCACACCACTGACCCTGTTCGCGACCCCGAACGGCCGGCCCCTCTACGAGGAGCTGGGATTCAAGGCCACCGGCCGGGCGGAGATGATGCGGGGCGTCTTCTCGCCGGACGGGCACGAGCCCCGGACCGCCACCCGGGCGGCCACCGCCGAGGATCTCCCCGCCCTTCTCCGCCTGGACGAGGAGGTGTTCGGGATGGACCGCACCCACATCGTGACGCGGCTTCCCGCCTTCGCCGACCAACTGCGCGTCGCCGTGGAGGACGGCAGGCTGATCGGTTACGCGGCCGCCTGGCCCACCGCGGAGACCCAGGTAGTGGGCCCGCTGATCGCCCGCGACACGGACACGGCCAAGGCGCTGATCGCCTCTCTCGCCGCGCACACGGACCGGCCGCTGCGCACCGACATCGACGTACGGCACGAGAAGCTGCTCGCCTGGGTCGAGGCCCGGGGCCTGGCACCGGTCGCGTTCAACACGGTCATGACGTACGGCATCGCCGACCTGCCGGGGGACTGGACCCGCCGGTTCGCCCCGCTGACGGTGGCGGCGGGCTGACCCAGCACGGAACCGAACGACGTCGGCCCCCGGAATCTCCCCGGGGGCCGACGTGCGTACCGGTGCGGCGACGTGCGTACCGGTGCGGTGCGGAGACTCAGACCAGAGTCTCCAGGGCAGTGGTGGCGAAGCCGTGGTCCTGCTCCGGGGCGCCGCCCCCGACACCGATCGCCCCGATCAGCCGGCCGTCGCGGTGTACGGGGACGCCACCGGCGATGAACAGCAGCGGCCGGTCGAGCGCGGTGGGCAGGGTGTGGAACGGGGCGCCGGGCTGGACCGCGTCCACGAGGTCGGCGGTGGGGGCGTTGAGCTGAAGCGCCGTGTACGCCTTCCGGGTGCTGGTCTCGCCGGAGATCAGCACGGCCCGGTCGTCGCGCAGGAAGGCGAGCAGATGGCCGCCGGCGTCCAGGACGGTGACGCTGACCGTGACTCCGGCCGCGTCGGCGGCGCGGCGGGCCGCGGCCACGAGGGCTTCGGCGTCCTGGGTGGTCAGCGGGGCGACGGCAGTGGTGGTGCTCATGCGGGGTTTCTCCTTGTTCGGTACGAGGCGGTGCTCCGCCTCGTGCGGGGTGCGGGGATCAGTGGTGGGCGACGGCCGGGCGGTCGGCCGGACCGGCGTCGGCGGTGGCGATGGCAGTGGCAGTGGCAGTGGCAGTGGTGGGCGTCTCGGCCCGCCGCTCCAGGGCGGCGGAGAGGAAGGCGAGGGCCAGAGCGGCCGCGGCCAGGACGGCGCCCACCCAGTTCGGTGCGGTGTAGCCGAGTCCGGCGGCGATGACGAGACCGCCGAGCCAGGCGGAGAGCGCGTTGCCGAGGTTGAAGGCACCGATGTTCACGGCCGAGGCCAGCGTCGGGGCGCCGTGCGCGTGATCGAGGACACGCTTCTGCAGCGGCGGGACGGTGGCGAAGCCCAGGGCGCCGATCAGCGCGATGGTGACGGCCGCGGCGATCTTGTTGTGCGCGGTGAAGGTGAACAGCGCGAGCACGACGGCCAGGCCGCCCAGTGACGTGTACAGCATGGGCATCAGGGCCCGGTCGGCGAACTTGCCACCGACGAGGTTGCCGCCGACCATGCCGAGACCGAAGAGGACCAGCAGCCAGGTGACGGACCCCTCGGCGAAGCCCGCCGTGTGGGTCATCATCGGCGCGATGTAGGTGATGGCGGCGAAGACACCGCCGAAGCCGAGGACGGTCATCGCCATGGCGAGCAGGACCTGAGCGTTGCGGAAGGCGGCCAGCTCGTGCCGCAGACGCACCCCTTCCGGCTTGGGCAGGTCGGGAACCAGCTTGGCGACGCCGGCCAGACCGACGACGCCGAGTGCGGCGACCACGGCGAAGGTGACGCGCCAGCCGGCCGTCTGACCGACGAGGGTGCCCAGCGGGACGCCCACCACGTTGGCGACGGTGAGCCCGGTGAACATCATGGCGATCGCCCCCGCCTTCTTGTCGGGCGCGACCAGATCGGCCGCGACGACCGAACCGATCCCGAAGAAGGCGCCGTGGGCGAGCGAGGCCACCACGCGGCCGATCAGCATCACGGAGAAGGCCGGGGCGAGGGCGGAGATCAGATTGCCGATGATGAACAGCCCCATCAGCAGCATCAGCATCCGCTTGCGCGGGACCCTGGTGCCGAGCACGGTCATCAGCGGTGCACCGAACATGACGCCGAGGGCGTAGCCGGTGACCAGGAAACCGGCGGTGGGGATGGAGACCCCGTAGTCACCGGCGACCTCGGGCAGCAGACCCATGATCACGAACTCGGTGGTTCCGATGCCGAAGGCCCCGATCGCGAGGGCCAGAAGCGCGAGAGGCATGGGGTGGGACACCCTTTCGAAGATTGCGTGAGCGCTTTGCGTGCGTTCACAATAGTTGCATGCGCGGGCTATATGCAAGCGCAGTCAATTGCGCACCTGGTCTACCCTGGTCTCAGCCGCTCCTGGACGGAGGACCCGCAATGACAGCGACGGACCCCGCGCTCACCGCTCTCGCCCAGAGCTGGTGCGCCCTCTCCCTGCTGCACGGCAGGATCGAGACCCATATCGAACGCGCGCTGCAGACCGGCCACCGCCTCAGCGCGCGCGAGTACTCCCTGCTCGACGTGTTGAGCCGCCAGCATGACGGCGACGGCGGGCACCTGCAGATGAAGCAGGTCGCCGACGCGGTGGTGCTCAGCCAGAGCGCCACCACCCGCCTGGTGACCCGGCTGGAGGACCGCGGCCTGCTGGAGCGCTACCTGTGCCCCACCGACCGGCGTGGCATCTACACCAACGTCACCGAGGCCGGGCTGGAACTGCTGGAGGAAGCGCGGCCGACCAACGACACCGCGCTGCGTGAAGCCCTGGACGAAGCGGCCGGGAATCCGGAGCTGGCGCCACTGGTCCGGGTCGTCGAAACGCTGAAGGCGCCGGTTCCCGCGTAGCCGGAGCCGGCGCCGACCGGTCTCCACGTGGCCGGTGGCCGGCACGATGGGCACCGGCAGGGAGCGCACCGGGGGTGCGTAAGGTGCGGGCCATGGGAGATCTTGAGATACGGCCCGCTGTCGAGGACGACGTCGCGGCGATCGTCGCCCTGCTCGCCGACGATCCGCTGGGCGCCCAGCGCGAGTCGCTCGACGACCTGAGCCCTTACCTGGCCGCGTTCGCACAGCTCGCCGCCGATCCGAACCAGCACCTGGTCACCGCCGTCCACGAGGGCCGGGTCGTCGGCACCCTTCAGCTCACGGTCGTTCCAGGGCTCTCCCGCCGGGGAGCGACCCGGTCGGTCATCGAAGGCGTCCGCATTCACGCCGAGGAACGCGGCAGCGGCCTGGGCACCCGGCTCATCGAGTGGGCGATCGACGAGTCACGCCGCCTGGGCTGCGGCCTGGTCCAGCTCACCTCGGACGCCAGCCGTACCGACGCCCACAGGTTCTACGAGCGGCTCGGCTTCTCGGCGTCCCACGTGGGCTTCAAGCTGGAGTTCTGAGCGCGTTCCGATCCACCCGTTCCGAGCCACGCGCCCCCTTCCCGATGTCCACTGTCCAGAGTCCTGTTTCACGTGAAACAGGACACCCGGCACCGGACACCGGCCGGCCGAGACCGGTCAGCCGATCCCCCGCCACCCCCGCCATCCCCGCGGGTCCACCCCGCCGGGCACGGAAGCGCCTTCCTCGTACGGCTGCCGCGTGAAGACGAAGGAGCCGAGGTCCAGGTGGCTCACGGTCCCGTCCGGGCGCCGCACGGCCCGCAGGGGCTCGCCCGCGTAGTAGCCCTCCAGCCCGGTCCAGGTCCCGTCACCGTTCGCCCGGAACCCTGAGCGTCGGCCGCCGCCGGCCAGCGGTCCCAGCGACACTCCCCGGTCGGCCGTGAGCCGCAGGACGAAGGCGTGGGTCCCCCAGTACCACTGCCCGGTCAGCTCCAGCTCGAAGGGGTCGGCCTCCGGCAGCGGCCGCCACGGTCCGGGGATCCGGGGTTCGGCCTCGGCGACGATACGGACCAGGTCGGCCCCCACCGCGCCGAGCGGCGGTCCGGAGGTGCAGTTGGCCAGGACCACCGCCGCCACGTCGTCGTCCACCGCGAGGGTGAGGTTGGCCAGGAACCCCGGCAGCGAGCCGGAGTGCCCCACCAGCAGCCGCCCGTCCCGCTGCTGGATCTGGAGCCCGAGTCCGTAGGCCGATCCGTCCGCGACATCCGCCGCCGCGGCCGGTGCCGCGGGCACCCGCATCTCCCGTACGCTCTCCGCGCTCAGCACCTGGTCGTCCCCGCCCATGAGGAAGACGGCGAACCGCGCCAAATCCCCGGTCGTCGACCAGAGCTGACCGGCCGGGGCCATCCGCCCCAGGTCCTCGACGGGCTCGGCCAGCAACACGTCGGCCCAGGGATGCACCGCCCAGCCGTCCGCGTGCGGCGCCCTCGGACGCACACCCGTACGGGAGAGGCCCAGCGGGTCGAGGACCTCGCGCCGGAGAACCTCCTCCCAGGAGGCTCCGCGCACCTTCTCGACCAGCGCGCCGAGCAGGGTGTATCCGGGATTGGAGTAGTGGTGCCGACGGCCGGCCGGGTGCAGCAGGGGCCGTTCACCCAGCACGTCGGCGAGTTCGGGGCGGAGGGAGCCCGGCGTCCGTTCCCACCAGGGCGCGGGCGACTCCGCGGCCAGACCACCGGTGTGCGCGAGCAGTTCGACGAGGGTGGCCTCCCCCGCCCCCGTGCCCGGCAGATGCTTCTCCAGCGGGTCGCCGAGATCGACCAGCCCTTCCTCGCGCAGCCGCAGGACGAGGACGGCCGTGAAGGTCTTGGTGATCGAACCGATCCGGTACTGCACCTCCTCGTCGGGGGCGGGCCCCGCCACCGAGGTCCGCGCCCCGTGCCAGACGGTCCGGCCCCCGCGCACGACCGCGGCGGCCAGCGACGGCGCGCGCCCTTCGGACTGGGCCGCGGCGATCCGGTGCAGCAGCGCCCGGCGGGTGGTGGGAAGCAGTTCTTCCTGAGGTGACGTCATCACCCCACTCCACCCGCCCGGAGCGCCCGCGTCGAGTCCATTTCGCGGTGCCGGCTCAGGTCTGGGCCATGTCCACGAAGCGGGAGTAGTGGCCCTGGAAGGCGACGGTGATCGTGGCGGTCGGGCCGTTACGGTGCTTGCCCACGATGATGTCCGCCTCACCCGCGCGCGGCGACTCCTTCTCGTACGCGTCCTCGCGGTGCAGCAGGATCACCATGTCGGCGTCCTGCTCGATGGAACCGGACTCACGCAGGTCGGACACCATCGGCTTCTTGTCGGTGCGCTGCTCGGGGCCTCGGTTCAACTGCGAGAGGGCGATCACGGGGACCTCCAGCTCCTTGGCGAGGAGCTTGAGGTTCCGGGACATGTCCGAGACCTCCTGCTGACGGCTCTCCGAGCGCTTGGAGCCGCCTGCCTGCATCAGTTGCAGATAGTCGATGATCACGAGCTTGATGTCGTTGCGCTGCTTGAGCCGACGGCACTTCGCCCGGATCTCCATCATCGACAGGTTGGGGGAGTCGTCGATGTAGAGCGGTGCGGACGACACCTCGGGCATCCGGCGGGCCAGACGCGTCCAGTCGTCGTCCGTCATCGTGCCGGACCGCATGTGGTGCAGGGCGACGCGGGCCTCGGCGGACAGCAGGCGCATGGCGATCTCGTTGCGGCCCATTTCGAGGGAGAAGATGACGCTCGGCAGGTTGTGCTTGATCGACGCGGCCCGGGCGAAGTCCAGGGCGAGCGTCGACTTGCCCATGGCGGGACGGGCGGCGATGACGATCATCTGTCCCGGGTGCAGACCGTTGGTCAGCGAGTCGAAGTCCGTGAAGCCCGTGGGCACGCCGGTCATCTCACCGCTGCGCGAACCGATCGCCTCGATCTCGTCGAGCGCGCCCTCCATGATGTCGCCGAGCGGCAGATAGTCCTCGCTGGTCCGCTGCTCGGTGACCGCGTAGATCTCGGCCTGGGCGCGGTTGACGATCTCGTCGACGTCGTCGTCGGCCGCGTATCCCATCTGGGTGATCCGCGTGCCCGCCTCGACCAGGCGCCGCAGCACCGCCCGCTCGTGGACGATCTCCGCGTAGTACGCGGCGTTCGCCGCCGTCGGCACGGTCTGGACGAGGGTGTGCAGGTAGGACGCCCCGCCGACCTTGTTGATCTCACCCCGCTTGGTGAGTTCGGCGGCGATCGTGATCGGGTCGGCCGGCTCGCCCTTGGCGTAGACGTCGAGGATCGCCAGGTAGACCGTCTCGTGGGCCGGCTTGTAGAAGTCGTGGCCCTTGAGGATCTCCACCACGTCGGCGATGGCGTCCTTGGAGAGCAGCATGCCGCCGAGAACCGACTGCTCGGCCTCCAGGTCCTGGGGCGGCACCCGCTCGAACGCCGACCCCGCCCCGTCCCAGGAACCGTTCTCCCGGCCCCGCTCGTGCTGCTCGTCGCGGCCTCGGAACCCCTCCCCACGCCGACGGGAGGCGGGCAGACGATCACTGGGGCCGCTGTCGGCCCACGGCTCGTCCAAGGGCTCGGAAATGCTCAACCGAGCCACCTCCTCCCGTCCGCGGCGCGGACCTCGCCGTGCCCCCATTACTACGGCACGGCACTGACAAATAAGAGGCCCAACTCCGGTTGCGGCGCGTCGGATTTATCCCTTTTCGCGAGCCGGTGAACAGAGCGGGCGCCGCACCACCGTAGGCCGCTCCGCACCGTCAGCCAATCTGGTTATCCACAGGCCATGTGGACGACCGGCCAGATGCTGTGGAGAACCTGCCGAAACCTGTGCACGACCCGGTGGACAGTCCTGTGAACAAGCCCTCGACTTCTCCGACGGACCGGCTCTGACCAGCCATTATCCCGTCCACCGGCTGTGCAGAAGAAAAACTTTCCCAGTCGGATCAAGATCGCCCCATGTTACGGACGGACAGGCGCTCGACCAAACGAGAAGTAAGGGTCAGAAACGCTTTGCATCTCTTACCTGTGGAAGATTAGATTGGTGCTCATGACACAGGCCCCCGCGCGCCCCCGGACTGCCCGGCGTCGGCACGACCGAGAGATCATCACTCTGGCCGTACCGGCCTTCGGCGCGCTCGTGGCCGAGCCCCTCTTCGTCATGGCCGACAGTGCGATTGTCGGCCATCTCGGCACGGCCCAGCTCGCCGGACTCGGCATCGCCTCCGCCCTGCTGACGACCGCCGTCAGCATCTTCGTCTTCCTCGCCTACGCCACCACCGCGGCGGTGGCCCGGCGGGTCGGCGCGGGTGACCTCGCCTCCGCCATCCGCCAGGGCATGGACGGCATCTGGCTCGCTCTTCTGCTCGGCGCCGCCGTGATCGCTGTCGTCCTGCCCACCGCCCCGCTCCTCGTGGAACTCTTCGGCGCCTCCGACACCGCGGCCCCCTACGCCACGACCTACCTGCGTATCTCCTCGCTCGGCATCCCCGCCATGCTCGTCGTACTCGCCGCGACCGGCGTCCTGCGCGGCCTGCAGAACACCAGGACCCCGCTGTACGTGGCCATCGGCGGATTCGTGGCCAACGGCGCCCTGAACGTCGGACTCGTCTACGGCGCCGGCCTCGGCATCGCGGGATCGGCCTGGGGCACGGTCATCGCCCAGTGCGCCATGGCCGCCGTCTACCTCGTGGTCGTCGTCCGCGGCGCTCACCAGCACGGCGCCTCGCTTCGCCCCGACGCCGCCGGCATCAAGGCATCCGCCCAGGCCGGTGTCCCGCTGCTGGTCCGCACCCTCTCGCTCCGGGCGATCCTGATGATCACCACAGCCGTCGCGGCCCGCCTCGGCGACGCGGACATCGCCGCCCACCAGATCATCCTGTCCCTGTGGAGTCTGCTCGCCTTCGCCCTCGACGCCCTCGCCATCGCCGGGCAGGCGATCATCGGGCGCTACCTGGGAGCGGGGGACGCCCAGGGCGCTCGGAACGTCTGCCGCCGCATGGTGGAGTGGGGCGTCGCGGCCGGCCTCGTGCTCGGCCTGCTGGTCGTACTCAGCCGACCGGTGTTCCTGCCCCTGTTCACCGCGGACTCCACGGTCCGGGACACCGCCCTGCCCGCCCTGGTGATCGTGGCGCTCTCCCAGCCGATCTGCGGCGTCGTCTTCATTCTGGACGGAGTCCTGATGGGAGCGAGCGACGGGCCGTACCTGGCATGGGCGATGGTGTTCACCCTCGCCGTCTTCACCCCCGTGGCGCTGCTCGTCCCCACCTTCGGCGGCGGACTCACCGCCCTCTGGGCGGCGATGACGCTGATGATGACCATGCGCCTGCTGACGCTGTGGTGGCGGGCACGCTCCGGCCGCTGGGTCGTCACCGGGGCGACGCGCTGACCGTTTCACGTGAAACACCCGCTGTCCCTGGCCCGCGCACGGGGAGGCTGCCCTGTTCCACGGATGAGAGAGCTGCCCTGTTCCCCGCATGAGAAAGGGGCCGCACCCCGGAGGGGGCGGCCCCTTCACTCATCGCTTCAGCGAGTACGGCACTCAGGCCGCGACAACCTCGATGTTGACCTTGGCGTCTACCTCGGGGTGCAGACGCACCGACGTCTCGTAGGCGCCCAGCGTCTTGATCGCCGAGGTCACCTCGATACGACGCTTGTCGACCTCGGGGCCACCGGCATCCTTGATCGCCGAAGCGATGTCGGCCTGGGTGACGGAACCGAAGAGACGACCGGCGTCGCCGGCGCGGACGGCCAGACGGACCTTGACGCCCTCGAGCCGGGCCTTCACCTGGTTGGCCTGCTCGATGGTCTGGATCTCGTGGATCTTGCGAGCACGACGAATCTGCTCGACGTCCTTCTCGCCGCCCTTGGTCCAGCGGATCGCGAACTTCCGCGGGATCAGGTAGTTGCGGGCGTAGCCGTCCTTGACGTCGACGACTTCGCCGGCGGCACCGAGGCCGGAGACCTCGTGGGTGAGGATGATCTTCATGAGTCGGTCACCCTTCCCTTATCGCGCGGTGGAGGTGTAGGGCAGCAGCGCCATCTCACGGCTGTTCTTCACGGCCGTGGCGACGTCACGCTGGTGCTGGGTGCAGTTGCCGGTCACGCGGCGGGCACGAATCTTGCCGCGGTCGGAAATGAACTTCCGCAGCATGTTCGTGTCCTTGTAGTCCACGTACGTGACCTTGTCCTTGCAGAAAGCGCAGACCTTCTTCTTCGGCTTGCGCACAGGCGGCTTCGCCATGGTGATTCTCCTGTGTGATCAAGAAGTGTGGTGCGAGCCCGGCCCTAGAAGGGGGGCTCGTCCGAGTAGCCGCCGCCACCGCCGCCGCTGCCGCCGGAGTTTCCACCCCAGCCGCCGCCACCGCCGCTGCCGCCGCCCTGCTGGCCACCGGCGGGAGCGCCGGTCGCCCACGGGTCGTCGGCCGGAGCGCCGCCGCCCTGCTGACCGCCACCGGGGCCGCCGCCCCAGCCGCCGCCACCCTGGCCGCCGCCCTGACCGCCGCCGCTGTAACCGCCCTGGCCACCGCGGCCCGAGGTCTTGGTGACCTTGGCCGTGGCGCTGCGCAGGCTGGCGCCGACCTCGTCGACGTCCAGCTCGTAGACCGTGCGCTTGACGCCCTCACGGTCCTCGTAGGACCGCTGCTTCAGCCGGCCCTGCACGATGACGCGCATGCCTCGCTGGAGCGACTCGGCCACGTTCTCCGCCGCCTGACGCCAGACCGAGCAGGTCAGGAAGAGGCTCTCGCCGTCCTTCCACTCGTTGGTCTGACGGTCGAAGGTGCGGGGAGTGGACGCGACACGGAACTTCGCGACGGCCGCACCGGACGGGGTGAAGCGCAGCTCGGGGTCGTCGACAAGATTGCCGACGACCGTGATGACGGTCTCGCCTGCCATGGGGGAACCTCTCGGCGGGTTTGCTGCTGGCTGCTTGTGCTGCTACTCGAATCCCGGACCGGCTGAGCGAGAAGCTCAGTGGGTCTCGGGACGGAGGACCTTGGTCCGGAGGACCGACTCGTTCAGGTTCATCTGCCGGTCGAGCTCCTTGACGACCGCAGGCTCGGCCTGCAGGTCGACGACCGAGTAAATGCCCTCGGGCTTCTTGTTGATCTCGTACGCGAGACGACGACGGCCCCAGGTGTCGACCTTCTCGACCTTGCCGCCACCGTCGCGGACGACGGACAGGAAGTTCTCGATCAGCGGAGAGACAGCGCGCTCCTCGACATCGGGGTCGAGGATGACCATCACTTCGTAGTGACGCATGTGGAACCCACCTCCTTCGGACTCAGCGGCCACGGTCGTTCCGTGGCAGGAGGGTTGTGATGCGTATCGCCTCGGTGTCTTCCGGTGGAGCAGCGGCCACCGACGATCGCGGACGATCGGCGGGAACCTCAGAGCTGCGGCCGGGCAGACACCGGTGCGGAGGGTACACAGTACCCGCACACCGGCTTCCGGTTGAAATCCGGCCGGGAAGGCGGTCACTCTGTACACATCGGGTGTGCATGGCGCTACTGTGCGCCGCTATCGCAGGAGGTGCCCTCATGGCACAGGTATGGCGACCCAACACCGCCAACACCGGCGGCGGCCTTCTCGCCACGGACGGCAAGGCCCGTCCCCTCCAGGAGACCCTGATCTGGGTGACCGCGGTGCTCGGCGTCACCGCCTTCATCACGGCGATGTTCCACCACTTGCACCTGCTCAGCTCGTGGGCCGGTCTGGTGGGGATCGCCACCGGCGCGTACGGCCAGTGGATCTCGGTGACGACCCGGGCCCGGTTCGCCCTGGTCATGGGTCTGGGAGCGAGCGCCCTCGGCTTCTTCCTGGGCATGGCGCACGGTGGCCTCTTCGGCGGGGTCGTCGACTGACCCGCCGGACGGCCCCTCCGGCCCCGCTCCGCAGTACCTTCGCAACGCCGTCCACCGCTCCGGCCGCCACCGGCCGGAGCAAAGGTGGCGTACGGCCAGTCGGGGCGCCCAGCGGGCGCAGTAGGCTTCGCGCGAGAGCCGGAGCCCTTGTACCCATGGGGACACACCAGCCCGAGGAGCACCCCGAATGAGCCTGACCCTGAGGACCATCAGCCGCGAGCAGCATCTGGCGTACATCCAGAGCCTGCCGTCGGCCAGTCACATGCAGGTCCCGGCATGGGCAGACGTCAAGGCGGAGTGGCGCTCGGAGAGCCTCGGCTGGTTCGACGACCGCACCGGCGAGCTGGTCGGTGCCGGTCTCGTCCTCTACCGGCAGCTTCCCAAGATCAAGCGCTACCTGGCCTACCTGCCCGAAGGCCCGGTCATCAACTGGTTCGCCCCGAACCTCCAGGAGTGGCTGGAGCCGATGCTGGCGCACCTCAAGCAGCAGGGCGCGTTCTCGGTCAAGATGGGGCCGCCGGTGATCATCCGGCGCTGGGACGCCACGTCGATCAAGAGGGGCATCCAGGACCCGGACGTCAAGCGCCTGCGCGACATCGAGGCCGACCTGATCGAGCCGCGCGCCTTCGAGGTGGCCGACAAGCTGCGCCGCATGGGCTGGCAGCAGGGTGAGGACGGCGGGGCCGGCTTCGGCGACGTGCAGCCCCGCTACGTCTTCCAGGTGCCGCTGGCCAACCGGTCCCTGGAAGAGGTGCACAGGAACTTCAACCAGTTGTGGCGCCGCAACATCAAGAAGGCCGAGAAGTCCGGTGTCGAGGTCGTCCAGGGCGGCTACCACGACCTGGAGGAGTGGCAGCGGCTGTACGAGATCACCGCCGTGCGCGACCACTTCCGGCCCCGCCCGCTCTCGTACTTCCAGCGCATGTGGTCGGCGCTGAACAGCGAGGACCCCAACCGCATGCGGTTGTACTTCGCCCGCCACAACGGCGTGAACCTGTCGGCGGCGACGATGCTGGTCGTCGGCGGACACGTCTGGTACTCCTACGGCGCCTCCGACAACATCGGCCGCGAGTTCCGGCCCTCGAACGCGATGCAGTGGACGATGCTGCGCGACGCCTACGCGCTCGGTGCGACCGTCTACGACCTGCGCGGCATCTCGGACTCGCTGGACGAGTCCGACCACCTCTTCGGCCTGATCCAGTTCAAGGTCGGCACCGGCGGCCAGGCCGCCGAGTACCTCGGCGAGTGGGACTTCCCGCTGAACAAGCTGCTCCACAAGGCGCTCGACATCTACATGTCGCGCCGCTGACGCCCCTCGCGCCGCGGACGACGCGTTCTTCGTTCCGCCACCTCCGACACACCGCAGCCACGAGAAAGGTCCCAGGTCCGGCCATGGCGCTCACGCTCTACGTCGACACCGCGCGCTGGCGTGCGCACCACAAGCACGTGCAGGAGCAGTTCCCGGGGCTGGTCCCGGTCTGCAAGGGCAACGGCTACGGCTTCGGGCACGAGCGGCTGGCGGAGGAGGCCACCCGGCTGGGCTCGGACGTCCTCGCGGTCGGCACCACGTACGAGGCCGCCCGGATCAAGGACTGCTTCGGCGGCGATCTGCTCGTCCTGACGCCGTACCGGCGGGGCGAGGAGCCGGTGCCGCTGCCCGACCGGGTGATCCGCTCGGTCTCGTCCATCGACGGCGTGTACGGCCTGGTGGGCGCCCGGGTGGTCATCGAGGTGATGTCCTCGATGAAGCGGCACGGCATCAGTGAGCAGGACCTGCCGCAGTTGCACGCCGCCATAGAGAACGTCCGGCTGGAAGGCTTCGCCATCCACCTGCCGCTGGACCGCACCGACGGCTCGGACGCCGTCGAGGAGGTCATCGGCTGGATGGACCGGCTGCGCGCGGCCCGGCTGCCGCTGCACACCATGTTCGTCAGCCACCTCAAGGCCGACGAACTGGCCCGTCTCCAGCAGCAGTTCCCGCAGACCCGCTTCCGCGCCCGGATCGGCACCCGGCTGTGGCTGGGCGACCACGACGCGACCGAGTACCGCGGCGCCGTCCTGGACGTCACCCGCGTCACCAAGGGCGAGCGCTTCGGTTACCGGCAGCAGAAGGCCGCCTCGGACGGGTTCCTGGTGGTCGTGGCGGGCGGTACGTCGCACGGTGTGGGCCTGGAGGCCCCGAAGGCGCTGCACGGTGTCATGCCGCGCGCCAAGGGCGTCGCCCGGGCCGGCCTCGCCACGGTCAACCGGAACCTCGCGCCGTTCGTCTGGGGCGACAAGCAGCGCTGGTTCGCGGAGCCGCCGCACATGCAGGTGTCGATCCTGTTCGTGCCCTCGGACGCGCCGGAGCCGAAGGTCGGCGACGAGCTGGTGGCCCACCTGCGGCACACCACCACCCAGTTCGACCGCATCCTGGACCGCTGAGACCCGCCCACTCGCAGCGATAGGCCGTGCTCGGAGAACCGGGCACGGCCTTTCGCGTCGGTCACCGGCCCTGTTCGCTCACAGCGAACCGCCGTCGGTCGGCCGGTCGGCGCCCCAGTCGACCTGGAGCCCGTCGTGGTGCGCGAGCCCGTCGTGGTGCGCCGCGTGCCGCGCGGGACGCGTCGCCGGCCCGACTGCGAAGACGTCGGCCGCGCCGTCCAGCACCCCGCCCGAGGGGTCGTCGCCGCCGGCCCCGCGCACCGGGTCCCGGTCGGGCACGAGGATGTCGCGGACGACCATGACGCACAGGTACAGCGTGCCCAGCAGATGCAGCCCGATCGTCCAGTGGTAGCCGTCGGTCGGCAGCCCCTTGTGGGCGTCTCCGCTGGTCGTATAGGCGAGATACATCCAGATGCCGAGGAAGTACGCCACCTCGCACGCCTGCCAGATCAGGAAGTCCCGCCACTTCGGCCGGGCCAGCACGGCCAGGGGCACCAGCCACAGTACGTACTGCGGTGAGTAGACCTTGTTGGTGAGGATGAAGACCGCGACGATCAGGAAGGCGAGCTGGGCGAAGCGCGGGCGGCGGGGAGCGGTCAGGGTGAGCGCCGCGATGCCGCCGCAGCACAGCAGCATCAGCACCATGGCGAGCGTGTTGACCGTCTCGGTGCCGAGCGGGCTGTCCGAGTTCTGGGCGAGGACCAGCCAGAAGGACCCGAAGTCGACGCCCCGCTCCTGACTGAACGTGTAGAACTTCGACCATCCGTCGAAGGCGAAGAGCATCACCGGCACGTTCACCACGAGCCAGGCGGCAGCCGCGCCGCCCAGCGCGGCCCCGTACTGGCGCCACTTGCCCGCACGCCAGCACAGGACGAGCAGGGGGCCGAGGAGGAGGAAGGGATAGAGCTTGGCGGCCGTGGCGAGGCCCAGCAGCACCCCGAAGGCCAGGGAACGGCCCCGCGACCACATGAGCATCGCCGCGGCCGTGAGCGCCACCGCCAGCAGGTCCCAGTTGATCGTCGCGGTGAGGGCGGCGGCGGGCGCCAGGGCGATCAGCAGCCCGTCCCACGGGCGCCTCGCGTGCGTGCGCGTCACGCAGACCGCGATGACGGCCGCGCAGATCATCAGCATCCCGGCGTTGGCCAGCCAGTACCACTGCTGCTGGTCCTGCATGCTGCCGCCGCCCGGCGTGATCCAGGCGGCGACCTCCATGAAGAGGCCGGTCAGCACCGGGTACTCCAGGTACTGCATGTCGCCGGGGAGCTTGTCGAAGTACGGCACGAGACCGTCCGCGAACCCGCGTCCCGAGTAGAGATGCGGGATGTCCGAGTAGCAGGCGTGGGTGTACTGCGAGCTGGCGCCGAAGAACCAGCCGCCGTCGTAGCAGGGCGCCTTCTGGATCAGACCGAGGGCGAACATGCCGATCGCCACGAGCACGATGACCCGTACCGGAGTCCACCAGGACGCTCCGAGCAGGGCCCGCCGGCCGATGGGGCCGCCGATCAGCTCGCTGCCGGCCGCGGCGACCGAGTCCTCCTCGGTGGGCCGCACCGGGCCGGTCTGAGCGCTCGCTTGCGTGGTTTCTGCACTGGACATGGGCACATCCTGCCGTACCTGCCGGGGAAAACGCCGAGGGCCGCCGCACCGGTCGGTGCGGCGGCCCTTCGGTCACCGGTCGGGTACGGATGTTTCACGTGAAACACCCGCATGCGGGGCAGATCTCAGCTAGCCGTTCGGGCCTCCGAAGAGATCTCCGCCGTTCTCACCGCCTCTGGTGTCGCTCGTCTCGGTCGACTCGCTGGCCGAGGGTGTCGAGCTCTGGCCGCCGTCCTCCTCGCCGCCGGTCTCTCCACCGTTCTCCGAGCCGCCGTCCTCTTCCTCGCAGTTCCAGTCGAAGACGCCACAGCTCTCGGACGGCGTCGGCGTGGGGCTCTCCTCCTCGGTCTCGGAGGGCGTGGGAGTCGGGGTCGGACTCTCCTCCTCCTCGGTCTCGGAGGCGGTGACCGACGGGGTCGGCGTCGGCGACGGCTCGTCGTTGAGGACCTCACCGATGGGCTCCGGCGTCGGGAACTTCTCCACCGGCTGCCCCTTCAGCGCCTGCTCCATGTACGCCTGGAAGATCTCCGACGGGAACGAGGCACCGTGGATGGAGTCCTGGTCGCCCGTCCCGTACATCTCAAGGAAGGTGCGGTTCTTGATGTTCTCGTCGTCCGGGTAGCGGAACATCGTGATCGCCGTCGAGAGCTGCGGGGTGTAGCCGACGAACCAGGCGGACTTGTTGCCGTCGGTGGTACCGGTCTTGCCCGCCACCTCACGGCCGGTGAGCTGGGCGTTGGTACCCGTGCCGTCCTCGACCACGGTCTTCAGCACGTCCGTGACGTTGTCCGCGACCTTGGCCTCGAACGCCGCCCTGGTCGCGTCCTTGTGGGTGTAGATCGTGCCGTCCTTGCTGGTCACCTTGGTGACCGAGAACGGATCACGCTGCTCACCGCTGGCCGCGAAGGTGGCGTAGGAGCCGGCCATCCGGATCGCGCTCGGGTCGGAGATGCCGATCGAGAACGAGGGGAAGGACGTGCCGGTCAGGCTGTCCTTCAGGATCCCCGAGTCGACCGCGGCCTCCTTGACCTTGTCCAGGCCGACGTCCATGCCGAGCTGCACGTAGGCGGAGTTCACCGAGAACTGCATCGCCTCACGCAGGTCGATCTTGTAGTCCGGGGCTTCACCGCGCGATTCGTCACCGTCGTTGACCTGGTTCCACTCCTCGCCCTTCTCGTTGTGCCAGATCGCCCCGTTGTACTCCTTGATCTTCAGCTTGTTCTCGCCGCTGTAGAGGCTCTTCGGTGAGACCTTGGTGCGCTCGTCCTGCGCCTGGACCTCCCCGAGGTCCGGGTCCCGCACGCCCCACTTCATCGCCGCCGCGAGCACGAAGGGCTTGAACGTCGAACCGACCTGGGCACCGGTCACATCGGCGTTGTTGGTGAAGTGGGTGGTCGCGTCCGCGCCACCGTAGATGGCCTCGATGGCTCCGGTGTCCGGATTCACCGACGCCCCGCCGAACTGGACGTGGGTGTCGGTCTCGGGCCGCTTCTTCGGGTCGATGTTCTTCTTGTAGACCTTGGTGACGGCGGTCTCGAGTTCCTTGACCTTCTTCTTGCTGAAGGTGGTGTAGATCGAGTAGCCGCCCTGCTCCAAATCGTTGGCGGTGACCACGTCGTTCTTGATCAGGGAAGCCTTGGCCAGGTCGACCAGGTAACCGATCTGACCGCTCAACTGCGTGTTCGACCGCGGGTTCTTCCAGTCGGGCAGCTTCGTGAACTTGGCCCGCTCGGCGGCGTCGAGGCGTCCGTACTCGACCATCTTGTCGAGGGTGTCCTGCATCTGGAGCAGGGCCCTCTTCTGGTTGGCCTTGTCGGTGGCCGTGGCGTCGATGGACGTCGCACCCGCCGGGTCGTAGTACGTCGCGCCCTTGAGCATCGCCGACAGGAACGCGCACTCGCCGGCGTCCAGGTTCTCGGCGTCCTTGTCGAAGTACGCCCGTGAGGCCGCCTGGATGCCCCAGGCACCGCGGCCGTAGTAGGCGGAGTTCAGGTAGCCCTTGAGGATGTCGTCCTTGTCGAGCTTGGCGCCCACCTTGATGGAGACCAGGATCTCCTTGACCTTGCGGGAGACGGTCTGCGACTGGTCGTCCAGCATCGCGTTCTTGACGTACTGCTGGGTGATGGTCGAGCCGCCCTGGGTGTTGCCGCCCCTGGCCATGTTGAACACCGCGCGGGCGATGCCCTTGGGGTCGATGCCGCTGTCGTCGTAGAAGGTCTTGTTCTCCTGCGAGATGACGGCGTTCTGCATGTCCTTGGGGATCTGCTCCAGCTCGACGATCTGGCGGTTGCGCTCACCACCCGTGGCGACCATCTGGGAGCCGTCGGCCCAGTAGTACACGTTGTTCTGGGCCGTCGCGGTCTTCGCCTCGTCGGGGATGCCCACCATGGCGTACGCGATGCCCGCGGCGGCCACCAGGCAGCCGAAGAAGCCGACGCACAGCCCGGACACGAGCTTCCAGGACGGCACCCACCGGTGCCATCCGTCCTTGTCGAAGCGCGGGTAGTCGATCACCCGCTTCTTCCCGGCCGCGGGCGCGCGGCCGCGCCCGGCGGCCGGCGACGCGCGCCGGCCCGGTTCGGCCCCTCTGCGCCGGCCGCCGGCGCCGCGCTGTGCCGCGCGGCGGGCCTCGGCACGGCTGCCGTACTGGCGTTCCTCACCCCCCGACTCGTGCGAGTCGGACGGAGGCTCTGTGGCGCCTCGCGGTGCCGCGCGGCGGCCGGAGGACGAGCCGGACTGGCCGCGTCGGGCCGCGGCACGTCCGCCTCCCTGCGGCTGCGGCGGTTTGCGACGGTGCTCGCTCATCGAACGACTACTCCTCGGGCAGGCGCACCCCGGCGCGCCTGGCAACGGCGGCTGGTTTCCGGTCCCCCCGAAGTACGGATGCGGCCGCTGCCGTATTCACCCGTACTGCACCGGGGACGAGGACGCCCCCGGGCGTCACTCGGTTCCCAGTGGTCTGCATGGCGCACAGACTACGCACCGTCAAAACCCCCGAGCTCCGAAGTTCACCTCAAATCAGGCAACTTGCTTCGTATGAATCGGCGATGTGATCCCGTTCACGATTTTGCCTCTTGTCGGGAGCGGAAGGCCGTTCTATCGTCTGGATGTATCGAGTCGATACATCAGCTCGGCATAAAGACCACGATGAGCCCGGTATCGCAGGGCCGCGACAGGGAGGAGGCGACGATGAGCCGACGTTCCGGCATCCTCGAGTTCGCCGTCCTCGGCCTGCTCCGCGAATCCCCGATGCACGGCTACGAGCTGCGCAAGCGACTCAACACTTCACTCGGTGTGTTCCGGGCGTTCAGCTACGGGACGCTGTACCCCTGCCTCAAGACGCTGCTCGCCAACGGCTGGTTGATCGAGGAGCCGGGGAACACCACCGAGGCCACCGCCGCGCTGGCGGGCCGCCGCGCCAAGATCGTCTACCGGTTGACGGCGGAGGGTAAGGAGCACTTCGAGCAGCTCCTCTCGCAGACGGGTCCCGAGGCCTACGAGGACGAGACCTTCGCCGCTCGCTTCGCCTTCTTCGGACAGACGTCGCGTGACGTGCGCATGCGCGTGCTGGAGGGCCGTCGCAGCCGGCTGGAGGAGCGCCTGGAGAAGATGCGCCTCTCGCTGGCCCGGACCCGGGAGCGGCTCGACGACTACACGCTCGAGCTTCAGCGCCACGGCATGGAGTCCGTGGAGCGCGAGGTGCGCTGGCTGAACGAGCTCATCGAGAGCGAGCGGGCGGGGCGGGACCTGCGCGGTCCCGCCGCCGAGAGCGCCGCTCGCGAGGACACCACACATGGAGCGCCGGGCGGCCTGCCCCGGCCCGGGGAGCACTCCCGGCCGGACTCGCCCGACGACACCGCCACGTGAGCGCCCAGTCAGGGCCTCACTCGTACACACAGGGAGCAACCGGAATGGGTTCGGTTCGCGTAGCCATCGTCGGCGTGGGCAACTGCGCCGCATCGTTGGTGCAGGGCGTCGAGTACTACAAGGACGCCGACCCGGCGTCCAAGGTCCCGGGCCTGATGCACGTCCAGTTCGGCGACTACCACGTCAGTGACATCGAGTTCGTCGCCGCCTTCGACGTGGACGCCAAGAAGGTCGGGCTGGACCTCGCGGACGCCATCGGCGCCTCCGAGAACAACACGATCAAGATCTGCGACGTGCCCCGCAGCGGCGTCCAGGTCCAGCGCGGCCACACCCTCGACGGTCTCGGCAAGTACTACCGGGAGACCATCGAGGAGTCCGCCGAGGAGCCGGCCGACATCGTCGAGGTCCTCAGGGACAAGCAGGTCGACGTCCTGGTCTGCTACCTGCCCGTGGGTTCCGAGGACGCGGCGAAGTACTACGCGCAGTGCGCCATCGACGCCAAGGTCGCCTTCGTCAACGCCCTCCCGGTCTTCATCGCCGGCACCAAGGAGTGGGCGGACAAGTTCACCGAGGCGGGCGTGCCGATCGTCGGTGACGACATCAAGTCGCAGGTCGGCGCCACCATCACGCACCGCGTCATGGCGAAGCTCTTCGAGGACCGGGGCGTCGTCCTGGACCGCACGATGCAGCTCAACGTCGGCGGCAACATGGACTTCAAGAACATGCTCGAGCGCGACCGCCTCGAGTCGAAGAAGATCTCCAAGACGCAGGCCGTCACCTCCCAGATCCCCGACCGGGACCTCGGCGAGAAGAACGTCCACATCGGCCCGTCGGACTACGTGGCCTGGCTGGACGACCGCAAGTGGGCCTACGTCCGGCTCGAGGGCCGCGCCTTCGGTGACGTCCCGCTGAACCTGGAGTACAAGCTCGAGGTCTGGGACTCCCCGAACTCGGCCGGTGTCATCATCGACGCGGTTCGCGCCGCGAAGATCGCCAAGGACCGCGGCCTCGGCGGCCCGATCCTGTCGGCGTCGAGCTACTTCATGAAGTCCCCGCCGGTGCAGTACTTCGACGACGAGGCGCGCAACAACGTCGAGAAGTTCATCGCGGGTGAGGTCGAGCGCTGAGCCGCTCCCCCCGGCGAACGGAAGAGGGTCCCCGAGGCGACACGCCCGGGGACCCTCTTCGCGGTCCAGGCCGTGCGGTCCCGGTGCCCGGCTGAGGCAGTGCGCCCGCGCGCCCACCGCGTGTGTGAGGCTGTGCCCCATGGCCGTCGTCCGTGACCTGCGTGTCCTCCTGCGACTGAAGGGGTTCCGGCGCCTGCTCGCCGTCCGCCTGCTCTCCCAGGGCGCCGACGGCGTCTACCAGGTGGGACTCGCCACCTACGTCGTCTTCTCGCCGGAGAAACAGACCTCGGCCGCCGCGATCGCCTCCGCGATGGCGGTCCTGCTGCTCCCGTACTCGCTGGTGGGCCCCTTCGCGGGCGTGTTCCTGGACCGCTGGCGCCGCCGCCAGGTCTTTCTCCACGGCAACCTGCTGCGCGCCCTGATGGCCTCGGTGACGGCCGTCCTGATGATCGCCTCGGTCCCGGACTGGCTCTTCTACGTCGCCGCGCTCTCCGTCACGGCCGTCAACCGCTTCGTCCTGGCCGGTCTCTCCGCGGCTCTGCCGCGGGTGGTCGACGCCGACCGGCTGGTGATCGCCAACTCCCTGTCCCCGACGGCCGGAACGCTGGCCGCGACGGCCGGCGGGGGGCTCGCCTTCCTCGTCCGCCTGGTGGTCGCCGACTCCGACGCCGCCGTGGTGCTGCTGGGCGCCGTGCTGTACCTGTGCGGCGCGCTGGCATCGCTGCGGATCGCGGTGGAACTGCTCGGGCCCGACCGGGTCCGCGTCCATCAGCGGCTGGGCACGGCCCTGGCCGGCACCGCCCGCGGCCTGACCGCGGGGGTACGGCACCTCGCCGCGCCCGTCCGCCAGGAGGCGGCGCGGTCGCTCGCCGCCATGACGCTGCTGCGGTTCTGCTACGGCGCCCTGCTGGTGATGCTGCTGATGCTCTGCCGGTACGCCCTGACCTCGACCACCGACGAGGGGCTCGCCCTGCTGGGTCTGGCGCTGGGCGTCTCCGGCGCGGGCTTCTTCGCGGCGGCCGTGCTCACGCCCTGGGCGGTGGGCCGGCTGAGCCCGGGCCGCTGGATCGCCGTGTGCGCGGCCCTGGCGGCGGTGCTGGTGCCCGCCCTCGGCCTCCCGTTCGCCACCGGGCCGCTGCTCGCCGCGGCGTTCGTCCTGGGACTGATCACCCAGGGTTCGAAGATCGCGACCGACACCCTCGTGCAGACCTCGGTCGAGGACGCCTTCCGTGGCCGGATCTTCTCCGTCTACGACGTGCTGTTCAACGTCGCGTTCGTCGGTGCGGCCGGGGTGGCCGCCCTGATGCTGCCGCCGGACGGCCGCTCGGTACCGCTCGTCGTCTCCGTCGCCCTCGTCTACGGGGCGGTTGCCACGGCTATGACCCGGTTCGGTCGCCAGTAGGTGTCACATAAGAGCCACAAAGGTCCGCTGGGCTACAGAGATGTCAGTGGTGGCCGGTAACTTACGTGCGTCTTATGAGCGCCATGTGCGCGTCACGTACTTCTGTTTGAGGGGGACCCCCAAGTGACCACTCCGCCGTCCCAGGGAAATCCGTTCGCGCCGGATCAGCCGCCGGCCTCGCAGCCGCCGCAGCCGCCGCAGGGGCAGAACCCCTACGCGCAGGGCACCGGCAACCCCTTCGCCCAGGGCCAGCCGGGCCACCCGCAGCAGACCGGACAGCCCGGGGTGCCCCCGCAGGGCATGCCGTACGCCCCCGTCCCGCCCTCCCCGCGCGGCGGCCGCTTCAAGAAGAAGGCGCTGCGGCTCCTCGCCGTCGTCGCCATCGCGATCGCCATCGCCGGCGGCAAGTGGTACTTCAGCCAGAGCGACGCCGAGACCACCGAGGCGGGTAGCTGCATGCACAACGAGGGGACGCAGGCGTCACCCGACCTGAAGACCGTCGACTGCTCCTCCGGTGACGCCCAGTACAAGGTCGTCGAGAAGTTCGAGGACACCAGCGACAGCGGCAAGTGCGAGGCCGTCAAGGAAGCCGAGATCTCGTACTACCAGGTCGGCGACGGCCACGACGTCGTTCTCTGCCTCAAGGAGATCTGAGCGACGAGGGCCCGCGCCCGTGGAACGGGGTCATGTTTCACGTGAAACATGACCCCGTTCCACCCGTCACCCCTCTGTCACCCCTCTTGCCGGTCCTGCCGGGCCCACCACTCCCTGAGCGCGGCCACCGCCTCGTCCCGCTCCATCGGCCCGTTCTCCAGACGCAGCTCCAGCAGGTGCTTGTACGCCTGGCCGACGGCCGGTCCGGGCCGGACCCCGAGGATCTCCATGATCTGGTTGCCGTCGAGGTCGGGACGGATCGAGTCCAGCTCCTCCTGCTCCTGAAGAGTGCCGATCCGCTCCTCCAGACCGTCGTACGCCCGGGAGAGCGCGGTGGCCTTGCGCTTGTTACGGGTCGTGCAGTCGGAGCGGGTCAGCTTGTGCAGGCGGCCGAGGAGCGGGCCCGCGTCCCGGACGTACCGGCGGACCGCGGAGTCCGTCCACTCACCCATGCCGTACCCGTGGAACCGCAGGTGCAGCTCGACCAGCCGGGAGACGTCCCGCACCAGTTCGTTGGAGTACTTCAGCGCCAGCATGCGCTTCTTCGTCATCTTGGCCCCGACCACCTCGTGGTGGTGGAACGAGACCCGGCCGTCCTTCTCGAAGCGGCGGGTGCGGGGCTTGCCGACGTCGTGCAGGAGGGCCGCCAGCCGCAGGACCAGGTCCGGGCCGTCCTCCTCCAGGGCCATCGCCTGCTCCAGCACGATCAGCGTGTGCTCGTAGACGTCCTTGTGCCGGTGGTGCTCGTCACTCTCCAGCCGCAGCGCCGGCAGTTCGGGCAGGACGTGATCGGCGAGGCCGGTGTCCACCAGGAGCGCCAGCCCCTTGCGGGGGTGGGCGGACAGGATCAGCTTGTTCAGCTCCTCCCGGACGCGCTCCGCCGAGACGATCTCGATCCGCCCGGACATCGCCTTCATGGCCGCGACGACCTCGGGCGCCACCTCGAAGTCGAGCTGCGCGGCGAAGCGCGCGGCGCGCATCATGCGCAGCGGATCGTCGGAGAAGGACGCCTCGGGCGTCCCCGGGGTGCGCAGCACCCGGGCCGCGAGATCGTCGAGGCCGCCGTGCGGGTCGACGAACTCCTTCCGCGGCAGGGCGACGGCCATCGCGTTGACCGTGAAGTCCCGCCGGACGAGATCCTGCTCGATGGAGTCGCCGTAGGACACCTCGGGCTTGCGCGAGGTGCGGTCGTACGCCTCCGACCGGTAGGTGGTCACCTCGATCTGGAAGCTCCGGTCGGCGTCGCCGACGCGGGCGTCCTTCTGCGCCCCCACGGTGCCGAAGGCGATCCCGACCTCCCAGACGGCGTCCGCCCAGGGGCGCAGGATCTTGAGCACGTCCTCGGGGCGGGCATCGGTGGTGAAGTCCAGATCGTTGCCGAGCCGTCCGAGCAACGCGTCCCGGACCGAGCCGCCGACCAGCGCGAGGGAGAACCCCGCCTCCTGGAATCGGCGGGCCAGGTCGTCGGCGACCGGCGCGATCCGCAGCAGTTCACTCACCGCGCGGTGCTGCACCTGGCTCAGGGCACTGGGGCTCACTTCATTGGCGTTCGGCACAACAGAAAAGGTTACGTGGCCCGAGCGGGCACGAGCGCACCCCCTTGTTCACCCGCCCCCCTCTATAGGGGCATATACACGGCAGCCCGGTCCGTCACCCGGTCTCCGCGCGATCTTGTGGACCACTCCGCGGCACTTCCCCTCAGCGCGCATCGTTACCATGCGTGGACGCACATTCCGACGACCACTGACGACGAGGGACGGGCGAGCGCGTGGCCGAGGCGGCAGACTTCCAGGGGACCGGTCCCTCACCTGCCCGCCGCTGGGTACGGCGCGCCGCGGCGCTGCTGGCCGGCGCCCCTCTGCTGGCCGGTCTGGCGCAGCTTCCGGCCGGGCCCGCGCAGGCGGCCGGGCGGACGAGCGTCGAGGCCGCGGCCTCGGACACCGGCGGCGTGGCCGTGGCGGTCGACTCGCTCAGCCCGGCGGCCCCGACGGACGGTGACACCGTCACCGTGTCGGGCACGGTGACGAACGACAGCGAGCAGACGGTCACCGGCGCCCGCGTCGGCCTCCATGTGGGCCCGCGGGCCGAGACGCGTTCCGCCATCGACACCATCGCCCGCGACAGCGACGACCTCGGCGGCTCGCTCGGTTCGCAGATCGACGACAAGTACGGCGAGAAGTTCTCCAAGCTCACGCCCGGCGTCTCCGAGAGCTTCAACATCTCCGTGCCGGTGGACGAGCTGGATCTCGGCGAGGACGGCGTGTACCAGTTCGCCGTGACTCTCTCCGGACAGACCTCGGCGCAGCCCTGGGTGCAGGTCCTCGGCGTGCGGCGGACCTTCCTGCCCTGGCAGCCCGACGCGGCGGGCACGAAGACGAGGACGACGTTCCTGTGGCCGCTCATGTCCTCCTCCCACATGGCCGCCGAGACCGGTTCCAACGAGCAGCAGACCCCGGTCTTCCTCGATGACGACCTGGCCAAGGAGATCTCCCCGGGCGGCCGGCTGAACCAGATGGTGGCGCTCGGCAAGGACCTCGACGTCACCTGGGTGGTCGACCCCGACCTGCTGGCCTCCGTCGACGCGATGACCCGCAGCTACGAGGTGCGGGGCGCGGACGGCAGCACCACGGCCGGACGGCACCAGGCCGTCGCCAAGCAGTGGCTCACCGACCTCCAGAGCGCGGTGCGGGAGAAGGAGGTCGTGGCGGTGCCCTTCGCCGACCCCGACCTGGCCTCCCTCGCCCACAACGGCACGGACGTCACCGGTTCGCTCAGCCAGCTCAAGGACGCCACCGACGTGGTCACCAACACGGTGGAGCCGATCCTGCACGTGAAGCCGGACACCGACTTCGCCTGGCCCGTGGACGGCGCCGTCGACCCGTCGATCGTGAAGGTCGCCACGTCCGCGGGGGCCGACAAGGTGATCGCCCGCAGCGACAGCCTCCAGGAGACCGACGGGCTGTCGTACACGCCCTCCGCGGCCCGCCCGATCGGCGGGGGTACGACGGCGGTCGTCGCGGACGCCCGGCTGTCGACGGCGTTCGCAGGCGATCTGACCAGCGCGTCCGCCTCCACCTCGGCGGTGCAGCGGTTCCTCGCCCAGAGCCTGACGGCCGACCTGCAGACCGGGCAGCAGCGCAGCGTCGTCGTCGCCCCGCAGCGGACACCGACCGGAAGCCAGGCCCGCGCGATGGCGGAGGCGCTGACCGCCCTCCAGGACGGCAACTGGTCCCAGTCCCAGAAGCTGACCGCCGCCGCCGCGGCCAAGCCCGACCCGCGGGCCACGACCAAGGTGCCGTCGGCGTCCGCGTACCCCGCCTCGCTGCGCAAGAAGGAGCTGCCGCACACGGCGTTCGAGCAGCTCGCCCGGACGCAGGACAAGCTGAACCACTTCAAGGTGGTCCTGTCCGACCCGTCCCGGGTGGTGACGCCCTTCGGGCGGTCCATGAACCGGGGGTTGTCGGCGTCGTGGCGCGACCGGGCCACCCCCGCGCAGACGTTCCGCAACGGCGTGGAGAACTACCTCGACGGGCTGACCGGCCAGGTCAGGCTGATCGACAAGTCGGAGACCAAGCTCTCCGGCCGCAGCGCCACCATCCCCGTGACCGTGCAGAACAACCTGGTGCAGGGCGTCGACCACCTGGTGCTGCGGCTCACCTCGACCAACCCGACCCGCCTGGAGATCGACGGCAACGCCTACCAGGAGCAGCCCGTCACGGTCTCCGGCGGGCACAGCCAGTCGGTGAAGTTCACCACCTCCGCGAACGCCAACGGCCGTGCGAAGGTGATCGCCCAGCTCTACACGGCGGACGGCGGGAAGTACGGCGAGCCGGTCACCTTCGACGTGAAGGTCACCGAGATCACGCCGACCGTCATGCTGGTGATCGGCGGCGGTGTCCTCCTCCTGGTCCTGGCCGGCTACCGGATGTACCAGCAGCGCAAGCGCGCCGCGGCCCGCGCCGGGGACGACGGGGACCCCGGTGCGGGCGCGGCTCCCGAGGACACCCCCGGGAGCCCGGACGGTTCCGGCGACCG
The DNA here is from genome assembly GCF_039542605.1 of Streptomyces ziwulingensis. Taxonomy (NCBI): domain Bacteria; kingdom Bacillati; phylum Actinomycetota; class Actinomycetes; order Kitasatosporales; family Streptomycetaceae; genus Streptomyces; species Streptomyces ziwulingensis. Next base: position 103,300 of record NZ_BAABIG010000022.1, read on the forward strand.
GCCGGCGGAAGAGACCGGGACGCACTCCGGGGCAGGTGACGGCGAGCAGCCGAGTGACCCGGCACCGGACACCGCAACGGAAAGCGCCGACCCGTCCGGCACGGGTGAGAGAGTGGACCGTTGAGATGTCGTGGCCGGTGGGCCCGGGACGATGAGGTGGGGTAACCATGAACGCGCCGTACGACGGTGACCGCGGCCGGGCCGCGGACGACTCGGGCCACTCCGAGGGGCCGCCGCCCGAGCACGATCAGGTACCGCCGCAGCCGCCCGCGGACATGTACCTCCAGGACGCCTACGACCAGGACCCCTACCGGGCGCAGGACCTGTCCGCCCAGGACCCGGTCGACGAGGCGCTCTACGACCGCGCCGCGCACCCCCCGCCGCCGCCGGGCGCCCACCCGCCGCAGCAGCAGCTCTACGGTCAGCCGCCCGCCTCCCCGTACGCCCCCGACCCGCAGGTGTGGGCGCAGACCCCGCCGCCCGAGCCGGAGGGTCCCGGCCGGTACCTGCCCTACGGCGACGATCCGCGCACCACGCAGTTCGTCGGGGTGGACGACCTGGTCACCCAGGCCGGCGAGCAGCGCCACGAGCCCGACGCCTTCGCGCATCTCTTCCGGGACCAGCAGCAGGGCGGCGGTCACCCGTCCTACGACGACCGGACAGCGGTGCCCGCGCCCCAGCCCTACGGTGACCCGCGGGGACAGTACGGGCAGCCCCAGGCCCAGGGGCAGTACGGCACGGCCGAGGCGCCCGGCCCGTACGGCACGGGCCCCGCCCAGGAGCAGTACGGCACCCCGCGGTACGGCACCGCCGCTCCCGCCCAGGGCCAGTACGGCGCCGCGGCCCCGGCCGGACCGGACGCGTACGCCGCGGCGGCCCAGGGCGGGCAGGACCCGTACGGCACGCCGGTGCCCGCGGGGCACGACCCGCACGGTGCGGCCTCGCCGGCCCCGGGCCAGTACGCGGAACCACCGCCGGGCCAGTACCTGACCGCCCCGCCAACGGCGGCCGAGACGCCCGCCCAGGGCATCGAGGCCACGGCGTCGGCAGCGCCCGCGGCGGCCAAGAAGGGACGCGCGGGCGGGCTGCTGAAGTCGAGTGCCCTGATGGCGGCGGGGACGATGGTCTCCCGCCTCACGGGCTTCATCCGTTCCGCCCTGATCGTCTCGGCCCTGGGCGTCGGCCTGCTCGGCGACACCTTCCAGGTGGCCTACCAGCTCCCCACGATGATCTACATCCTCACCGTCGGCGGCGGCCTCAACTCCGTCTTCGTGCCGCAGCTCGTGCGCGCCATGCGAGACGACGAGGACGGCGGCGAGGCGTTCGCCAACCGGCTGCTGACCCTGGTGATGGTGGCGCTCGGCGTGCTCACCGTCCTGGCGGTCCTCGGCGCGCCGCTCCTGATCCGGCTGCTGTCCGACCCGGTCGCGAGCGACCCGGCGGCCAACGAGGTCGGCATCACCTTCGTCACGTACTTCCTGCCCTCGATCTTCTTCATGGGCGTCCACGTGGTGATGGGCCAGATCCTCAACGCGCGCGGCAAGTTCGGCGCGATGATGTGGACGCCGGTCCTGAACAACATCGTCATCATCGTGACGCTCGGCATGTTCATCTACGTGTACGGCACCTCCGCCGCCTCCGGGATGGAGGTCACCAGCATCCCGCCGGAGGGGCAGCGGCTCCTGGGCGTCGGTATCCTGCTCGGCCTCGTCGTGCAGGCGCTCGCGATGATCCCCTACCTGCGCGAGACCGGCTTCCGGATGCGGCTGCGCTTCGACTGGAAGGGCCACGGTCTCGGCAAGGCCGTCACGCTCGCCAAGTGGACCTTCCTCTTCGTGCTCGCCAACCAGGCCGGCGCGATCGTCGTCACCCAGCTCTCCACCGCCGCGGGCAAGTCGTCGCCGGTCGACGGCACCGGCTTCGCCGCCTACGCCAACGCCCAACTGATCTGGGGCCTGCCGCAGGCCATCATCACGGTCTCCCTGATGGCCGCCCTGCTGCCCCGCATCTCGCGGTCGGCGGCCGACGACGACACCGGCGCGGTCCGGGACGACATCTCCCAGGGACTGCGCACGACGGCCGTCGCGATCGTGCCGATCGCCTTCGGCTTCGTCGCGCTCGGCATCCCGATGTGCACGCTCATCTTCGGCTCCTCCGGCACCAGCGAAGCCACCAACATGGGCTACATGCTGATGGCCTTCGCCCTCGGCCTCGTCCCCTACTCCGTGCAGTACGTCGTGCTGCGCGCGTTCTACGCCTACGAGGACACCCGGACGCCGTTCTACAACACCGTCATCGTGGCCGCGGTCAACGCGAGCGCCTCGGTCCTGTGTTACTTCCTGATCCCCTCGCGGTGGGCCGTGGTCGGCATGGCCGCTTCCTACGGGCTGGCGTACGCGGTCGGCGTGGGCATCGCCTGGCGTCGGCTGCGCAAGCGGCTCGGCGGTGACCTGGACGGAGCCCGTGTGCTGCGGACCTACGCCCGGCTGGCCATCGCCTCGGTGCCGGCCGCCCTGCTCAGCGGCGCGGTCTGCTACGGGATCGGACACACCCTCGGACAGGGCGTCGTCGGCTCCTTCGCCGCCCTGCTGGCCGGTGGGGCGGTCCTGCTGGGCGTCTTCTACGTCGCCGCCCGCCGGATGCGGATCGAGGAGCTCAACTCGCTGGTCGGTATGGTCCGCGGACGCCTGGGACGCTGAGCCCGGGGGTAGGCGCACAACCATCGTCCCCCGCTGCGTGTCGTGCATTGCGGCGGACTGTGGGCACAATTGGTTTCGGTGTCGGACGGCGCGCATCGGGTGCCGGAAGGCGCTCATCGATCGGGGAGGCGGGTACGGCGGTGGCGGAACGGAGCACGGCTGCCGTCGACGTGGCGGACAGCGACGGCGAGAAGTCGCTGACCGCACGGGCGGACCAGTCCACGGCCGACGGGGTGGCCAACAACCGGGAGCGGGACACGGACAGCGACGAGGTACACAGGAGCGGGACCGAGAGTTCCGGGAGGGTCTCGCCTCCCGAACTGCACAGCGGCCACAAGCTCGCCAGACGCTACCGGCTCGAGGAGTGCGTCACCCGGCTGGACGGTTTCAGCAGTTGGCGCGCGGTCGACGAGAAACTCCGCCGTGCCGTCGGCGTCCACGTCCTTCCCGCGGCGCACTCCCGGGCCCGGTCCGTACTGGCCGCCGCCCGCTCCTCCGCCCTCCTCGGTGACCTCCGCTTCGTCCAGGTGCTGGACGCCGTGGAGGACAACGACCTCGTCTACGTCGTCCACGAATGGCTGCCCGACGCCACCGAGCTGACGACGCTCCTCGCCGCCGGCCCGCTGGAGGTGTACGACGCCTACCAGATGGTCAGTCAGGTCACCTCCGCGATGGCCTCGGCGCACCGCGAGGGCCTCGCCCATCTCCGCCTCAGCCCCAACGCCGTGCTGCGCACCTCGACCGGGCAGTGGCGCATCCGCGGCCTGGCCGTCAACGCCGCGCTGCGCGGCATCACCTCCGACACCCCGCAGCGCACCGACACCGAGGCCATCGGCGCCCTGCTGTACGCCTCGCTCACCCAGCGCTGGCCGTACGAGAACGACGCCTACGGCATGTCCGGCCTGCCCAAGGACCTCGGTCTGATCCCGCCCGACCAGGTGCGCGCCGGCGTCCACCGGGGCCTGTCGGAGCTGACCATGCGGGCGCTCGCCAACGACGGCGCCACCGCCTCCCGCCACGAGTCCGCGTGCACCACGCCGGAGGAGCTGGTGAAGGCGATCGGCGAGATGCCCCGCATCCGCCCGCCGGAGCCGGCTTTCACCACCCCGCCCGAGTACCAGCACACGACCTACCAGCAGGGCACCTACGGCCGTACGGCGGCGCACCCGGGGATCACGCGGCCGGTGCCGCCCCCGCCGCCCCCACTGCAGAGCCGCACCGGCAAGGCACTGAAGTGGGGCGTCTCGGCCCTGCTCATCGCCGCCCTGGGCCTCGGCAGTTGGCAACTGGCCGACGTCCTCATGGACCACGGCGGCCAGGCCGACGACCAGAACCGGACGCAGACCACCGACGAGGACGACAAGGGCCCGAAGCAGCCGCTGGCCGGCCGGCCCATCGCCATCAGCGGTGCCCGTGACTTCGACCCCTTCGGCGACCAGTCCGAGAAGCCGTCCGAGATAGGGAACATCTACGACGGCAGCGCGGACACGTACTGGCAGACGGACTACTACCTCAGCTCCGACTTCGGCCGTCTGAAGACGGGCGTCGGCGTCATCCTCGACCTGGGCAAGGCCCAGCGGGTCGGCAAGGTGACCCTGACCTTCGTGGGAGACACCTCGGTGGAACTCCTCGGCGCGAGCGCGGACGCCGCCTCGGAGCCGACGACCTTCGACGCCTTCAGCAAGGTCGCCGAAGGTTCCGGAACGACCGTGGTCCTCAAGCCCGACCAGACGCTCAAGAGCCGCTACCTCCTCGTGTGGCTCACCGATCTGCCCATGCAGGCGGACGACGGCAGGTGGCGCGGCCGCCTGGCGGACGTCAAGGTGACCGGCTGACGGAGCCGGACACGAGGGAGGGTGTGATGGCCGACGGCGCCGGTTACGGCGAGACGAACGACCAGGATCTGCTCACCCGCCATGTGAAAGGCGATCCCGACGCTTTCGGTGAACTGGTGCGCCGGCACCGGGACCGTCTCTGGGCGGTCGCCCTGCGCACCCTGGGCGACCGCGAGGAAGCCGCTGACGCCGTCCAGGACGCTCTCGTGTCGGCGTACCGCGCCGCCCACACCTTCCGGGGGCAGTCGGCCGTCACGACCTGGCTGCACCGGATCACGGTGAACGCCTGTCTGGACCGCGCCCGCAAGGCCGCCTCCCGGAGGACCGCCCCGGTCGACGACACCGAGCGCCTGGAACAACTGCTGGAGCCGCACGAGTCGGCCGCCGCCCCCGCCGAACGTGCGGACCTGCACCGGCAGCTCGTCACCGCACTGGACACCCTTCCTCCCGACCAGCGGGCGGCACTCGTCCTGGTCGACATGCAGGGCTACCCGGTGGCGGAGGCCGCCCGCATCCTCGACGTGCCCACCGGCACCGTCAAGAGCCGCTGCGCCCGGGGCAGAGCCAGACTCCTGCCGCTGCTCACCCACCTCCGCCCGGACAGTGGCGGCAGCGGCAGCGGTGCGCACACAGAACCGGGCGCGGAGCGGAACCGGACGCAGGGGGCATCCGTCCCACCCGCAGCGGGCCCTCATCAGCCGGGGCCACCGAGCGCGGGGCCGAGTGACGCAGCCGCAGTGAAGGGCGGAGGTGGACGAGCGTGACGTCGTCGACGACAGACCTGACCGGGCACCCGGACGTCGCGGAGATCTCCGACCTCACCGAGGGCCTGCTGCCGCCGTCCCGGACCGCGGACGTACGACGGCATCTGGGCGCATGCGGGCTGTGCGCGGACGTCCACGCCTCGCTGGAGGAGATCCGAGGCCTGCTCGGCACCCTTCCCGGTCCGCCGCGGATGCCGGACGACGTGGCGGGCCGGATCGACGCCGCACTGGCCGCGCAGGCTCTACTCGACGCCGATGCCGCCGCCGACGCCGACGCCGAGCGGGAGGACCCTGCCGATGTTTCACGTGAAACATCGGCAGCGACGGGCCGCCCCTCCGGACACGCCCGCGCCGCCACCACCGGCCCGGGACGCAAGAACCGCACCCGCAGCGGCCGCCGCCGGGTCGCCGCGCTGGGGACCGCCCTCGCGGCGGCCGCCCTGGGGCTGGGCGCGGTGATCGTGTCCTCCGTCGACGACGGCGGCTCGCCCGATGATCCAGGGCAGCGGGCGGCCCTCGCGGACACCTTCTCCGAAGGCAAGCTGGAGCGACAGGTCACCGGACTGCTGCTGGGGGAGACCCACGCGCAGAGCAACCGGGGCCGCACGCCGGGCAGCCTCGGCGTGGAGTCCGAGTCGAGCACCGGGAATCGCGTCTTCCAGCAGCCCACGGTCCCCGACTGCGTCCAGCGGGGCATCGGCCGCGAGGACGCCGCGCTCGCCACCGAAGAAGGTGTCTACCAGAACCGCGAGGCGCTCCTCGTGGTGCTGCCGGCCGTCGGCGACGACAGCCGGGTCACCGCCTATCTGGTGGAGACGGCCTGCGTGCGGCAGCCCTCGCTCGGCCCTGGCAAGGTCCTCCTGGAGAGCACCTACGCCCGTTCCTGAGCGCGGACGTCTCCCTCCTACGTTCTTCTGCCCGGAAGCCGGTGCCGTGTGCCCGGACACAGCGGGAATGCGCGCCCCTTAGGATCCGTTGGGTGGGGTGAAGGCTCTGAGAAAGGCTTTCACCGTTCCTGAAGACACTGTCCAGAGACGAGGAATCAAGCCGTGAGCGACGTCCGTAACGTGATCATCATCGGGTCCGGGCCCGCCGGCTACACGGCGGCGCTCTACACCGCGCGCGCGTCGCTGAAGCCGCTGGTGTTCGAGGGCGCCGTCACCGCCGGTGGCGCCCTGATGAACACCACCGAGGTGGAGAACTTCCCCGGCTTCCAGGACGGTGTCATGGGCCCTGAGCTGATGGACAACATGCGGGCCCAGGCCGAGCGCTTCGGTGCCGAGCTGGTCCCCGACGACGTGGTGGCCGTCGACCTGACCGGTGAGATCAAGACCGTCACGGACACCGCGGGCACGGTCCACCGGGCCAAGGCCGTCATCGTCACGACGGGCTCGCAGCACCGCAAGCTCGGCCTGCCGAACGAGGACGCCCTCTCGGGCCGGGGCGTCTCCTGGTGCGCCACCTGTGACGGCTTCTTCTTCAAGGACCAGGACATCGCCGTGATCGGCGGCGGTGACACGGCGATGGAAGAGGCCACGTTCCTCTCCCGCTTCGCCAAGTCCGTGACGATCGTCCACCGCCGCGACACCCTGCGGGCCTCCAAGGCCATGCAGGAGCGTGCCTTCGCCGACCCGAAGATCTCCTTCGTCTGGGACAGCGAGGTCGCCGAGATCCTGGGCGACCCGAAGCTCTCCAGCCTGAAGCTGCGCAACCTCAAGACCGGTGAGCTGTCCGACCTGCCCGTGACCGGCCTCTTCATCGCGATCGGCCACGACCCGCGCACCGAGCTGTTCACGAGCCAGCTCGACCTCGACGCGGAGGGCTACCTGAAGGTCCAGGCGCCTTCGACCCGCACGAACGTGACCGGCGTCTTCGCCGCCGGTGACGTGGTGGACCACACCTACCGCCAGGCGATCACCGCGGCCGGCACCGGCTGCTCCGCCGCCCTCGACGCCGAGCGCTACCTCGCCGCTCTCTCCGACGAGGACAAGGCCGAGCCGGAGAAGACCGCCGTCGTCTGACGACTGTTCGACCCTGTTCCAGCACCACGCACCACGCACCATGCACCACGCACCATGCACCACGCACCATGCACCACGCACCACGCACCAACCAGTTAAGGAGCCCGCTGTGGCCGGCACCCTCAAGAGCGTGACCGACGCTTCCTTCGAAGAGGACGTCCTCAAGAACGACAAGCCCGTCCTGGTGGACTTCTGGGCGGCCTGGTGCGGCCCGTGCCGCCAGATCGCGCCGTCCCTCGAAGCGATCGCCGCGGAGTACGGCGACAAGATCGAGATCGTCAAGCTGAACATCGACGAGAACCCGGGTACGGCCGCCAAGTACGGCGTCATGTCCATCCCGACGCTGAACGTCTACCAGAGCGGCGAGGTCGCGAAGACCATCGTCGGCGCCAAGCCGAAGGCCGCGCTCGTGCGCGACCTCGAGGACTTCATCGCCGAGTGACGTTTCACGTGAAACATGGGAGGGGCCAGCCCGTCGGGGCCGGCCCCTCCCATGTTTCTCACAACGGCCTGAGGGCCGGCTCCTTCTGCACGGCGCCGAGCAGCCGGTCGAGCGCCATCTCCACGTCTTCCTTCCAGGACAGCGTGGACCGCAGCTCCAGCCGGAGGCGAGGATGCCGAGGGTGCGGCCGTACCGTCTTGAAGCCCACCGCCAGCAGGTGATCGGCCGGCAGTACACACGCCGGTTCACTCCAGCGCGTGTCCCCGAACGCCTCGATCGCCTTGAACCCGCGGCGCAGCAGATCCTTGGCGACCGTCTGGACCATCACGCGGCCCAGGCCCTGTCCCTGATAGCCGGGCACGATGAACGCGGTCGTCAACTGCACCGCGTCCGGTGAGATGGGACTCGTGGAGAACGCTGTGGACCGCGGCACGTAGGCCGGCGGGGCGTAGAGCACAAAGCCGACCGGGACGTCGTCGACATAGACGACCCGGCCGCAGGACCCCCAGTCCAGCAGGACCGCGGAGATCCAGGCTTCCTTCTCCAGGGCGGGGGTACCCGCCTTCACCGCAGCCCCGCCGCTGACCGGGTCCAGTTCCCAGAAGACGCACGAACGACAGCGCTGGGGGAGGTCCTCAAGGTTGTCCAGCGTGAGCGGTACGAGCCGACGCCCCATGAAGGCTGTTCCTCGCTTCCTCCGCCCGCCGCGTCGCGGGCGGCTTTCAGAGCGCTCCAGTACGCCATACCTGTGCGCATCGTATCCATGATGCGATTCCCTCGAATACCGGCAGAAAGCAAAGAGCGGGCCGTGTTCCGGCACACACCGGACACAGCCCGCTCCGAGCGGGAGGACTCAGGAGTCGGTCTCCTCCGCGTCACCCTCCACGATGCTCTTCTGCAGCACGGGGCCCTCTCCGGGGGCGAGGGTGTCGAGGATGCGGCCCAGGTCGTCCATGGAGGCGAACTCGACGGTGATCTTGCCCTTCTCCCGTCCCAGGTCGACCTTGACCCGGGTCTCGAAGCGGTCCGAGAGCCGCGTGGCGAGGTCGGAGAGAGCCGGGGAGACCCGCCCACCGGCCCGGGGCCCCTTGGAGCGCTGAGCCTTCTGCGGCCGGGACCCCATCAGGGTCACGATCTCCTCGACGGCACGCACCGAGAGACCCTCAGCCACGATCCGGTGAGCCAGTCGGTCCTGCTCCTCCGAGTCGTCCACGGAGAGCAGCGCCCGGGCGTGGCCCGCGGAGAGCACTCCGGCCGCGACCCGCTTCTGGACCGCGGACGAGAGCTTCAACAGGCGCAGGGTGTTGGAGACCTGCGGGCGGGACCGGCCGATACGGTCCGCCAGTTGGTCATGCGTGCAGTTGAAGTCCTTCAGCAACTGGTCGTAGGCGGCCGCCTCCTCCAGCGGGTTGAGCTGAGCGCGGTGCAGGTTCTCCAGGAGCGCGTCCAGCAGGAGCTGGTCGTCCTCGGTGTCCCGCACGATGGCGGGGATCGCTTCCAGCCCCGCCTCACGGCAGGCCCGCCAGCGCCGCTCGCCCATGATGAGCTCGTAGTGCTCGGCCTCCACCTGCCGGACCACGATCGGCTGGAGAAGGCCGACCTCCTTGATGGAGGTCACCAGCTCCGCCAGCGCGTCGTCGTCGAAGACCTCACGCGGCTGCCGCGGGTTCGGCTTGATGAAATCCAGCGGGATCTCGGCGAAGTACGCGCCCACCGGAGCGGGCAGCTCCGAACCACCGGAAGCCGGCGGCTCCTCTGTTTCACGTGAAACAGGCGCCAGGGTGGTCACCTTCGCCATGGCCACACCACGGTCTGTCGTCAGTCCCGGAATCGTCGTGGCGGACGGCGAAACCGTGCCCCCGAGGGCGGCAGGCGCCACCGACTTCTCCGTGGAAGCAGGAGGGATCAGCGCGGCCAATCCTCGGCCCAACCCCCTCCGTCGCTCATTCACTGGGTCCCCTCCACCATGCTCGGGTCGCTCTGGGCACCGGTCGGCGCGTCTGTTCCGTCATCGCTGACGCCCGCGCCTCTCAGTGCGATCTCTCGTGCCGCCTCAAGGTAGGACAGGGCGCCACTCGATCCTGGATCGTAGGTCAGCACCGTCTGCCCGTAACTCGGCGCCTCGGAGATGCGGACGGAACGAGGAATGCTCGTCCGCAGCACCTCCTCGCCGAAGTGGGTGCGCACCTCGTCGGCGACCTGGGACGCGAGTCGCGTCCGGCCGTCGTACATGGTGAGCAGGATGGTCGACACGTGCAGGACGGGGTTGAGGTGCCCCCGCACCAGGTCGACGTTGCGCAGGAGCTGACCCAGCCCCTCCAGTGCGTAGTACTCGCACTGGATCGGGATCAGCACCTCCTGACCCGCGACGAGTGCGTTCACCGTCAGCAGGCCGAGGGAGGGCGGACAGTCGATCAGGATGTAGTCCAGTGGCTGTTCGTACGCCTGGATCGCTCGCTCAAGCCGGCTCTCCCGAGCGACCAGCGACACCAGCTCGATCTCCGCACCGGCGAGATCGATCGTGGCGGGGGCGCAGAACAAGCCCTCCACATCGGGGACGGGCTGCACGACTTCCGAGAGAGGCTTGCTGTCGATCAGCACGTCGTAGATCGAGGGCACATCGGCGTGGTGGTCGATACCCAGGGCGGTGGAGGCGTTGCCCTGGGGGTCCAGGTCGACCACCAGGACGCGGCCGCCGTGGAGCGCCAGGGAGGCGGCCAGGTTGACCGTGGACGTCGTCTTGCCCACCCCGCCCTTCTGGTTGGCGACCACGATGACTCGGGTCTGCTCGGGCCGGGGCAGACCTTCGCCGGCCCGGCCCAGAGCCTCCACCGCTAGTTGGGCCGCACGACCGATCGGGGTGTCGTCCATCGGAGGCGGTGTTTCACGTGAAACATCCTCCCCGAACGACTCGGCACGGGGACCGGGGACCGGATCGGTCATCGGTCCCGCGATGTTGGCGTCGGACCGCAAGGATTCACTCTCCTCGACTTCAGGCTCGCTATGAACAGAGCCTCCCATGCCTCCGGGGTCGCGAACCAGTGAGGCCGGGTCTTCTGTGGAGAAATCCACCTCTGTGGACAACTCCGCACCCCGTGCGGGGGCCCGGGTCTCCTCAGCGGAAGCTTTCCCGCCCAGAGAGCCGAGAGGCTTGCGGTCGCGCGGTTCGGCCGCGACGCGACCGCGACTGATGATGCCGTGCAGCAGTGAGCGATGTTTCACGTGAAACACGATGCACACCGCCTGAGGCCGAACCGCCACGACACTCCGGCACGCAGAGGCGGGGAGGCATGTGTGGAGTACGTCGCGTCGTCAGGACGGATGAGCCCTCTCCGGCTATCCGCGACGCCGGCGAGTCCGTCCGGTGCGGGCCGCCTTCGCCCGCTTGGCCGCGAAGCGCACCCCGCCGGGACTCTCCCCGACCTCGACCCGTACGACCGTCGAGGGAGAGTCCACCACGCCCTCGCCGACGTGCAGGATGGACGTCTGCACGGCGCCCAGCTTGCTCAGCGCCGTCGCCGCGCTCTTCAGCTCCTCCTCCGCCGTGTCGCCCTTGAGGGCGAGCATCTCCCCGTAGGGACGCAGCAGGGGGACTCCCCAGGTGGCCAGCCGGTCCAGGGGCGCCACGGCCCGGGCCGTCACCACGTGCACCGGAGGGAGCTTGCCCATGACCTCCTCGGCCCGGCCGCGCACGACGGTCACATGGTCCAGGCCCAGCAGCTCCACGACCTCGGTCAGGAAGTTGGTGCGCCGCAGGAGCGGCTCCAGCAGGGTGATCTTCAGGTCCTCGCGGACGAGCGCCAGCGGGATACCGGGCAGGCCGGCACCCGAGCCGACATCGCAGACCGTCACACCCGCCGGCACGACCTCGGAGAGCACCGCACAGTTCAGCAGGTGCCGTTCCCACAGGCGGGGCACCTCGCGCGGCCCGATCAGACCGCGCTGAACACCCGCCTCGGCCAGCAGTTCCGCATAGCGGACCGCGTCCGCGTAGCGATCTCCGAACACTTCGCGGGCTTGATCGGGCGCAGGGGGAAGCTCCGCTGCCTCCGTCACGGGGACCGTCCTTCCGTACCGCGTCGGCACCTCGGGCGCCGACATCAGGAACCACCAGAACTATCAGGCTGACAAAATTCGGCCCCGTCTGCGCAACAGACGGGGCCGGGTGAGACGCGGGGACCGATCAGGCGGGCAGCACGACGACGAAGCGCTGCGGCTCCTCGCCCTCCGACTCGCTGCGCAGGCCGGCGGTCTTGACGGCGTCGTGCACGACCTTGCGCTCGAACGGCGTCATCGGGTCCAGGCGCACAGGCGCGCCACTGCTCTTGGCCTCGGCGGCGGCCTTGGCCCCCAGCTCGGAGAGCTCGGTGCGCTTGCGGGCGCGGTAGCCGTCGATGTCGAGCATCAGGCGGCTGCGATCACCGGTCTCGCGGTGCACGGCCAGGCGGGTCAGCTCCTGGAGTGCCTCCAGGACCTCGCCGTCACGGCCCACCAGCTTCTGCAGGTCGCGGCCGTCCGTGTCGCCGATGATGGAGACAGCGGCGCGGTCGGCCTCGACGTCCATGTCGATGTCGCCGTCGAGGTCGGCGATGTCGAGCAGACCCTCCAGGTAATCCGCCGCGATCTCGCCCTCCTGCTCCAGGCGGGTCAGGGTGTCCGCGCCCTCGGCAGCGGCGGAGATGGTGCCTTCCGTCACGGGATGGACTCCTTCTTACTTCTTCGACGGGGACTTGGGCCGCTGCGGGCCCTTGCGCTGACCGGACTGGGCCTTGCTGCGGCCACCGGAGCCGGGCTTCTGCGCGGGCTTCTTGGCGACGCCGGGCTTGGCGTCCTGGGGCTCGTCGGACTTGCTCAGCGACGTCGACGGCCTCGCCGGCACCTCGGCCTCGGGCTCGGAGTCGGTCCCGGTGTCACCGGCGGCCTTGGCGCCGCCCTGGCGCTGCGACTTGGACTGCCGCCTGGGCTGCTGCCGCTTGGGGGTGGTGACCGTGGGCGTGCCGTCCTCGGTCTCGGTGGCGACCGCGGACTCGCCCTTCACCACGCTGCCGTCCGCCTGAGCCGTCAGGCCGGCCTTGCTCAGGCCGTTGATGAACTTGCGCTCGGACTCGTTGCGGTCCCGGCCCTTGGCGACGATGGCCTTGATGATGGCCCGCTCACCGCGGCGCGGGGGCCTGCCGGAGGTCGCGACGTGCTTGTGCAGGCGCTCCAGGTAGGCCGACTGGGCCTTGGAACCCGGGGTCGGGTTGTTGCGGATGACGAACATCTGCTGGCCCATGGTCCACACGTTGGTGGTCAGCCAGTAGACGAGGACACCGACCGGGAAGTTGATGCCGAAGACGGCGAACATGACCGGGAAGACGTACATCAGCATCTTCTGCTGCTGCATGAACGGCGTCTTCACCGTGGTGTCGACGTTCTTCGTCATGAGCTGGCGCTGGGTGAAGAACTGCGACGCCGACATCATCACGATCATGATGGCGGTGACGACCCGGACGTCGGTGAGGGAGGCTCCGAGCGCCTCCACCTTCGAGGCCCCGTCGGTGAACTTCGCCGCGAGCGGCGCACCGATGATGTGCGCGTTCTGCGCGCTCTCCAGCAGACGCTCGTTGATCACGCCGATGGTCTTGCCGGAGGCGATGCCGTCGAGCACGTGGTAGAGGGCGAAGAAGAACGGAGACTGCGCCAGGATGGGAAGGCACGAGGAGAGCGGGTTGGTACCCGTCTCCTTGTACAGCTTCATCATCTCTTCGGACTGGCGCTGCTTGTCGTTCTTGTAGCGCTCCTGGATCTTCTTCATCTCCGGCTGGAGCGTCTGCATCGCGCGGGTCGCCTTGATCTGCTTCACGAAGAGCGGGATCAGGCAGATGCGGATCAGTACCACCAGGGACACGATGGACAGGCCCCAGGCCCATCCCGTGTCCGGGCCGAAGAGGGCTCCGTACACGCTGTGGAACTGGACGATGACCCAGGAGACAGGTGTCGTGATGAAGCTGAAGAGGCTGGCAATCGTGTCCACTAATCATGCTCCTTGGGCATGGGACTGGGTCTCTGCGGCCGGGCCCGGGGGGCTGGACCGATCCGTGGGAGCGGTCCGTACCCCGGTGGCCGGTTCGGCGGCGGAGGGCCCGCCCTTGCGTGCCCGCCCGACGCCCCGCAGCAGCTCGTGCCACCGTGGACGCTTGCGCGGCGGAACGTGGTCCACCCCGCCCGGCGACCACGGATTGCACCGCAGGATGCGCCAGGCGGTGAGTACCGTGCCTTTGAGGGCACCGTGCCGGTCGATGGCCGTGAAGCCGTAGTGGGAACACGACGGGTAGTACTTGCAGACCGGCCCGAGCAGCGGACTGATCGTCCACTGGTACAGCTTGATGAAAGCCAGTAGCGGGTACTTCATCGCGCGCCCCCTCCCAGTAGCCGCTGCAGGGCGGCGTCCAGGTCTTGGGCCAGTCGTGCATGGTCGGCGTCACCCGCGTCGGGCAGCGCTCGTACGACTACCAGGCTACCGGGGGGAAACCGGTCGACCCGGTCGCGCATCAGATGGCGAAGCCTGCGCTTCACCTTGTTCCGCACGACCGCACCGCCCACGGCTTTGCTGACGACGAAACCCGCACGCGTCGGGGGAGCGCTCTCCCCAGGCGCGTGCGGGTCCATGGCACCGCTGTGAAAATGGACGACGAGGGACGGGCGTCCTGCCCGGCGCCCCCGTCGTACCGCGGTCGCGAAGTCCTCGCGCCGCCTCAGCCGCTTTTCGGTGGGCAGCACGATGTCATGACCTGACCGGGATCAGGCGGACAGACGGGCGCGACCCTTGCTACGGCGGGTCGCGAGAATCGCGCGACCGGCGCGGGTCCGCATACGCAGCCGGAAGCCGTGGGTCTTCGCGCGACGACGGTTGTTCGGCTGGAAGGTGCGCTTGCTCACTCGGGGGCTCCAGAAAGAAATCGGTGGTGGCGGGGTGCCGTCTCGGCTGTCACCGTGCGCCCACGAGTAGCTCGCGTTACGCCCGTGTGCACCGCTGTCCGATCACCTGACGCGATCTGTGCCCATCGGAGGCAGGCGGCAGCAGCCATCGACAACTCGACCTGGTTACGGTACGCGCGGCTGCGCCATTCGGTCAAACCAACGACCGCCGGGAGACACTTGTCCACAGGCTGGGGACAACGACTTGAACCCTACCGCTCACGCTGACTACCTTGGCGGGACTCCGATTCGTTCCCTTGGCCCCGGCCGGTCCGTTCCGCCGCCCCCGCCCCACCCGAGTTTCACCCCGACCAGTCCCCGGATCACACCTTCGGGGGACACATGAGAGAGCGTGCCCTGTGGCTGACGTACCTGCCGATCTTGCCGCAGTGTGGCCACGCGTACTGGAACAGCTCCTCGGGGAGGGCCGCGGCCAGGGGGTCGAGTCGAAGGACGAGCACTGGATCCGGCGCTGCCAGCCGCTGGCCCTCGTCGCCGACACCGCCCTGCTCGCCGTACCGAACGAATTCGCGAAGGGCGTACTGGAGGGCCGTCTCGCGCCGGTCGTCAGCGAGACGCTGAGCCGGGAGTGCGGGCGCCCGATCCGCATCGCGATCACCGTGGACGACTCGGCGAACGAACCGCCGGCCCCGCCGGTCCGGCCCCAGTCGCGCTACGAGGAGTCCGAGCCGCCGCCCGGGGGCCAGCAGGGCGGCCGCGACGACTACGAGGGCTACGGCCGCCACCGCGGCGACCAGATGCCCACGGCCCGCCCCGCCTATCCGTCGGAGTACCAGCGCCCCGAGCCCGGCTCCTGGCCGCGCCCGCAGCAGGACGACTACGGCTGGCAGCAGCAGCGCCTCGGCTTTCCCGAGCGGGACCCGTACGCCTCGCCGTCGCAGGACCCGTACGGCCCGCCCGGCCAGGACGGCTACGGCCAGGACGGCTACCAGCAGAGTCCCTACCCGCAGGACCCGTACAAGCAGGACGGCTACCAGCAGGACTACCGTCCGAAGCCGCCCGAGCGCTCCGCGTACGAGTCCGAGCGCAAGCCCTACGACCCCGAGCGCAAGCCCTACGACGGCCAGCGCCCCGACTACGAGCAGGCGCGCGGCGACTACGACCAGCGCGGCGGCCGGCGGGAGCTGCCGGAGCCGCCGTCCGGCTCCGGGCACGTCCACCGCGGCGGTCCGGTCGGTCCGGGTCCCGCCACCGGCGCGCCCGGCCCGCTGGCCGCGCAGCCCGCGCCGGCCTCCAAACCGGGCGAGCCGACCGCCCGCCTGAACCCGAAGTACCTCTTCGACACCTTCGTCATCGGCGCCTCCAACCGCTTCGCGCACGCCGCGGCGGTCGCGGTCGCCGAGGCGCCGGCGAAGGCGTACAACCCGCTGTTCATCTACGGGGAGTCGGGACTCGGCAAGACGCACCTGCTGCACGCGATCGGGCACTACGCGCGCAGCCTGTACCCCGGCACGCGGGTGCGGTACGTCAGCTCGGAGGAGTTCACCAACGAGTTCATCAACTCCATCCGCGACGGCAAGGGCGACAGCTTCCGCAAGCGGTACCGGGAGATGGACATCCTGCTGGTCGACGACATCCAGTTCCTGGCGGACAAGGAGTCGACGCAGGAGGAGTTCTTCCACACCTTCAACACCCTGCACAACGCCAACAAGCAGATCGTGCTCTCCAGCGACCGGCCGCCCAAGCAGTTGGTCACGCTGGAGGACCGGCTGCGCAACCGCTTCGAGTGGGGGCTGATCACCGACGTCCAGCCGCCCGAGCTGGAGACGCGGATCGCGATCCTGCGCAAGAAGGCCGTGCAGGAGCAGTTGAACGCGCCGCCCGAGGTCCTGGAGTTCATCGCGTCCCGGATCTCGCGCAACATCCGCGAGCTGGAGGGCGCGCTGATCCGGGTGACGGCGTTCGCGTCGCTCAACCGGCAGCCGGTCGACCTGGGGCTGACGGAGGTCGTCCTGAAGGACCTGATCCCGGGCGGCGAGGACTCCGCCCCCGAGATCACCTCCACGGCCATCATGAGCGCGACCGCCGACTACTTCGGCCTGACCGTCGAGGACCTGTGCGGCACCTCGCGCGGACGGGCGCTGGTGACGGCCCGCCAGATCGCCATGTACCTCTGCCGTGAGCTGACGGACCTCTCGCTGCCGAAGATCGGCGCGCTGTTCGGCGGCCGGGACCACACCACGGTGATGCACGCCGACCGCAAGATCCGCAATCTGATGGCCGAGCGCCGCTCCATCTACAACCAGGTCACCGAGCTGACGAACCGCATCAAGAACGGCTGAGAGCGCCTGGGAACGCTGAGGACCGCTGAGGACGGCTACTGAGGACGGCTGAGAGCCGGTCCCGCAGGCCGACGTACGACGTGCCGAGCGCCCTCCGGAGGAGATCCGGAGGGCGCTTCTCGTCGTTCCCGGACCTTCCCGGGCCTTCCCGCACCGTCCTCCGGCCCGTCCTCCGGCCCGTCCTCCGGCCCGCTCTCCCGCCCGTCCCGCGTCGGGCCGGCTCCCGCGGGAGGCCGTCCGCTGTTCGAATAAGTGCCGGGTTACGGTCTCCCTCCACAGATTCGGTGACTTTTTTCCGTCCACACCATGGGGACAGGGAAGTTGTCCCGATCTTGTCCACAGGGCGGGCCGGTGAGGAACCATCAGGGCAGGTCACCTGCCTGTGGATTGGTGGACAAAAGATCTCCACAGGCTGTGGACAAACTCTCGGTCCACAGCCTGTGCACGAAGTTGTCCACGGGCAACCCACAGGTCAGCCCCGGTTGTCCCCAGCGATCGAGGGCTTCTCCACATGGCTGTCCACTGTTCGGCAACCTGACGCGCCTCGTCACCGCGTCGAGTGAAAGGCGTCACACCAAGGTGCCGGGTTGGCCTGTGGGAAAGACGGGTAAACCTGGGGACGGCGCTGGGGAGAAGTCGCCTCTCCCTGTGCACGGGGTGTGCAGAACTTTCTGTTCTCCACAGTCAGGGCCGGTTTTCCACCGGCTCCACCCACAGGCCCCGTGGACAAAATTTCCGGTCTGACCTGCGGAAACAGGGTTATCCACCGTATCCACAGGCCCTACTACTACTAGCGACTAGAGAGAGTGCGGAATCCGTTTCGAAGCGGGACCTGTGCACAACTCGCCCTCTCGAGCCCGACCGCCCCTCGGCACGACTTGCGCCCGATGGGCACCTACTGTCAGTGCGGTGCGTCAGACTGGTCCCCGGTGTCCTGCCCCTCACAGGGTTCGGCGACACCGGGTCAGACGACGAAGGCGAAGCAGGGCGAGAAGCGCCGGCAACAGCAGGAGGCGGCAACAGTGAAGATCCGGGTGGAACGCGACGTACTCGCGGAGGCCGTGGCCTGGGCGGCACGCAGCCTCCCGGCCCGTCCGCCGGCACCGGTCCTCGCGGGCCTGCTGCTGAAGGCCGAGGAAGGGCAGTTGAGCCTGTCCAGCTTCGACTACGAGGTCTCGGCACGCGTGTCGGTCGACGCGGAGACGGAGGAGGACGGCACGGTGCTCGTCTCCGGCCGGCTGCTCGCCGACATCTGCCGGGCCCTCCCCAACCGGCCGGTGGAGATTTCCACAGACGGTGTACGGGCGACCGTGGTCTGCGGCTCCTCGCGGTTCACCCTCCACACCCTGCCGGTGGAGGAGTACCCGGCCCTGCCGCAGATGCCGACCGCGACCGGCACGGTGCCCGGTGAGGTCTTCGCCTCCGCCGCCTCCCAGGTCGCCATCGCCGCCGGCCGCGACGACACGCTGCCCGTCCTCACCGGTGTGCGCATCGAGATCGAGGGCGA
Organism: Streptomyces ziwulingensis; assembly: GCF_039542605.1. Classification (NCBI taxonomy): domain Bacteria; kingdom Bacillati; phylum Actinomycetota; class Actinomycetes; order Kitasatosporales; family Streptomycetaceae; genus Streptomyces; species Streptomyces ziwulingensis. The sequence continues at coordinate 121,831 of NZ_BAABIG010000022.1, forward strand.
CCGCGTCACCCTCGCCTCCACCGACCGCTACCGCTTCGCGGTCCGTGAGTTCCTGTGGAAGCCGGAGGACCCGGAGGCGTCCGCGGTCGCCCTGGTGCCCGCCAAGACGCTCCTGGACACCGCCAAGGCGCTGACCAGCGGCGACCAGGTGATCCTGGCGCTGTCGGGCTCCGGCGCGGGCGAGGGCCTGATCGGTTTCGAGGGCGCCGGACGCCGGACCACCACCCGGCTCCTGGAGGGCGACCTCCCGAAGTACAAGACGCTCTTCCCGACCGAGTTCAACAGCGTCGCCGTGATCGAGACCGCCCCCTTCGTGGAGGCCGTCAAGCGCGTGGCCCTGGTCGCCGAGCGCAACACCCCGGTGCGGCTCAGCTTCGAGCAGGGTGTGCTCATCCTGGAGGCCGGCTCCAGCGACGACGCACAGGCTGTGGAGCGGGTCGACGCCCAGCTCGACGGCGACGACATCTCGATCGCCTTCAACCCGACCTTCCTGCTGGACGGCCTGAGCGCCATCGACTCCCCGGTGGCCCAGCTCTCCTTCACGACCTCCACCAAGCCCGCGCTGCTCAGCGGCAGGCCGGCGGTGGACGCCGAGGCGGACGAGGCGTACAAGTACCTGATCATGCCGGTCCGCCTGAGCGGCTGAGCGACTGAGCGGCTGAACGCCTGGATGCTTGAGACCGCGCGGCCGGGTCGAGGCGGAGCGGGGGCCACCGGCCCCCGTCCACAGGCGGAGCCGCAGGTGGGGACGGCAGATGAGCGCCGGTGCCCACAGTTGTGCGTGACCGTCCGGGTTTAGGCTCGGGCGTCGGCGCGCAAGCGCCTCACACGCCACAGCTACCTAAGGAACGCAACTGATGCAGCTCGGTCTCGTCGGCCTCGGCAAAATGGGCGGCAACATGCGCGAGCGGATCCGCCGCGCGGGCCACACCGTCGTCGGATTCGACCGCAACCCGGACCTCGCCGACGTCCACAGCCTCGAAGAGCTGGTGGGCAAGCTCGAGGGTCCGCGCGTGGTCTGGGTGATGGTCCCGGCCGGCGCGGCCACCCAGTCGACCGTCGACGAGCTGGCCGGGCTCCTGGAGCCGGGCGACGTCGTCGTGGACGGCGGCAACAGCCGCTGGACGGACGACGAGAAGCACGCCGGTGAGCTGGCGGCCAAGGGCATAGGCTTCGTCGACTGCGGCGTCTCCGGCGGCGTCTGGGGCCTGGAGAACGGCTACGCGCTGATGTACGGCGGCGACGCCGAGCACGTCGCCAAGGTGCAGCCGGTCTTCGACGCGCTCAAGCCGGCGGGTGACTTCGGCTCGGTGCACGCCGGCAAGGTCGGCGCGGGCCACTTCGCGAAGATGGTCCACAACGGCATCGAGTACGCCATGATGCAGGCCTACGCCGAGGGCTGGGAGCTGCTGGAGAAGGTCGACTCCGTGACCGACGTCCGGGACGTCTTCCGCTCCTGGCAGGAGGGCACGGTCATCCGCTCCTGGCTGCTCGACCTGGCCGTCAACGCCCTCGACGAGGACGAGCACCTGGACAAGCTCCGCGGCTTCGCGCAGGACTCCGGTGAGGGACGCTGGACGGTGGAGGCCGCGATCGACAACGCGGTGCCGCTGCCGGCGATCACCGCGTCGCTGTTCGCGCGGTTCGCCTCCCGCCAGGAGGACTCGCCGCAGATGAAGATGATCGCCGCGCTGCGCAACCAGTTCGGCGGCCACGCGGTGGAGAAGAAGTAAGCAGCACCCGAGGACAGGAGGTCGGCGAACGATCATGCACGTCACGCATCTGTCGCTGGCCGACTTCCGCTCGTACGCCCGGGTCGAGGTTCCGCTGGACCCGGGCGTCACCGCCTTCGTCGGCCCCAACGGACAGGGCAAGACCAACCTCGTCGAGGCCGTCGGCTACCTCGCCACCCTCGGCAGCCACCGTGTCTCCTCCGACGCCCCCTTGGTCCGGATGGGCGCCGACCGCGCGGTGATCCGCGCGCAGGTCAAGCAGGGTGAGCGGCAGCAGCTCATCGAGCTGGAGCTGAACCCCGGCCGGGCCAACCGCGCCCGCATCAACCGTTCCTCTCAGGTCAGGCCGAGGGACGTGGTCGGCATAGTGCGCACCGTCCTCTTCGCGCCCGAGGACCTCGCCCTGGTCAAGGGCGACCCCGGGGAGCGGCGCCGCTTCCTCGACGAGCTGATCACCGCGCGCTCCCCGCGCATGGCCGGCGTGCGCGCCGACTACGACCGCGTCCTCAAGCAGCGCAACACCCTGCTGAAGTCGGCCGCGCTGGCCCGCCGGCACGGCGGACGCACCCTGGACCTGTCCACCCTCGACGTCTGGGACCAGCACCTCGCCCGGGCGGGCGCCGAACTGCTCGCCCAGCGCCTGGACCTGATCGCCACGCTCCAGCCGCTGGCCGACAAGGCGTACGACCAGCTCGCCCCCGGCGGCGGCCCCCTCGCCCTGGAGTACCGGCCCTCGGCGCCCGGCGAGGCGCACACCCGGGAGGACCTCTACGAGCAGGTGACGGCCGCGCTCACCGAGGCCCGCAAGCAGGAGATCGAGCGGGGCGTCACCCTGGTCGGCCCGCACCGCGACGACCTGCTGCTCAAACTCGGCGAACTGCCCGCCAAGGGATACGCCTCGCACGGGGAGTCCTGGTCCTACGCGCTGGCGCTGCGCCTGGCCTCGTACGACCTGCTGCGCGCCGAGGGCAATGAGCCGGTGCTGGTCCTGGACGACGTCTTCGCCGAGCTGGACGCGCGCCGCCGGGAGCGGCTCGCCGAACTGGTCGCGCCCGGCGAGCAGGTGCTGGTGACCGCCGCCGTGGAGGACGACGTACCGCGGGTGCTGGCGGGTGCGCGGTTCACGGTGGCCGACGGGTCGGTGCGGCGGGTATGAGCGCCGACGAGTCCGCCCCGGAGCCGGCTGCGGCCCCCGCCCCGAAGCCGGCCACCGCCCCCGCGGCCGAGCCGGCCGCCGCACCCCGACCGGCCCCCGGGCCCTCCGGTGTCGACCTCGCACGCGTGGCGCTGCGGGCGGCGAAGGAAGCGGCACGCGCGCGTGGGGAACAGGCGCAGCAGAAGAAGCAGGCGCGGCGTGGCGGACTGCGCTCCGGCGCGCACGCCGACGGGCGCGACCCGATGGCGCTCGGTCCGGCCATCAACCGGCTGATCACCGAGCGGGGCTGGGAGACGCCGGCCGCGGTGGGCGGGGTGATGGGGCGCTGGCCGCAGATCGTGGGCGAGGACATCGCCAAGCACTGTGTGCCGGAGCGGTACGACGAGGACGAGCGGGTGCTCTCCGTGCGCTGTGACTCCACGGCCTGGGCGACCAATCTGCGCCTGCTCGCCCCGACCCTCGTCGCCCGTATCAACGAGGATCTCGGCCACGGCTCGGTGCGCCTGCTCAAGGTGCAGGGACCCGGTGGAGCCCCCCGCCGCTACGGCCCGTTGCGCGCCCACGGCAGCACCGGCCCCGGTGACACGTACGGCTGAGACACCCCCGCGGGGACTGCCGGATGGGCCCGGGAGCACTCCTCTGGCACCCTCCGCATCAAGAGTGACTGACATCACAACTCAGGGCGTCGACGGCCATTCCGGACCGTCGGCGCCCTGCTCGTCGTACCACCGCACACAATGGCGAATCGCGTGCTGACTCCTAAGTAGCCAAGGGTTGACGACTGGAAGCGCTGAGTGCCTCCGTGAGCCTCTTGGGGCCCCCTTCCGTATATCGGGAGTCGGGAGCGGATGGTTCAGGGCGGCACATGCGGACTCAGGTACCGGCAAACCCCCATCAGTGTCAGTGCTACCGGTAGACTGGAGAGCAATCCCGCCCCACTCGTGGGGACCGCCCGGGAAACGCTGAGCAACGCTGATCAAGGCTTACCAACGCAACATGCCGCAGCCGCTCCGGCAACCCGCCGACGAGCTTGGCTCGTGCTGTGCCAGAAAGGGCGCTTCGTGGCCGATTCCGGCAACCCCAACGAGAACATCCCGTCCACCGACACCGGCGTGCACTCCGCGGTGAGCACCTCGAACGGCGAGCCAGCCTCCTCGTACGACGCCAGTGCCATCACTGTGCTCGAGGGTCTGGACGCGGTCCGCAAGCGACCCGGCATGTACATCGGTTCGACCGGTGAGCGTGGACTGCACCACCTCGTGCAGGAGGTCGTCGACAACTCCGTCGACGAGGCGCTGGCCGGCCACGCGGACACCATCGACGTCACGATCCTGGCCGACGGCGGCGTACGCGTCGTCGACAACGGCCGCGGCATCCCGGTGGGCATCGTCCCCTCCGAGGGCAAGCCCGCCGTCGAGGTCGTGCTGACCGTGCTGCACGCGGGCGGCAAGTTCGGCGGCGGCGGCTACGCGGTCTCCGGCGGTCTGCACGGCGTGGGCGTCTCCGTCGTCAACGCCCTGTCCAAGAAGGTCGCCGTCGAGATCAGGACCGACGGCCACCGCTGGACGCAGGAGTACCGGCTGGGCGTCCCCACCGCGCCGCTCGCCCAGCACGAGACCACCGACGAGACCGGCACGACGGTCACCTTCTGGGCCGACGGCGACATCTTCGAGACCACCGACTACTCCTTCGAGACGCTCTCCCGGCGCTTCCAGGAGATGGCGTTCCTCAACAAGGGCCTGCGGATCAACCTCACCGACGAGCGGGAGTCGGCGAAGGCCACCGCCGGTGCGGACGAGGCGGGCGAGGACGAGAAGCACGAGGTCAAGTTCGTCTCGTACCACTACGAGGGCGGCATCGTCGACTTCGTGAAGTACCTCAACTCCCGCAAGGGCGAAGTGGTGCACCCGACCGCGATCGACCTGGAGGCCGAGGACCGCGACCGGCACCTCTCCCTGGAGGTCGCCATGCAGTGGAACGGCGGCTACACCGAGGGCGTGTACTCGTTCGCCAACATCATCCACACGCACGAGGGCGGCACCCACGAGGAGGGCTTCCGCGCGGCCCTGACCTCACTGATCAACAAGTACGCGCGGGACAAGCGGCTGTTGCGGGAGAAGGACGACAACCTCACGGGTGACGACATCCGCGAGGGTCTGACCGCGATCATCTCGGTCAAGCTGGGCGAGCCCCAGTTCGAGGGCCAGACCAAGACCAAGCTGGGCAACACCGAGGTGAAGACCTTCGTCCAGAAGGTGGTCTACGAGCACCTGGCCGACTGGCTGGACCGCAACCCCAACGAGGCCGCGGACATCATCCGCAAGGGCATCCAGGCGGCCACCGCGCGGGTGGCGGCCCGCAAGGCCCGCGACCTGACCCGCCGCAAGGGTCTGCTGGAGTCGGCGTCGCTGCCGGGCAAGCTCTCCGACTGCCAGTCGAACGACCCCGTCAAGTGCGAGATCTTCATCGTCGAGGGCGACTCCGCCGGCGGTTCCGCCAAGTCCGGCCGGAACCCGCAGTACCAGGCGATCCTCCCGATCCGCGGCAAGATCCTCAACGTCGAGAAGGCACGCATCGACCGGATTCTGCAGAACCAGGAGATCCAGGCGATGATCTCCGCGTTCGGCACCGGCGTGCACGAGGACTTCGACATCGAGAAGCTCCGCTATCACAAGATCATCCTGATGGCGGACGCCGACGTCGACGGCCAGCACATCAACACCCTGCTGCTGACCTTCCTGTTCCGCTTCATGCGGCCGCTGGTCGAGGCCGGGCACGTGTACCTCTCCCGCCCCCCGCTCTACAAGATCAAGTGGGGCCGGGACGACTTCGAGTACGCCTACTCCGACCGTGAGCGCGACGCGCTGATCGGCATGGGCCGGCAGGCCGGCAAGCGCATCAGGGAAGACTCGGTGCAGCGCTTCAAGGGTCTCGGCGAGATGAACGCCGAGGAACTGCGCATCACGACCATGGACCAGGAGCACCGCGTCCTCGGCCAGGTCACGCTCGACGACGCCGCCCAGGCCGACGACCTGTTCTCGGTCCTCATGGGCGAGGACGTGGAGGCGCGCCGCCAGTTCATCCAGCGCAACGCCAAGGACGTCCGCTTCCTCGACATCTGAGTCGGTCTCCGCTGACCGCACAGGGAAGGATCTTCACCAGCAATGACCGACGAGAACACTCCCGTCCAGCCCGAAGAGGACGGCTTGGCGCTGCGCGTCGAGCCGGTCGGGCTCGAGACGGAGATGCAGCGTTCCTACCTCGACTACGCGATGTCCGTCATCGTCTCGCGCGCGCTGCCGGACGTCCGCGACGGCCTCAAGCCCGTCCACCGCCGCGTGCTGTACGCCATGTACGACGGCGGCTACCGCCCCGAGCGCGGCTTCTACAAGTGCGCCCGCGTGGTCGGCGACGTCATGGGCAACTACCACCCGCACGGCGACTCCTCCATCTACGACGCCCTGGTCCGCCTCGCGCAGCCCTGGTCGATGCGGATGCCGCTGGTCGACTCCAACGGCAACTTCGGCTCCCCGGGCAACGACCCGGCGGCGGCCATGCGGTACACCGAGTGCAAGATGGCGCCGCTGTCGATGGAGATGGTCCGCGACATCGACGAGGAGACCGTCGACTTCACGGACAACTACGACGGCCGCTCCAAGGAGCCGACCGTCCTGCCCGCGCGTTTCCCGAACCTGCTGATCAACGGCTCGGCCGGGATCGCGGTCGGCATGGCGACCAACATCCCGCCGCACAACCTGCGCGAGGTCGCGGCCGGCGCCCAGTGGTACCTGGAGAACTACGAGGCCTCGAACGAGGAGCTGCTCGACGCCCTCATCGAGCGGATCAAGGGCCCCGACTTCCCGACCGGCGCCCTCGTCGTCGGCCGCACCGGCATCGAGGAGGCGTACCGCACCGGCCGCGGCTCGATCACCATGCGGGCGGTCGTCGCGGTCGAGGAGATCCAGAACCGCCAGTGCCTGGTGGTCACGGAGCTGCCGTACCAGACCAACCCGGACAACCTCGCGCAGAAGATCGCCGACCTGGTGAAGGACGGCAAGATCGGCGGCATCGCGGACGTCCGCGACGAGACCTCCTCGCGCACCGGCCAGCGCCTGGTGATCGTCCTCAAGCGGGACGCGGTCGCCAAGGTCGTGCTGAACAACCTCTACAAGCACACCGACCTGCAGAACAACTTCGGCGCCAACATGCTGGCCCTGGTCGACGGCGTGCCGCGCACCCTCTCCCTGGACGCGTTCATCCGGCACTGGGTGAACCACCAGATCGAGGTCATCGTCCGGCGGACGAAGTTCCGGCTGCGCAAGGCCGAGGAGCGGGCGCACATCCTGCGCGGCCTGCTCAAGGCCCTGGACGCCATCGACGAGGTCATCGCGCTGATCCGGCGCAGCGACACCGTCGAGATCGCGCGCGGCGGCCTGATGACCCTCCTGGAGATCGACGAGATCCAGGCCAACGCGATCCTGGAGATGCAGCTCCGCCGGCTGGCGGCGCTGGAGCGCCAGAAGATCGTCCAGGAGCACGACGAACTCCAGGCGAAGATCCGCGAGTACAAGGCGATCCTCTCCTCCCCGGTCCGCCAGCGCGAGATCGTGAGCGAGGAGCTGACCGCGATCGTCGACAAGTTCGGCGACGACCGCAAGACGAAGCTGATCCCCTATGAGGGCGACATGTCCATCGAGGACCTGATCGCCGAGGAGGACATCGTCGTCACGGTCACGCGCGGCGGCTACATCAAGCGGACCAAGACCGACGACTACCGGGCGCAGAAGCGCGGCGGCAAGGGCGTACGCGGGACGAAGCTCAAGGAAGACGACATCGTCGACCACTTCTTCGTCTCCACCACCCACCACTGGCTGCTGTTCTTCACCAACAAGGGCCGGGTCTACCGCGTCAAGGGCTACGAGCTGCCCGACGCCGGCCGGGAAGCGCGCGGCCAGCACGTCGCCAACCTGCTGGCCTTCCAGCCGGACGAGTCGATCGCCGAGATCTTCGCGATCCGCGACTACGAGGCGGCGCCCTACCTGGTCCTCGCCACCAAGGGCGGCCTGGTCAAGAAGACCTCGCTGAAGGACTACGACTCCCCGCGCTCGGGCGGTGTCATCGCCATCAACCTGCGCGAGCGGGAGGACGGCACCGATGACGAACTGATCGGAGTGGAGCTGGTCTCCGCCGATGACGATCTGCTGCTGATCAGCAAGAAGGCGCAATCGATCAGGTTCACCGCATCGGACGACACGCTGCGTCCGATGGGCCGTGCCACCTCGGGCGTCAAGGGCATGAGCTTCCGCGGCGAGGACGAACTGCTCTCGATGAATGTTGTCCGTCCCGGTACGTTCGTGTTCACTGCTACCGACGGTGGTTACGCGAAGCGGACCAACGTCGACGAGTACCGCGTCCAGGGTCGCGGCGGCCTCGGCATCAAGGCCGCCAAGATCGTCGAGGACCGCGGAGAGCTCGTCGGAGCGCTGGTGGTCGAGGAGACGGACGAGATCCTCGCCATCACCCTCTCCGGCGGTGTGATCCGCACGCGAGTCAACGAGATCAGGGAGACCGGCCGTGACACCATGGGCGTCCAACTGATCAATCTTGGCAAGCGCGATGCCGTGGTCGGTATCGCACGCAACGCCGAGGCCGGGCGCGAGGCGGAGGAAGTCGACGGCGACGTGGTCGTCGACGAGACCGCCGAGGATGCCGCGACCGCCGGCACGGACGAGGGTGAGGCACCCTCGGCCGAGTAGCACGAGGAGAGAGTCATCGTGAGCGGAGCCACGGGCGCCGGATCGGCCGGTACCTCCCCAGGTACACAAACGGACGGCGGCGGCCGTGGCTCCGCCGTGCGAGGATCCGGTGAAAGTGGAACGGACTCGCGCGCAGCCGCGTCCTCATCCTCGTACGAGACTCATGGATCCCAGGGGGGAACTGTGACGGACACCCGAGGTCCGCAGACCCAGCAGTACGCGGCTGGCGCGGGCCCGGCCGCTTCCGGCAACCAGGCCCAGCCCGCGCCCTACCAGCAGGCCGCCGCCCAGGAGCCGGCCTCCCCGCTGCCGGGCGAACGGCAGCAGCAGCCCGGCGGGCCCTACCACCCGCCACAGGCGTACCCGTCCTCGGCGGGCACTTCCTCCGGGGCGGTGCGCCGCCCGCGCACCGGAGCGCGCACCACGCCGCGCGTGCGCAAGGCGCGCCTGCGGGTGGCGAAGGCCGACCCGTGGTCGGTGATGAAGGTGAGCTTCCTGCTCTCCATCGCGCTGGGCATCTGCACGATCGTCGCCGCGGCGGTGCTGTGGATGGTCATGGACGCCATGGGCGTCTTCTCGACGGTCGGCGGAACGATCTCCGAGGCGACCGGCTCGAACGAGTCGAACGGGTTCGACCTCCAGTCCTTCCTGTCGCTGCCGAACGTCCTGCTGTTCACGACGATCATCGCGGTCATCGACGTCGTCCTCGCGACGGCGCTGGCGACCCTCGGCGCCTTCATCTACAACCTCTCCGCCGGCTTCGTCGGCGGCGTGGAGCTGACGCTCGCGGAGGACGAGTGAGCGTCTGAGCGGTACGGCGGCGGTGCCGACGCGGTGTCGAGGGGCTCGCCCCCAACCGATTTTGGGACTGCCCACCTCGTGCGCTAATCTTCAGGAGTCAGCGCGCGGGACATACACCGCAGAGCGCGGCGGGGCTATAGCTCAGTTGGTTAGAGCGCATCCCTGATAAGGATGAGGCCACAGGTTCAAATCCTGTTAGCCCCACCAGCCAAAAGGCCCCCGGACCATCGGTCCGGGGGCCTTTTGACACCAGTTCCTGACACCAGTTCTTGACACCAACAGCGGCGATCAGCCGATGAGCGGGTCTTCGAGCAACTCGGCGAGCATGCCGACCGCCCCCCTCTCGCTGTCGCCCACGACGTGCGTGCACACGTCCATCGTCGTCATGCTGGGCCGAGGAGGAGAATGCCGCCGTGGTCGATGGGATCAGGCGCCCCCTCAGCGAGCTTCGTCAAGGTGAAGCAGTACAAGCAACGATCATCAGTCACCATCCTTGGGGACTCCTGGCAGAACTCCACGGATACGAACCCGTGGGTGCCTCACTGGATGTCATTCGTCGCCGCAGCGAGCCTGGGGTGCAGCGACTCGTCCAGCAGCTACCGCCAGTCGGAGTGACCGTTGACCTCGTCATAGGCGAAGTGCGCCCATGGCACCGCGAGCCATTGATCTGGGTGGACCTCACGGCACCCTGCCAGGCGAAGGCTGCCTGTGATCATGTCAGCCTCACAGCGGCCCGCCCCAGCAGGGTCAGGGCCGGGGGCCCGCCCACAGGCCGGACGGGTCGATGTACTCCCAGTCGCACCTGCCAGGGTGGCCACGGAGGATCGTGCATCCCGAGGCCATCGGGTTCTCCACCTTGAGGCAGACCTCGACGTCCTCAAGCCATTGAGGGCCCGACTCGTCGCCCCAGCGGAGGAAAACGTCCGTGCAGGGCTCCGAGCCGGCCCCGTTGGCATCGACTTCGTGGACGAGATCCCCAGCGAGACGGTCGACGCCGTTGTGGCCGCTGCCGGTCAACACCTATCCAGCATCCCCGCTTTCGACATCCAGCTCGGTCCCGACACCGTGGTCGACCCGGAGGCGCTCCTGCTCCCCGCCCAGCCTGCCGAGCCGGTCCACGCCGTACGCAACGCGATCCGTGAGGCGATCGGCGACACCCTGCCCGACGTCCCGGAACAGGCAGCCGGGTTCCGGCCGCACGTGTCCGTCGCCTACAGCGCAAGCGACGGCCCGGCCGCACCGGTCGCGAAGGCTCTCGCTGGCGCCGAGTTCACGCCGGCACGCGCGCGCATCACCAGTGCTGAATTGATCGTGCTGGGCCGCGACCGCCTGATGTACGAGTGGGAGTCCTACGCCACGGTGCCGCTCGGGTAGACCTGCACGACCCCACTAGGCGGTTTCGGTGGGCCTAGACTCCGCGGATGGCCTTGGAATGGGAACAGGTAGTCGTTCACTCGGTGGATCCGGTGGCCCTGGGGAAGTGGTGGGCCTCGGCTCTCGGCTGGGTCGTGGTGCATGACTCGGACGAGGAGTTCGAGATCCGGCCGGCGCCGGACCGTCTGCCGGGTCTGGACTTCGTCCGGATCGAGGAGGGCAAGCAGGCCAAGAGCCGGCTGCACCTCGACTTCAGGCCCGATGACCAGGACGCCGAGGTGGCCCGTCTGGAGGCGCACGGCGCGAAACGTGTCGACATCGGCCAGGGTGAGCAGTCGTGGGTCGTCATGGCGGACCCCGAGGGCAACGAGTTCTGTGTCCTCGGCCGACGGCAGCAGTAGGACGCGACGGTAGGAACTGACAGGAAGACCCCCGACCGGTCGCGGTCGGGGGTCTTCCTGTCGGGCTGTCCCGGGGTGGGGGCGTGCCTCGCGGGCTCAGCGTTGCAGCGGTGGCGCCGGGGGAGCGTGGAGTTCCGGGGCCGAGGGGGCCTCCGGGGTGTCGCACAAGGCTGCGGCGGCCCGGTCGGCGGCGGTCGTGTCCAGCGACGGGTGCTTACGGCAGCTCGGTGACTTCCCGTGCGCCTCGGCGCGGATGCGCTGCTTCATCGTGGGCGGCAGCGACCTGGTCCGGGACCATGGCGTGAGGGTCGCCGTGGCCGGCGTCGTCAGCCGCGGGGCGCTCTCGGTGTTGCGTCCGGTTTCGGTCTGCGGTACCGCTGCCGCCGCGGCGGTCGTCGTGATGAGTCCGAGCGCCGTGCACAGCGCCAGGAACGCGGTGACGAAGGCGGTCCACAGATGGGTGACCTTGTTCCGGGCCATGGCCCCTCACATTCAGGTTGGGCGATTTGCGTACTTTCCTCATGATGTGTAGGAGCGCCGCGAAGTGGTGGACCGACGCCCGTGGCGCGTCGATCTTCAGGTGAACATCACACGGATGGGTGCAGAGCCCTGGAAAAGGTACGGATGCGGGAGAAGGGTGCCCAAAGTAACCGTCCGTCGAGGTGTGATCACCCTCCGATCGGAACGGTTCCCTTCCTCTCCTACTGGGTCCCGATGGCGACGAGTTGACGCCGGACGCAGGTCACCGATCGATATCGGCCGGTGTGTATAGTCGGGCGCCAGAGGTCCCCTACGTCAATGAAGGACGAGGTCGCGCGGTGAAGAAGCTTCTCCTGGTCGCACTGGCCGCCATCGGCGGGCTCCTCGTGTACCGCCAGATCCAGGCGGATCGCGCCGAGCAGGATCTGTGGACGGAGGCCACCGACTCCGTGCCCACGGGTTCGTGAGTCCGACCGACATTCGGTCCTGAACAGACCCCGGCCGTGATCACGGTCGGGGTTTTGTGTTGCCCGGACGCCGTGGACGGCCCGGACGGCATGGCTGTTTCGGACGCTCGTACGGATCGGGCGGGTGGCGTGCGCGCGGGCGGGGCAGGATGGGCCATGGTCCGGTCCGGTGCGGTCCGGCCCGGTCGACGGCGAGGGGTGGCGGGCGATGACGCGGCGGGGTACGGCGAGGTCGGGGCTCCGGCGCGGACGCGCCGCGGCCGCTCTCGTGACGGGCGCGCGGTCGGTCGCCGCCGCGGGTGCCGCGCTCTGCGTGACGGCGGTTCTGCCGGTCGGCGGCGGCACGGCCCGAGCGGCCGGCGAGTCCGGCGAGTCCGGCGGTTACGTCTACACCGAGGGCGCCCGGCAGGTCGAAGGGGCGGCCGGGACCGCGGGAGCCGCGCTTCTGGAGGCCGGAGCCACCTACCGCGGCTCCCTGCCGCGGGACGGAAAGCTCTACTACCGCATGCGGCTCGACGCGGTCTCGAACGCGTACGTGTCCGTCACCGCCGTTCCCCGCCCCGGCAGTGAGGTCACGGCCGTGGACGGGGTCCGGGTCTCGGTCCAGGACGCCGAGGGCGGCTCCTGCTCCAGGCGGAGCGCGACCTTCGGCGCCGCCCGCAGCCCTCGCCCGGTCACGGCGACGGGCGTCAGGGAGGTGTCCCCCGGCGGGAGCCGGTGCCAGGGGGCCGGCACCTACTACGTGGTGGTGGAGCGGGCCCGGCCGAAGGACTCCCCGCCGGACGACTGGGGCCTGGAGCTGACCACCGTCTCCGAACCGGGCCTGCGGCGGACCGGACCGGCCGACGGCACGGGCCCGCCGAACGCCTGGGACTCCTCCTCGCCCGAGCCACTCACGGCACAACCCCGGCGGCTGCACGGCGGCGGCGGCTTCGCCGGGGCCACACCCGTCGGGCAGGGAGTCTGGCGGGACGACATCCGGTCCGGCCAGACGCTCTTCTACGAAGTGCCGCTCGACTGGGGGCAGAACCTGTACGCGACCGCCGAACTCGACGCCGCCGACGGCCGCGGCGGCTATGCGACCGCCGCGCTGGGGCTGGCGCTGTACAACCCGGTACGCGGCCGGGTCGACGACGCCGGCACCGGTTACACGGGCCGCCGCACCACGGTCGACCTGGGCCCCGTCCCGCCGGTGGCGTACGGCAACCGGCACACCGTCGCCGGGCAGGTGAGCGGGATGCGGTTCGCGGGCTCCTACTACCTCGTCGTGCATCTCGCGGAGCAGGTCGCCGACCGCTTCGGCACCGGACCGTTCGGTCTGACCCTGCGCCTCCGGCTGATGGGCACGGCCGGGGCCGGCCCCGGATACGCGGGGGAACCGGTGCCCCGGGACGTCTTCGAGGCCACGCGAGCGGTGGGCGGAGTCGGTGGAATGGGCGGCTCCCTCGCCGGCGGGACGGAGGCCGGGGAGAGCCACCCCGCCATGAAGGCGGTCGCGGTGGGCGGGATCGGCGCCGGGAGCGTACTCCTGGCCGGGCTCGGGGTGTGGACGGTCATGGCTCGGCGCAGGGGCGCGTAGCGGTTCTTACGGTGGGGGCGTACGGGCGTACGGGCGTACGGGCGTACGGGCGTACGGGCGTACGGGATACGGGGATACGCGGGGCCGGGGTCAGAGGCGGGTCAGGGCCCAGAAGCCCACCGCGTAGCAGGCCAGCGCGAGCAGCAGGAGCGGAACCGCCACCTTCGCCGGGGGACCGGGGCGGCGGCGCTTGGGAGCGCGGTGCTGGGGAACCGCCGGGGCGGGAGGCGGGACCTCGGCGGCCTGAGCGGTGTACGAAGCGGTCGAAGCGTCTCCGCGCGGGTGCGCCGGAGGGGTGGGGAACGGCGGCGGGGGCGGGGTGTGGGGGGAGAGCCGGGGCGGCTCTGGGTGCGCGGGCCCGGACTGGGGTGGCCAGTGGTCGAGCCGCGCTCGCGACTGACGCGGAGCGAAGGCGAAGGTGGTGGCCTGCGGCGGCGACACCGAGGGCTGGGAGTCGGGTGACGCGGAGGACGGCGGGGGTGGAAGAAGCGCAGAAGACGCAGAAGACGGAGAGGGGAGAGAGGGGAGAGAGGGGGGAGAGGACGGTGAGGGAGGAGAAGGCGGGGCGGGCGGTGTTCCGGGTGGCGGCGGGCGCGTACCGGAGACGGCGTCGGCGTCGGCGTCGGTGTCGGGGAACGGCGGTCGCGGCGGCCGGCGGACCGGTGCCGACGGGGGCCTGAGCGGTCCCCCGGAGCCGAACCCCGAGGGCAGCGGCCCCACTTGGTCGAAGATCTCGATCAGCTCGTCGTCGGGGCCCGGGGCCCCCAGCAGCTCCACGGCCGCGGCCAGCGCCTTGCGCGCCCCCGTCGCCGTACGGAACCGGGCCAGCGGGTCGGGTTGCACCAGGGAGGACACGACCTGCCACAGCGGCTCGGGGATGCCCTGGGGTGCCCCCGGCGTCCCGTGCTCGGCGAAGTACTGCACCAGCGCCTTGGTGTCCGGCTTGGCGCCCTCCAGCAGGTAGAGCGCGACCAGCCCTACGGCGAACAGGTCCGCGGGGAAGTCCGGTTCCGCCCCCAGCATCTGTTCGGGCGCGAGGTAACCGGGTGTTCCCACCACGAGGTTGGTCTCCGTCAGCCGGGCCTCGCCCAGCCGCATCGCGATGCCGAAGTCGCCCAGCCGCAGCCGGGGCCGGCCGGTGCCGGTGGCTTCGAGGAGGACGTTGGCCGGCTTGATGTCACGGTGCACGACCTCCTCGGCGTGGACCGCGGCCAGCCCGGCCAGGAGCTGGTCGAGCAGCGTGCAGACGAACGAGGGCGGCAGCGGACCGTAGTCGCCGACGAGGTGGACGAGCGAACCCCCGGTGACCAGGTCCATCGTGAAGAGGACCTTGTCGTCGTCGGCGGCCCAACTGGCCGGCGCGAGGACATGGGGATGATCGATGCGCAGCGCCTGCTCACGGACGAAGCGCAGCAGCGAGTGCGCGTCACGCTGCTGGAGCACCTTGGCGGCCACGTAGCGCCTGCGGCGGTGGTCCCAGGCGCGCCATACGGCGCCGACCCCTCCGCGCCCGATCGGATCGACCAGCTCGTACCGGCCGGCGAAGACCTCACCCATGGCTTGCGCGTCGCCCCTCCCCCTGCCCTGCCCCTGCCGTGCCTGTCCTTACTGTCCTTACTCTCCGTACCCTGTGCTCCGCACGTTCCGCATTTTTCGCGCTTTCGTGCTTTCGCGGTGCTGCTTCCGACGCCACTGCCGGGCCCGGCTGCCGTACCCCCGCCGGCGGTCGGGCCCGGTGGGTCAGTTCTGGTGGGCCTGGTAGTGCGTGACCGCGTCCGAGGTGCGGCCGGCGCCGTACACCCGGAGGAACTCTGCCAGCTCCGGGTGGGTCGGGGCGAGAGTGTTCGCCGCCTCGATGATGTCGCCGGCCGCCGCCACGGAACGCAGCAGCGACTGGATCTCACGGACCACCCGCTTGACCGTCGGCGCTCCGGAACTGCTCGTCGTCTGCGTGGTGTTGCTGAGCACCGAGCCCCCCTGGGACTTCTTGATCTCGTCCATCCGCTCGGTGGCCTCGGCCGCGCTCGCGCTGCCGTCGGCGACCTGCCCCGCCAGGTCCTGCAGCAACTGCACCCGCTGGACCACCGCGGGATTGCCGATCTTCGCCCGCTGGCCGCTCATGAGCTGTGACAGCATCGGTGCGGACAGTCCCAGTACCCCCGCCAGACGAGCCTGGTTGAGACCGAGGTCGTCTATGAGCCTACGGAAGAGCGCCCCCAGCGGCTCCCCGTACCAGTTCCGCTGCAGTTCCCGCGCTCTTGCGGTGGCTTCCTGCTGTGCGGCGTCCATTGCGTCTCCCCATCGCTTCCCCAAAAACCGCAGTTCGCTCCAGCGAACCACGCGGAGCATCTTACGGAGCGTGGTCGTTCCCCGGGACCCCCAATCTTGTTGGGAGATACGGGGGACGACCCGGTACTCTTGTCTGCGGCGCCACCCGGGATGTTCGTCTCCGGAGGACGCTTCCCTTCCGGGGCCTTAGCTCAGTTGGTAGAGCGCTGTCTTTGCATGGCAGATGTCAGGGGTTCGACTCCCCTAGGCTCCACTCGATCCACTCAAGACGTTTAAGAAAAGCCTCCTGACCTGTACTGAAACAGGTCAGGAGGCTTTTTTGTCCTCCGCTCCCCGGCCGTCCGGTCGGCACGCAGAGTCACTGTCCGCCGTCGGCGCGGCAACCCGCTCGCGGGCGGCGTTCTGGGGCCAACTCGCGCGTCACCAGCGGGTTTCGACGGTGCTCGGGGCGGTGTCCGAAGGGGCCCGGTTCGATGCGGAGGACGCGATGTCCGCTCTTGATATCGTCACTCCACAGGGCACCGGCACCCCACCCCTGCGGGGCGGTGCCAAGTGGCTCATCGCCGTCGGGGCCGTTCGGTCGCTGCCGACGAGGTGGAAGGGGTAACCATGCGGGCCAAGGTACGGGCCGCTCTCGACGCGCTGTACATGAAACGGCTCGTCAGGGAGTTGGAAGGACGCCCACGCCCCCAGCACATCGGCATCATGCTGGACGGCAATCGGCGCTGGGCGAAGATGTCCGGGATAGACGACCCACGCGAGGGCTACCGGGCCGGCGGGGCGAAGGTCCTCGACTTCCTGCGCTGGTGCGACTCCGCCCAGGTCGAGCACGTCACCCTGTTCATGCTGTCCGACGACAACCTCCACCGGCCCGAGGACCAACTGGAACCGCTGATCGACATCATCGCGGAGGTGGTCGAGCGGCTGGCGGCGCCGGGGAACCCGTGGCGCGTCGAGGTGGTCGGCTCCCTGGACCTGCTGCCGGCCGAATCGGCGGCCCGGCTGAAGTCCGCCACCGCCTCGACCGAGGGCCGCCAGGGCGGTACGAAGGTCGACGTGGCCGTCGGCTACGGCGGGCGGCGGGAGATCGTCGACGCCGTGCGGTCGGCGCTGACGGAGCACAGCGCCCAGGGCGGGGACATCGACGAGTTCATCGAGACCTTCGACATGGAGCACATCTCCAAGCACCTGTATTCCAAGGCGCGCTCCGAGTCCGACCTCATCATCCGCACCTCCGGGGAGCAGCGCCTGTCCGGCTTCCTGCTCTGGCAGTCGGCGTACGCGGAGGTGTACTTCTGCGAGACGTACTGGCCGGACTTCCGGGAGATCGACTTCCTGCGTGCGCTGCGCTCCTACTCGGTGCGGGAGCGGCGCTACGGCCGGTGACCGACCGGTGTCGCGGTGTTCCACGTGAAACATCGGCCGGGCCGACGCCGGCCCGGCAGCGCCGAGGGGCGGGAGAGTCGATCTCTCCCGCCCCTCGGCGTCTCACGTCCGTCCGACGCGTCGCCCGGCCGTCTCAGCGCCGGTCGTCGCGGTCGGTGGCCTCGTCCTCGGCCTGCTTGGCCTGGACCTCGGGGTCGAGAGCCGTCGCCCCGCTGCCGTCCACCGAGGTGAGCCGACCGGTCTCGGGCACCTCGGTCGCCGCCGGCGGTTCGACCAGCCAGTCCGGGTTGGCCTGCTTGTCCCACCACTTCCAGGCGGCGAAGGCGCCACCGGCGACGAGACCCACCACCGTCAGCACCTTGACGGCACGGCCGGCCTTCGCCCGCCGCTGGTGCTTACGGGCCAGCTTCTGGATGTCCTTGGCCGAGACCTGGCCGCGCAGCGCGGCCAGCGCGGCGGCACCACGCAGCGTCGCCTCGTCCCGGACCGGCCCGGCGGCGGCGACCGCCTGCTCAAGCCGGGGCCGGGAGTAGTCGGCCGCCTGCCGGGCGGCCAGGCGGGTGCGCGCGGCGGCCTCCTGGGCGGCCTGGTCGACCTTCGGTGGCACGTGCGAGAGAGCCTGTTCCAGACGCGGCGCCAGATGGGCGCCGTACTGGAGGCGAGCCTGATCGGCGGCCAGGGACACCTTGGGTGCCAGCCGTACGCGTGCCTCGTTCGCGTAGTGAGCGGCCCTGTCCTTGGCGGTGTCGGCGTAGGGCGCCACCACTTCCGCGGCGTGCAGCACGCTGTCCTTCGCCGAACCGGTCGCGGCGCGCACGCTGTCGATGCGGGTCACGGGTTCCTCCTCCTCGGTGGCGTACGGTAATTCGACTTTCCACCCTTTTACGGATCATGCCTGTGAAGGCATCACCAGGCATGTGCGGGCGCGCATCCGGGTCATCGCAATAGCGGGTGAATACAGGGCATCGGGAGCTTGTCGTCGACAATGCCACGGATCGTCGCGCAGCGCCCGCGTCCTGGACGTACTCGGCCGGTTTTTCCCCTGTGACACGCGCGCAGGCGGGCTGGTGATCGACCGTTGGGCGACGTGTGGCGCGGACCGTGCGAGGATCGGGGAGTCACAGGAAGACAACGGAAGGCAGATCGTGGCTGAGCAGCTTTACGCCACCTTGAAGACCAATCATGGCGACATCGACGTCCGGCTCCTGCCGAACCATGCCCCCAAGACGGTCAAGAACTTCGTCGAGCTAGCCAAGGGCGAGCGGGAGTGGACCAACCCGGCCACGGGGCAGAAGTCCACGGACAAGCTCTATGACGGTACGGTCTTCCACCGGGTGATCAGCGGTTTCATGATCCAGGGCGGCGACCCGCTGGGCAACGGCACCGGTGGTCCGGGCTACCAGTTCGAGGACGAGTTCCACCCGGACCTCGGCTTCGACAAGCCGTACCTGCTGGCCATGGCCAACGCCGGTCCGGGCACCAACGGCTCGCAGTTCTTCGTCACCGTCGCCCCGACGACGTGGCTGAACCGCAAGCACACGATCTTCGGCGAGGTCACCGACGCGGCCAGCCAGAAGGTCATCGACGCCATCGCGGCGGCGCAGACCAACCCGCGCACCGACCGTCCGGTCAACGACGTGGTGATCGAGTCGGTCGTCGTGGAGACCCGCGAGGGCTGATCGAAAGGCCGGCGACGGCTGTTCGAAGGCCCGCGAGGGCTGTTCGAAGGCCCGCGAGGGCCGATCTGGCGGGAACCAATCGCCCCGCTCGTCCGTAAGGATGGGCGGGGCGGGTGCTGTGCACGGACGACCGAGGGGGCGCGATGGACCAGGCGGCAGCAGGAGGCGGTCCGCGGGACGCCGGGAGCCTGCCGGTCTGCTATCGCCACCCGGACCGTGAGACGGGCATCCGCTGCACCCGCTGCGAACGTCCGATCTGCCCGGAGTGCATGGTCGACGCCTCGGTGGGCTTCCAGTGCCCCGCCTGTGTGCGCGGCGGGAGCGGCACCGGGCACGCCCCGGACGCCGCGCGGCCCCGGACCCTCGCCGGTGGCGGTGTCACGGCGGACCCGCGCCTGGTCACCAAGATCCTCGTCGGGCTCAACCTGGCCGTGTTCCTGGTCCAGTTGTCCGTGGGGGACAGCTTCACCAACCGCTTCGAGCTGATCGGCCGGGCCTATGTGCCGCTGCTCGGCGGGGTGGAGGGGATCGCGGAGGGCCAGTACCACCGGCTGCTGACCGCGATGTTCCTGCACGGCAGCTACCTCCACATCCTGTTCAACATGTTCAGTCTGTGGTGGATCGGCGGCCCCCTGGAAGCGGCCCTGGGGCGGGCCCGCTATCTCGCCCTCTACGTCCTGTCCGGACTGGCCGGCAGCGCGCTCACCTACCTCATCGCCGCTCCCAACCAGCCCTCGCTCGGCGCTTCCGGCGCGATCTTCGGGCTCTTCGGCGCGACCGCGGTCCTGCTGCGGCGGCTGAACCAGGACATGCGGCCGGTGATCGCCCTGCTGGTGATCAACCTGATCTTCACCTTCAGCCCCGGGTTCAACATCGCCTGGCAGGCCCACATAGGCGGCCTGGTGGCCGGCGTCGTGATCGGCTACGGGATGGTGCACGCCCCGCGCGAGCGCCGCGCGCTCGTCCAGTACGGCACCTGCGCGCTGGTCCTGGTGATCTGCGTCGGGTTGACCCTCCTGAGGACGGGCCAGCTCACCTGAGCGCCCAGTTGTCCACAGTCAGTGCCCGATCTTGTGCATAGTGTGCGGGAACAACTGTGCCCCCTGTAGCTGACCCATGTTTCCGCAGGTCAGGCAGGGGGCGAACAGGTTTTCGGTTACCGGTGTTTCTGTCACACCGGCGTCAACCTCCGGTGAGTTATCCACAGATCGTCGTTCTTTTCCCCACGCTGTGGAAAGTCACTGTGGATAACTCAGTGGATAGCCCTGGGGAGAGCTGCGTTCACCGGGTGGTCGACGCTACTTCCACTGCGTGGAGACGCCGAAGCCGGCCGCGATGAAGCCGAAGCCCACCACGATGTTCCAGTTGCCCAGCGCGTCGAGCGGCAGTGAGCCGTCGGTGACGTAGAACACGACGATCCAGGCGAGACCGATGAGGAACATCGCCAGCATGACGGGGGCGACCCAGGCACGGTTGCTCAGCTTGATGCTCGTGGACTGCTTGACCGCGGGCGGCGTGAAATCGGCCTTCTTGCGGATACGTGACTTCGGCACGAGGGTCTCTCCTGTCGATGCGCTGCGTGGCCGCGCAGGGAACGGGGGCGGGCTCGGGGCGACGTTCGCGGGACGCTGAGCGCTCCCCCGGGCGTCCGTTAGCGTAGTGCTTCCGTGGCGCTGAAGGAGATAAGGGTACGTTGAGCAATTCCGCCGACTCTCCCGGAACGGGATCCAGGCCCGCCCGCAGCCGCCGTCTCCGGCCCGTGCGGGTCCTCACGGCAGCCGTGTTCGCCCTGGCGGGGCTGATCTTCTTCACCAGCTTCGACACGGCCAAGGGCACCAACATCCGTACGGACGCCTCGCTGCTGAAGCTCTCCGACCTGATCCAGGCGCGCAGCCGCGGCAACGGCGGGCTGGACGAGACCAACGCGGCCCTGCGGCGCGACATCGAGTCCCTCGCCGAGCGCGACGACGGCAGCACGGCGGCGGAGGACGACAGACTCGCCGCGCTGGAGGAGCGCGCGGGGACGCAGAAGCTGACGGGCGAGGCGGTCTCGGTCACCCTGGACGACGCCCCGCCGGACGCCACCGCCAAGCTCCCCGGCTACCCCGAGCCGCAGCCCGACTACCTGGTGATCCACCAGCAGGACCTGCAGGCCGTGGTGAACGCCCTCTGGGAGGGCGGCGCCGAGGGCATCAAGGTCATGGACCAGCGGCTGATCTCCACCAGCGCCGTGCGCTGCGTGGGCAACACCCTGATCCTCCAGGGCCGGGTCTACTCGCCGCCGTACAGGATCACGGCGGTCGGTGATCCGGAGAAGCTGAAGAAAGTGCTGGCAGCGGCCCCGGCGATCCAGAACTACATGGTCTATGTCAACGTCTACGGGCTCGGCTGGAAGGTCGAGGAGGACGGGACGGTGACGCTGCCCGGCTACTCGGGCACAGTGGACCTGCACTACGCCGAACCCGTCGAGTAGCGCCCCCCGCGCCTCGGGCCACCGGCGTCCCGGGCTGTTCGTCCGGGCGTCACCCGGACTCCACCCGGGCCGCGGACACCGGGAAACCGGAGGCTCCGCGCCGTTAGTCTGTTCGCGTGCGGCGTGATTTCCGGTGCCGTGGTTCGACGGAAGGGACGGCATGTACGGCTGGATCTGGCGGCATCTGCCGGGGAACCTGTGGGTGAAGGCGCTGCTCTCACTCGCCCTCGCCGTGGCCGTGGTCTACGTCCTCTTCCAGTACGTCTTCCCGTGGGCCGAGCCGCTGCTGCCCTTCAACGATGTGACGGTGGACAACCAGTGAGCGCGCGCATTCTCGTCGTCGACAACTACGACAGCTTCGTCTTCAACCTGGTCCAGTACCTGTACCAGCTCGGCGCCGAGTGCGAGGTGCTGCGCAACGACGAGGTCTCGACGGCCCACGCCCAGGACGGCTTCGCCGGCGTGCTGCTGTCACCGGGTCCGGGCACGCCCGAACAGGCCGGTGTCTGTGTCGAGATGGTCCGGCACTGCGCGGCCACCGGCGTCCCCGTCTTCGGCGTCTGCCTCGGCATGCAGTCGATGCAGGTGGCGTACGGCGGCGTGGTGAACCGCGCGCCGGAGCTGCTGCACGGCAAGACCTCGCCGGTCGAGCACGGCGGCAAGGGTGTCTTCGCCGGCCTCCCCTCGCCCTTCACGGCGACCCGCTACCACTCGCTGGCCGCCGAACCCTCCACCGTGCCGCCCGAACTGGAGGTCACGGCCCGTACCCACGACGGGATCGTGATGGGGCTGCGCCACCGTGACCTGCCCGTCGAGGGCGTGCAGTTCCATCCGGAGTCGGTGCTGACCGAGCACGGCCACCGGATGCTGGCCAACTGGCTGGCGGAGTGCGGCGACGGGGGCGCGGTGGCGAGGTCGGCGGGGCTCGCCCCGGTGGTGGGCAGGGCCACGGCGTGACCGCACTGCGCCCCGAGCGCGAGTCCGGCGCGGACGTCCACGGGGGGTCGTCCCGCCCGGACGCCCACGGGGCGTCCCGTCCGGCAGCGCACGGGACGCCCCACGCGGCGAACGGCACCCGCACTCCCCCCGCGGCCGGGGAGACGTACCTGCCCGGCACGGCCCCGGGAACCCGGCTGCCACCCGTCGCGGACGACGAGACGGTCGCCCTGCGCATCCCCGAGCCGCCGGAGCGGCTGGCGCGGGCGACAAGCCCCGCGGCCGACGGTCCCGCGCCCGGGGGCCGGGCGGCCCGCAGGAAGGCCGCCAAGGGGCGCCACGGGGGCCGCGCGCCCTCCCGTCGGGGTTCGGGGACCGCCGAGGCCCCGGAGGCCGGAGAGAGCCCGTCGGTGCCGCTCTCGCGGGTGGAGGCCCGGCGGCAGGCGCGGGCCCGCAAGCCGGGTGCCGCCGTGATCGCCAGCCGCGCGATCGGCGAGGTCTTCATCACGGCCGGCGTGCTGATGCTGCTCTTCGTCAGCTACCAGCTCTGGTGGACCAACGTGCGGGCGCACGCCCAGGCGGACAAGGCGACCAGCAGCCTCCAGGACGACTGGGCCAGCGGCAAACGGCAGCCGGGCGCCTTCGAGCCGGGCCAGGGCTTCGCCCTGCTGCACATCCCGAAGCTGGACGTGGTGGTGCCGATCGCCGAGGGCATCAGCAACGAGAAGGTGCTGGACCGCGGCATGGTCGGGCACTACGCCGAGGGCGCGCTGAAGACGGCGATGCCGGACGCGAAGACCGGCAACTTCGGGCTCGCCGGCCACCGCAACACGCACGGCGAACCCTTCCGGTACATCAACAAGCTGCAGCCGGGCGATCCGATCGTCGTGGAGACGCAGGACGAGTACTTCGTCTACAAGATGGCGTCGATCCTGCCGGTGACGTCGCCGAGCAACACGAGCGTCCTCGACCCCGTCCCGGAACAGTCGGGCTTCACCGGGCCCGGCCGCTACATCACGCTGACCACCTGCACCCCGGAGTTCACCAGCAAGTACCGGATGATCGTCTGGGGCAGGATGGTCGAGGAACGGCCGCGCAGCAAGGGCAAGCCGGATGCGCTCGTCAATTAAGGGCGGATGACCAGTGGCAGCGACCACCGACACCGATCACGAAGAGCAGACCGACGCGCCCGGCCCCCCGCCGGCCTCCCGGCCCCGCGGCCGCGGCCGGATCGCCCTGGCCGTCAGCGTCTTCGGTGAACTCCTCATCACCGGGGGCCTGGTCCTCGGCCTCTTCGTCGTCTACTCCCTGTGGTGGACGAACGTGGTCGCCGACCGCGCGGCGGACAAGCGGGGCGACAAGGTCCGCGACACCTGGGCCCGGGAGGCGGCGGGGCCGGGCGGGCCGGGGGCGCTGAACACCAGGGCCGGCATCGGCTTCCTGCACGTGCCCACGATGAGCGAGGACGAGATCCTGGTCGAGAAGGGCACCTCGATGAAGATCCTCAACGACGGGGTGGCCGGCTACTACACCGACCCCGTCAAGGCGACGCTGCCGATGTCGGACGAGAAGGGCAACTTCTCGCTCGCGGCCCACCGCGACGGCCACGGCGCCAAGTTCCACGACATCCAGAAGATCGCCGAGGGCGACCCGATCGTCTTCGAGACGAAGGACACCTGGTACGTCTACCAGGTCTACGGCACTCTGCCCGAGACCTCGAAGTACAACGTCAAGGTCCTCGGCGACATCCCGAGGGAGTCCGGCAGGAAGAAGGCCGGCCACTACATCACGCTGACGACCTGCACACCGGTGTACACCAGCCGCTACCGGTACGTCGTCTGGGGCGAACTGGTCCGCACGCAGAAGGTGGACAGCGAGCGCACCCTGCCGAAGGAACTGCGCTGAGCGGCCGTACGGCCCCGCGGAACGCGCAGAAGAGCCCCGGACCCTCCGCTGAGGGTCCGGGGCTCTTCTGCGTGCCACCAGGGGCGCCGGGGGTGCGTGGCGGCGGGGGCGTCAGTCCTCGTCGCGGCCGGTGAGGCCGCCGAGGAAGCCGCCGTTGTCACCGCCGTTGTCGCCGCCCTGCGCGAGGGCGACCAGGGTGACCTTGTCGCCCTTCTTGACCTCCGCGCCCTCGGTCGGGCTGCTCGCGACCACCTTGGCGTTGTCGTCCTGCGCGCCCTGGATCCGCTCCAGGGCCAGCCCGGCCTGGGAGAGGACGTTCTTCGCCTCGGCCACCGTCATGTCGGTCACCTTCGGCATCGCGAACTTCTGCTCCTCCGCGGGCTTCTTGGCGATCTTGATGTCCACCGTGGAGCCGCGGTCGATGTCCGTGCCCGGGGCGAAGCTCTGCTCGAAGACCTTGCCCTCCTCCTGGGCGGTGGACTCCTCGGTCGTCTGGGAGCCGAGGACCAGGCCCTTCGCCTCCAGCAGTTGCTTGGCCGCGTCCGGGGTCTGGCCCCGCACGTCCGGCACGGTCACCTGGGCCGTCTGCCGGGCGACGGTGAGGACGACGGGGGAGCCCTTCTCCTGGGAGGAGCCCGCCTCCGGGCTCTGGGAGAGGACCGTGTCCGGTGTCTCGGTGGACTCCTGGGTCTTCTTCTCGACGTCGAAGCCCTTGTCCTTCAGCGCCTTCTCGGCCTCCTCGTAGGTGAGGCCCCCCACGTCGGGGACGTCGACCTTGGGCGCGCCGGTGGAGACCACCAGGTCGATCGGGGTCTGCTTGTCGACCTCGGTGCCCTGGGCCGGGTCCTGTTCGCAGACCTTGCCCTTGGGCTGGTCCTCGCAGGGCTCCTCCTTGACCGTGCCGATCGTCAGATCGGAGTTGGCCGCCCGTTTCTCGGCGCTCTCCCGGGTCTGGCCGACCAGGTTGGGCGCGGAGACGGTGCCGTTGCCCGCGTCGCCGTCGCCGGCGAAGACGTACCGGCCGATGAGGATGGCGCCGACCAGGACCAGGATGCCCGCGAGGACCAGCAGGATCGTGGAGGTGTTCTTGTTGCGCGGCTGCTGGCGGCGCCGGTCGGGGCGCTCGTCGGGGCCGTATCCGCCGTCGTCCGGGCGGGTCGGGGGCAGCATCGTCGTGGCGCCCGCGCCGGAGTCCGCGCGCAGGGCCGTCGTCGCCTGCTCGTCCGGGTAGCCGCCGTAGCCGGCCGCGCCCATCGCGGCGGTGGCGGCGACCGGCCGGCCGTCCAGGCACGCCTCGATGTCGGCGCGCATCTCGTCGGCCGACTGGTAGCGGTAGTCCCGGTCCTTCTCCAGCGCCTTCAGCACGATCGCGTCCATCTCGGGCGTGATCTCGTGGTCGAAGACGCTCGGCGCCTGCGGCTCCTCCCGTACGTGCTGGTAGGCGACCGCGACCGGGGAGTCGCCCACGAAGGGCGGCCGGACGGTCAGCAGCTCGTAGAGGAGACAGCCGGTGGAGTACAGGTCGGAGCGGGCGTCGACCTGCTCGCCCTTGGCCTGCTCGGGGGAGAGGTACTGGGCGGTGCCGATGACGGCCGAGGTCTGGGTCATCGTCATGCCGGAGTCGCCCATGGCGCGGGCGATGCCGAAGTCCATGACCTTGACCTGGCCGTTGCGCGTCAGCATGACGTTGGCCGGCTTGATGTCGCGGTGCACGATGCCGGCGCGGTGCGAGTACTCCAGGGCCTGGAGGATGCCGATGGTCATCTCCAGCGTCCGCTCCGGCAGCAGCTTGCGCCCGCTGTGCAGCAGTTCGCGGAGGGTGGAGCCGTCGACGTACTCCATGACGATGTACGGGATCGAGACCCCGTCGATGTAGTCCTCGCCCGTGTCGTAGACCGCCACGATCGCGGGATGGTTGAGCGAGGCGGCCGACTGGGCCTCCCGGCGGAACCGGGCCTGGAAGGACGGGTCGCGCGCCATGTCCGCGCGGAGCGTCTTCACCGCCACCTGGCGTCCGAGCCGGGTGTCATGCGCGTGGTAAACCTCCGCCATGCCACCACGGCCGAGCACCGGGCCCAGCTCGTACCGGCCGCCGAGGCGACGCGGCTCTTCCATAGCTACCTACCAGCCCTCTCCGTCGGTCCCGACCGGCATGCTTGTACGGTCGGAGGCTGCCGTCCGGCCTACGGTACCCGGCTCGCCCTGTGTGACCTGGCCAAGCCTGATACCCGAGACCGGACCGGTATCGCAACGTGCACCGATGTGTAGCGGACGTGACCGGAGTCACGTCCTGTTCAGCCGGTGGTCACTTCTTGCTGTCGATGACGGCCTTCATCACGTTCTTCGCGATCGGCGCCGCCAGGCCGCCGCCGGAGATGTCGTCACGCACCGCGTTGTCGTCCTCGACGACCACGGCGACCGCGACCGGCGAGTCGCCGTTCTCGGCCTTGGCGTAGGAGATGAACCAGGCGTAGGGGTTCTCGCTGTTCTCGACGCCGTGCTGGGCGGTACCGGTCTTGCCGCCGACGGTGACGCCGTCGATCTGGGCGTTGGTTCCGGTGCCGTCCTTGACGACCGTCTCCATCATCGACTGCAGTATCTGGGCGTTGTCCGCGGAGAGCGGCTTGCTCATCTCCTCGGGGTCCGTCTTCTCGATGGTGTCCAGGCTCGGGGCCTGCAGCTCGTCGACCATGTACGGCTTCATCAGGGTGCCGTTGTTGGCGATCGAGGAGGAGACCATGGCCATCTGCAGCGGGGTCGCGGCGGTGTTGAACTGGCCGATGGAGGAGAGCGCCACCTGCGAGTCGTTCATGTCGTCCGAGAAGACGGAGGCGCTGGAGCGGACCGGGACGAACTGCTCCTCGGTGAAGCCGAACTTCTTCGCCGTCTCCAGCATCTCGTCGTTGCCGAGATCGGCGCCGACCTTGCCGAAGACGGTGTTGCAGGAGACCCGCAGCGCCTCCCGCAGGGTGGCGTTCTTGCAGGGGATGTTCCCCTCGTTCGGCAGTTCCGTCTGCGTGCCGGGCATGGTCCACGGCAGCGGCGAGTCGGTCTTCTCGTCCGCGTCCTTGTACAGGCCGTGCTCCAGCGCCGCCGCCGCGGTGACCACCTTGAAGGTCGAGCCGGGCGGGTAGACCTCGCGCAGCGCCCGGTTCAGCGTCGGGTCGTTCTTGTTGTTCTCCTTCAGCAGGCCCTTCCACGCCTTGGCGTCGGAGTCGCCGCTGCCGGCGATCGACGAGGGGTCGTACGACGGGTAGGAGGCCAGTGCCAGGATCTTGCCGGTGGACGGCTCGATGGCGGCGACCGCGCCCTTGCCGCCCTGTGCCTTCAGACCGTCGTAGGCGGCCTTCTGCGCGGCGGCGTTGAGGGTGGTGACGACGTTGCCGCCCTCCTTCTTCTTGCCCGTGACCATGTCGAGCGTGTTGCGGAAGAAGAGCCGGTCGTCGTTGCCGGTGAGGATGCCGTCGTCGATGGACTCCAGTTGGGTGGCGCCGAACGCCTGCGAGACGTAGCCGGTCACCGGCGCCCACATGGCGCCGTCCTTGTAGGTCCGCTTGTACTTGAAGTCGCCGTCGGTGGTGGCGTGGCCGGTGATGGCCTTGCCGTCGACGATGATGTCGCCGCGCGGGGAGGCGTACCGCTCGATGGCGACACGGCGGTTGTTCTCGTCGTCCTTCAGGGTGTCGGCCTGGACGTACTGCAGCCAGTTGTCCCGGATGAGCAGGGTGAGGACCAGCAGACCGCAGAAGATCGCGATGCGGCGCAGGGGCTTGTTCACGGTCGGACCACCTGGGTCATCTCGGCGTCGGGGTTGGCTGCGGGGGCGGGCGCCGGCCGGCGCGCGGTGTCGCTGATCCGCAACAGGATCGCGATCAGGGCCCAGTTGGCGATGACGGAGGAACCTCCGTACGCCAGGAACGGCATCGTCATACCGGTCAGCGGGATCAGGCCCATCACGCCGCCGGAGACGACGAAGACCTGGAGCGCGAAGGCACCGGAGAGGCCGATGGCGAGCAGCTTGCCGAACGGGTCGCGGGCGGCGAGGGCGGTGCGCACGCCGCGCTCCACGATCAGCCCGTACAGCAGCAGGATCGCCATCACACCGGCCAGGCCCAGTTCCTCGCCGAAGGTGGCGAGGATGAAGTCGGAGTTGGCGGCGAAGCCGATGAGGTCGGAGTTGCCCTGGCCGAGGCCGGTGCCGAGGGTGCCGCCGGAGCCGAACGCCCACAGGGCCTGCATGGACTGCTCGGTGTGGCCCACGACGCCCTGGCGGCTGAGCTTGAACTCGTTGGCCGGGTCGAGCCACGCCTGGACGCGCTGCTGCACGTGCGTCTCGAAGGAGGCGACGCCGACCGCGCCGAGCGCGGACATCAGCAGACCGAACACGATCCAGCTCGTCCGCTCGGTGGCGACGTACAGCATGATCACGAACATGCCGAAGAAGAGCAGCGAGGTGCCGAGGTCGGTCTCGAAGACCAGGATCAGGATGGAGATGACCCAGACGACGATGATCGGGCCGAGGTCGCGGCCGCGGGGCAGGTAGATGCCCATGAAGCGGCGGCTGGCCAGGGCCAGCGCGTCCCGTTTCACCATCAGGTAGCCGGCGAAGAAGATCGCCAGGACGATCTTGGCGAACTCACCGGGCTGGATGGTGCCCAGGCCGGGGATCTTGATCCAGATCCGGGCGCCGAAGACGTTCTGGCCGAGCCCCGGGACCAGCG
Source organism: Streptomyces ziwulingensis (assembly GCF_039542605.1). Classification (NCBI taxonomy): domain Bacteria; kingdom Bacillati; phylum Actinomycetota; class Actinomycetes; order Kitasatosporales; family Streptomycetaceae; genus Streptomyces; species Streptomyces ziwulingensis. The sequence goes on from NZ_BAABIG010000022.1 coordinate 150,967, forward strand.
GCAGGACCAGCAGGATCAGCGCGCCGGCCATGGAGATGTAGGTGTACCGCTGCAGCACGCGGTGGTCCTTGAGGAAGACCAGCACGGCGACGAAGAGCGCGACGCCCAGCGCGGAGTACATCAACTGGCGGGGGGCGGCCTCGACGAACGTACTGCGCGCCTGGAGGCGCTCCGACTGGTCCAGCCGCCAGATGACGACCAGGCCGATGCCGTTGAGGAGGGTGGCCAGCGGCAGCATCAGCGGATCGGCGTACGGCGCGAACTTCCGTACGACGAGGTGGCCCACGCCCGCGATCAGGCCGAGCCCGAGGCCGTAGCCGAGCAGGCCGGGCGGCACCGAGTCGTTCATGGCCAGGCCGACGTTGGCGTAGGCGAAGACCGGGATGACGACGGCGAAGACCAGCAGCGCCAGCTCGGTGTTGCGCCGGCTCGGCGCACCGATGGCGCCGATCGTGGACGTGTGGTGCGTCGGCGAGTTGGGTGTACTGCTCATCGTGTGACAGGGCCTCTCACGGCTTGCCTACTGCTCACCGCACCGCGAGACGACCTTCTGCTCTTCATCCGAGAGGGTGGGGCCGGGGCCGGGAGTGGGTGCGGTCGTGGACGGGGACGGGGTCGAGGAGGGCGCCTTCGGTGAGCCCGACGGGTTGGGCGTCGGTGTCACCTTGGACGAATAGGAGGCGGGTGTGGTTCCCGTGCCCGCGCTCTCGCCCTCGCCCGTCTTGGCGTTGCTCTCGCTCCGCGTGGTGCTGCGCTCGGCCTGCTTCTCGCAGGCGGACGCCTGGACCGACAGTTCGTCGATCTTCGTCCGGGCGTCGCTCAGGTCGCCCTCGGCGATCGTCGCCTCCACCAGCTTCTGCTGGTACGGCGGTAGGTACTTGAGTTCGATCTCGGGGTGGTCCTTCTCCACCTTCGACAGCGACACCCAGGCCAGGTCCTGGCTGATCCCGCGGTACAGGGCGACGTGCTCGTCCTTGGTGCCGACGTAGTACTGGGTCTGGGTCCAGCGCCAGCCGCCGTACAGGCCGCCGCCGATGACGGCGAGGGCCAGCACGGAGTAGAAGGATCTCTTCACCCACCGGCGGCCCTTGCGGGGTTTGACGAAGTCGTCGTCGCCGTAGTCGAAGCCGTCGGTGGAGATGTAACCGGTGGTGTCGGCGTCGCCCGGCGAGCCGAACTCGCCGCCCCCGCCGCCCTGTCGGCCGAGGCCGGAGGCGCGGCCGGCGGGGGTCTGCATGATGCCGTTGTCGCCCACCTGGAGCTGGTTCTCGGCGACGGCGCCGACCACGACCGGGGTGTCGGAGAGCTGGCCGGCCAGGGTGTCCCCGGTGTCGAGGTCGAGGACGTCGGCGACAATGCAGGTGATGTTGTCCGGGCCGCCGCCGCGCAGCGCGAGCTGGATCAGCTCCTGCACGGTCTCCTGCGGGCCCTGGTAGCTGGCGAGGGTGTCCTCCATCGTCTGGTGGGAGACGACGCCGGAGAGTCCGTCGGAGCAGATCAGGTAGCGGTCGCCGGCCCGGACCTCGCGGATGGAGAGGTCGGGCTCGACGTGGTCGCCGCTGCCGAGCGCGCGCATCAGCAGGGAGCGCTGCGGGTGGGTGCCCGCCTCCTCCTCGGTGATGCGGCCCTCGTCGACCAGGCGCTGCACCCAGGTGTGGTCCTGCGTGATCTGGGTCAGCACCCCGTCCCGCAGCAGATAGGCGCGGGAGTCGCCGACGTGCACCATGCCGAGCCGCTGGCCCGTCCAGAGCAGCGCGGTCAGGGTGGTCCCCATGCCCTCCAGGCTGGGGTCCTCCTCGACCATCTGCCGCAGTTGGTCGTTGGCGCGCTGCACGGCGGTGCCGAGCGAGGTGAGGATGTCGGAGCCGGGCACGTCGTCGTCGAGGGCGACGATGGTGGAGATCACCTCGGAGGAGGCGACCTCACCGGCGGCCTGTCCGCCCATGCCGTCGGCGATGGCGAGCAGGCGCGGACCGGCGTAACCGGAGTCCTCGTTGCCCTCCCGGATCATGCCCTTGTGCGATCCGGCGGCGAAGCGCAGTGACAGACTCATGCGCACCTCGCCCGTCGGCTCGGGGTACAGCCGGTCGTGTCGAGCCACACTGCCCACCCTCCGGTCGGGAGCGCGCCGGGGCCCTGGGTGCCGGCCGCCGCCGCGTGCTCGCTCCGCTCGCGCTCATTCATGACGTAGCACTACTTCCGCAGCTCGATGACGGTCTTGCCGATGCGGATCGGTGCGCCCAGCGCGATCGGTGTGGCGGTCGTCAGCCGGGACCGGTCCAGGTACGTGCCGTTGGTCGAGTTCAGGTCCTCGACGATCCACTGGCCGTCGCGGTCCGGATAGATCCTGGCATGGCGGCTGGAGGCGTAGTCGTCGTCCAGCACGATCGTGGAGTCGTGTGCCCGGCCGAGCGTGATGGTCTGGCCCTGGAGGGCGACGGTCGTGCCCGTGAGGGTGCCCTCGGTGACGACCAGTTTGGTGGGAGCGTTGCGGCGGCCACGGCCGCCGCTCGGCTGTTGACGCTGCGGTGGTGGCGCCTGGCGCGCGGCCTGCTGCGGTGCCCGGCCGGCGTCCCGGCGCGACCCGCGCTGGGTGACGCGCGTACCGAACAGGTCGCTGCGGATGACCTGGACGGCCACGATCACGAACAGCCACAGTACGGCCAGAAAACCCAGCCGCATGACCGTGAGGGTCAGCTCTGACATTGCCCCCGGATCACCCTTCGGCTTGCCTATAGATAACGGTGGTGCTGCCCACGAGGATCCGCGAGCCGTCGCGGAGCGTAGCGCGGGTGGTGTGCTGTCCGTCCACCACGATGCCGTTGGTGGACCCGAGATCCTGGATCGTCGGGGGCGTTCCGGTCCGGATCTCGCAGTGCCGGCGGGAGACGCCGGGATCGTCGATCCGCACGTCGGCCTCGGTGCTGCGGCCCAGTACGAGCGTCGCGCGGGAGATCTGGTGGCGGGTGCCGTTGATCTCGACCCAGTGGCGGGTGCGGCCACCGGCCGCGGCGGCCGGCGCGGGCCCGGCCGGCGGCCGCTGCGCGCCCTCGGCCGGGGGGTATCCGTAGCCCGATCCCGCGCCGGCGCGCGCGCCGGGAGGCGGCGCGGACGGCATCGGGGGGGCGCCGGGGGAGGCAGCGGCCGGCGGTCGGCCGTAGCCGCCGCCCCGTCCCGCGGGCGGCGGGGAGGCGGGCGGCGCGGCCGGCGCCGGCGCGCTGGAGGAGGAGGCGAGCGTACGGCTGCGCACCCGGTACAGACCGGTGTCCAGGTCGTCCGCCTTCTCCAGATGGACCTTGATCGGTCCCATGAAGGTGTAGCGCTGCTGCTTGGCGTAGTCGCGCACCATGCCGGCCAGCTCGTCGCCGAGCTGCCCGGAGTAGGGGCTGAGGCGCTCGAAGTCCGGAGTGCTCAGCTCCACGATGAAGTCATTGGGCACGACCGTGCGGTCGCGGTTCCAGATGGTCGCGTTGTTGTCGCACTCGCGCTGCAGCGCGCCCGCGATCTCCACGGGCTGCACCTCGGACTTGAACACCTTCGCGAAGGTGCCGTTGACCAGACCTTCGAGACGCTGCTCGAACTTCTTCAGGACTCCCATGGGGCACCTCCTCCGTCGCTGCCGTCCTGCTCACTGCCCTGCGTACCGCCGACCCGCGCACTGCCCGCCTGGTACTGCTTACTGATCGTATCCACGCGCCGGTCGATCGGCTGGTTCCCCCTGTCGGACCGGTCGACGGGTGTCGACGCCTCTCGGAGTTCCCGCTGAAGCCCCCCTTCGAACGCCGGGGGCCACTCCCGCTCGTACTCCTGCCCAGGATCGTAGAGGCGCTCGTGGACCAGTGTCCCGCACCGGACTGTGCGCCCGGCCCTGCCACCGGGGGGACGGCCGGACCGGTACGAGGTTGATACGTGAACGGCCGCCCGTCGAGACCTGCCCGTCGGAGCCCTCCGGGGGCGCCGGAAGCGAGGTGAATCCACCCCGACCAGCGTGCTAATGTTCTGCGTGTCGGAAGGGGCCGCACCGAAAGGGAAGGCACCGGAGGACACACCCAATGCGCGGGTGGCGGAATAGGCAGACGCGCTGGATTCAGGTTCCAGTGCCCGAAAGGGCGTGGGGGTTCAACTCCCCCCTCGCGCACCAGTCGAAAGCCCCCCAGGTCTCGGACCTGGGGGGCTTTCGCGTTGTCGGCCCCGGCCGTCCCGCCGGTGCCGTCCCTCCCGTGCTGTGAGGAAGGTCTCAGCGGTGCGCGGGCGCCGGCGGTACCGTCTTGGCGCGTCGGCGTCGGGTCAACGGGCCGGTGGCGTCCGCTCGACGGGCCGGCGCGGGGAAAGGCGTACGGGCATGAGGAGGTCGGCGGGATGACCCAGCAGGTGACGGGCGCGGAGGCGGACGGAGACGGGGGCGCGGCGGGGGCGCGGCGGCTGCCCGTCGTTGCCGGGTTCGCTCGGTGGCCCGCCGAGGGGTCGTCGAAGGCGGCGGGCAAGGCGCTGCGCGAGCGGGTCCCGCGCGCCGCGCACGCCGTGTTCGAGGCGGACGCCGGCCGCCCCGGCGCGGTGGCCGCGGTCGAGGAGTCCAACCGCGGCCGCATATCCGCGCTCACCCCGATACGGGTCGGACGCATGACGGCGAATCCTTTCGCCTTCCTGCGCGGCGCGGCCGGTCTGATGGGCCACGACCTGGCGCGGACGCCGACGACCGGGATCGGCGCCCAGATCTGCGGGGACGCCCACGCGGCCAACTTCGGCCTCTACGGCGACGCCCGCGGCGGTCTGGTCATCGACCTGAACGACTTCGACGAGACGGTCCACGGGCCCTGGGAGTGGGACCTCAAGCGGCTCGCCGTCTCGCTGGTCCTCGCGGGCCGGGAGACCGGTGCCGACGAGGACACCTGCCGCAAGGCCGCGTACTACGCCGCCGGCTCCTACCGCCGCACGACCCGGCTGCTGGCCAAGCTCCCCGCGCTGGACGCCTGGAACGCCATCGCCGACGAGGAACTGGTCTCCCACACCGACGCCCACGACCTGCTGGGCACGCTGGAGCGGGTCGCCGAGAAGGCGCGGGCCAACACCAGCGGGCGCTTCGCCGCCAGGTCGACCGAGGCCGACGGGGACGGCGGGCGCCGGTTCGTGGACGCCCCGCCGGTGCTGCGGCGGGTGCCGGACGCCGAGGCGGCGCTGGTGGCGGCCTCCCTGGAGGAGTACCTGGGCACGCTCTCCGAGGACCGGCTGCCGCTGCTGTCCCGGTACGCGGTGCGGGACGTGGCGTTCCGGGTCGTCGGCACCGGCAGCGTCGGCACCCGCTCGTACGTGGTGCTGCTCCTGGACCACCGGGGCGAGCCGCTGGTCCTCCAGGTGAAGGAGGCCCGCGCCTCGGCGCTGGTGCCGCATCTGGTGACGGCCGGCTTCGAGGTGCCCGAGGCGGGGCACGAGGGCCGGCGGGTGGTCGCGGGGCAGAAGCGGATGCAGGTCGTCAGCGACTCCTTGCTGGGGTGGACGACGGTCGACGGCCGGCCCTACCAGGTGCGGCAGTTCCGCAACCGCAAGGGCAGCGTCGACGCCGCCGCCCTCGCCCCCGACCAGGTCGACGACTACGCCCGGATGACAGGCGCCCTGCTGGCCCGCGCCCACGCGCACAGCGCCGACCCGCGGCTCCTCGCCGGGTACTGCGGCAAGAACGACGAACTGGACGAGGCGGTCGCGGCCTTCGCCGTCGCCTACGCCGACCGCACCGAGGCGGACCACGCGGACCTGGTGGCGGCGGTGCGCGCGGGCCGGGTGGCGGCCGAGCAGGGCGTGTGACGGCTTCGGCGGCGGCGAGGGCGCGGCACGCAGGGCCTAGGGTGGGTGTGTGACGACCCCGGAAGCTGACCAAGGCGGTGCCTCGCGGCCCGAGGCACGGCTGGAGCAGGCCGTGCGGGCCGCCGAACAGGCGCTCATCGAGTACGAGATCGCGGTGGAGACCTTCCGGGTGGAGGTCGAGAACTTCTCCCGGCTGCACCACCAGCGGCTCGGCCCGGTCTACGCGCGGCTGGAGGAACTGGAGGCGCTCGTCCTGGAGGCCAGGGCCGCCCGCAGCGGTGCGGCGGAGGACCGGCGCCTGGCGGACGAGGCACGGGCCCGGCTGCTGCCGCTGCCCGGGGTCGAGGAGCTGACCCACGGCTGGATGGACGGGGGCGGGCTGTTCCCGGAGGCCACCGCCATGCTCAACGGCCAGGAGGTGCGGCCCCCGCAGCGGGTGCGGCCCGGCGAGGAGGCCCGCAAGCTCTACCGCGACCTGGTCCGCAAGGCCCACCCCGACCTGGCGCAGGAGGAGGACGACCGGGTCCGGCGCGAGGAGTTCCTCACCCGGGTCAACGCCGCCTACGCCCGCGGCGACGAGAAGGAGCTGCGGGAGCTGTCCGCGCAGTGGGACGCCGGTCCGCGGGAGGAGCGCGGGGAGAGCCTCGCCGAGGAGCTGTACGCCCGCCTGGAGTGGCTGGCGCGGCGCAAGGACCTGCTCCAGCGGGTCGCCACCGAGCTGGAGGAGAGCGCCATCGGCGGCATGCTCCGGCTCGCCCCGGACGACCCCGACCGGCTCCTGGAGGAGATCGCCGAACATCTGGCGGCGCAGGTGGCCGAGCGCGAGGCGGAGTTGGCCGGACTGCTGGCGGCGCCGGCCGCGGAGCCGGGTTCCGGTAGCGTCGGGGCATGAGCTTCGGACAGGGTGTGCCCACGGTCGAGGTCGCGGACCTCAAGGACGACGACTTCCTGCTGGACGTCCGCGAGGACGACGAGTGGCAGGCGGGTCACGCACAGGGGGCGTTGCACATCCCCATCAGCGAGTTCGTCGCCCGGTACGGCGAGCTGACCGAGGCCGCGCCGGCCGACGGCCGGGTCCACGTGATCTGCCGCTCCGGCGGGCGGTCGGCCCAGGTCGCCATGTACCTCGTCCAGCAGGGCGTCGACGCGGTGAACGTCGACGGCGGCATGCAGGTGTGGGCGGCGGCCGGCCGGCCCGTCGTGACGGACGCGGGCGCGGCCGGGTACGTGCTGTAGCAGCCGCGCCGCGGAACGTGGCGACGATCACCGTGCCTTGTCGCCGCGGAGGGCTGTGGGTGCGCGTCCTCGCCAGTACCGTTCGCGTGCGGGCCCGCGCCGAGCGGTGCGCGCTCCTGTGACGACGGATGCCACACGACGGGGAACGGGGCGGAATGGACGCGCACGACACGGGGCCTGTCGCCGCCCCGCCGGACGACCCGCCCGGGGACGCCGAGACCCCCGCGGGCGGCGCGGAGGCCCGTACCGGTGTCGCCGCGCTCTCCCCGCCCTACCAGGTCGGCGCGGCGCTGGCGCTCGCCGTCGTCGCCATCGTGGTCTGCGTCCACCTCACCATGACGTTCCTGCACGTCGCCCCGTCGAACACGGTCACCAAGCGGCACGGTGACGCGGTCGGCGAGTGGATCTACCCGGAGTTCGAGCAGAACTGGAAGCTGTTCGCGCCCAATCCGCTGCAGCAGAACACCGCCGTCCAGGTCCGCGCCGACGTGCGCACGGCGGACGGCGGGGTGCGCACCACCGGGTGGTACGACCTGTCCGCCGAGGACGGCCGGGCCATCGACGGCAATCCGCTGCCGAGCCACACCCAGCAGAACGCGCTCCGCCGCGCCTGGGACTTCTACGTCGCCACCCACGACGCCGACAACCGCCCGGTGGGGCTGCGCGGCTCGCTCTCCGAGACGTATCTGCGTCGCATCGCCGTACTGCGGCTGGAGCGCGCGGACGCGGCCGGGCCGGGCGGTGCCCTCGACCGGGTCCAGTTCCGCTCCCGGACCACCGCCGTGAAACCGCCCGCCTGGAGCGGTGAGCGCGGCTCCGGCCGGTCGCAGACGCGGGACCTGCCCTGGTGGCCGGTGACCGCCCGCGAGACGGAAGGAGGCGTGGCGTGAACGGCCTGTCCCTGTCGGTCTCCCGTGCCATCGCCCGGGTCACCGAGACCGCCCTCGGCCCGTACCAGGCCGCCGTGATCCGGATCGGCTTCAGCGCGACCTGGCTGCTCTTCCTGCTCCGCGAGATCCCCCACCGCGAGGAGCTGTACGGTCCCGACGGCCCCTGGAGCTTCGACCTCGCCGCGCGGCTCATCTCGGACAACGGCGCCTTCTCCGCGCTGATGTGGTCCGACGGCGCGCTCTGGTTCGAGACGTGCTACACGCTGGCCGTGCTCTCCTCGGTCCTGCTGCTGCTCGGGTGGCGGACCCGGACCATGTCCGTGCTGTTCATGGTCGGGGTGCTCTCGCTGCAGAACCGCAGCGTCTTCGTGGGGGACGGCGGCGACAACGTCCTGCACCTGATGAGCGTCTACCTCGTCTTCACGCGCTGCGGCCTGGTCTGGTCGCTGGACGCGCGGCGGGCCCGGCGCGTCGAGGCGCGCCGGGCGCGGGGCGAGTACGCCGGCGACCGCACCGGGCCCGTGCTGTGGGTGGTGCTCGGGTGCGTGCTGGCCCCGATGACCCTGCTGGGCGGGCTGGACAGCGAGTGGGTCGTGCCGGCGCTGCTGTGGGGGGTGTGGCTGGCCCAGGGGCTCTGGTGGCTCGTGGGGCGCCGGGCGAAGGACGGGGAGCCGCGGATTCTGCTCGACGTCGTCGCCAACGTCGTGCACAACGGCGCGCTGCTGGTCGTGATGGCCGAGGCGTGTCTGATCTACGCCACCGCCGGCTGGTACAAGATCCAGGGTTCGCGCTGGCAGGACGGCACCGCCGTGTACTACCCGCTGCGACTGGAGTACTTCTCGCCCTGGCCCGCCCTCGGCGACCTGCTGACCGCCAGCGGCACGATGGTCATGATCATCACTTACGGGACGGTCGCGGTGCAGGTCGCGTTCCCGTTCACGCTGCTCAACCGGCGGGTGAAGAACGTCCTGCTGGCCGCCATGATCACCGAGCACGCCGCGATCGCCGTACTGCTCGGGCTGCCGTTCTTCTCGCTGGCGATGATCGCGGCCGACGCGGTCTTCCTGCCGACGCCGTTCCTGCGCCGGCTGGGCGCGGGCGCGGAGCGGCTGCGGGCGCGGCTGCGCGGGCGGCTGGTGCGGCGGCGGGGCGGGGCGCCGCTGCCGGGGCCGCGCACCGAGCAGGAGGCCGAGTCCACGCACGTAGGCTTCGGCGCATGACCGAGCCCGACCCGCTGCGCGCCTGGCGCGGCCTCGCCGGCACCCATGTGCTGCTCGACGGCTTCCACGCGCTCAAGCACGCGCTGCGCTTCGGCGCGGACGTCCCGGTGGCCGTCACCGCCGACCGGGAGGCGGCGCTCGCCCTCGCGGACGAACTGGCCCCGGACGTACGGGGGCGGCTCGACGCGCTGCTCACCGAGGTGCCCCGGGCCGCGTACACCTCCCTCGTGCCGCGCCCGCACCCCACCGAGGTGGCCGCGCTCGCCGTACGCCCGGCCCGGCAGGACCACCTCGCGCGGCTCGCGCGCACGCCCCGGTCCGCGCCCGTGGTGGTCCTGGACGATCCGCGCAACCTGGGCAACGCGGGGGCGGTGATCCGGCTGGCCGCCGGGTTCGGGGCGACCGGGGTGGTCACCACGGGCACCGTCGACCCCTGGCATCCCGCGGTGGTGCGGGGCGGGGCGGGCCTGCACTTCGCGACCGCGGTGGAGCGGCTGACCGTGCCGGAGCTGCCGCCGGGCCCGGTCCACGCCCTGGACCCCGAGGGCGAGGACATCCGGGGGCTGACGCTGCCGGACGACGCGCTGCTCGCCTTCGGCTCCGAGCGCAGCGGCCTCTCGCGCGAACTGCGCGCGCGTGCCGACCGGTTGGTGGCGCTGCCGATGCGCCCCCAGGTCTCCAGCTACAACCTCGCCACGAGCGTGGCGATGACCCTGTACCACTGGAGCGCCGGCGCTCGGCCTTAGTTCTCGCCGCGCTCGCCGCTCACCCGCTCACTCGTTCTTCCCGTTCCCCCTGTCGTCCCTGCGGACCTCGATCACGCGGAAGCGGTTCGCGACGAAGGCGGCGTCGGTGAGGGCCGCGTTGGCCGCCGGGTTGCCGCCGGAGCCGTGGAAGTCGGAGAACGCGGCCGTCTGGTTGACGTAGACCCCGCCGGTGAGGTTGAGGGAGAGCTGGGCGGCCTCCTCCAGGCAGACCTCCTCCACCGCCCGCTCGACCTCGGCGTCGGTGGTGTACGCGCCCACCGTCATCGCGCCCTTCTCCCGGATGCCGCGGCGCAGCAGCGCGACGGCGGCCGCCGCCGAGTCGACGGCGACGGCGAAGGAGACCGGACCGAAGCACTCGCTCAGGTACGCGGCCTCGTCGTCCGGCTCGGCGCCGTCCAGCTTCACGATCACCGGGGTGCGCACCACCGCGTCGGGGAAGTCGGGGTGGGTCACCGCGCGGGAGGGCAGGGCGACCTCGCCGAGTCCGGCGGCGGCCTCAAGGCGGGCCCGCACACCGGGGTTGACGAGGGCGCCCAGCAGGGCGCTCGCCCGCGTGTCGTCGCCGAGGAGGCTGTCGACGCCGCGCGCGAGGTCGGCGACCACCTCGTCGTACGTCTTCGGGCCCTGGTCGGTGCGGATGCCGTCGCGGGGGATCAGCAGGTTCTGCGGGGTGGTGCACATCTGGCCGCTGTACAGGGACAGGGAGAAGGCCAGGTTGGCGAGCATGCCGCGGTAGTCGTCGGTGGACTCCACGACGACCGGGTTCACCCCGGCCTTCTCGGTGAAGACCTGGGCCTGGCGGGCGTGGGTCTCCAGCCAGTCGCCGAACTCCGTCGAGCCGGTGTAGTCGATGATCCGGATCTCGGGGCGGGTGGCGAGGGTCTTCGCGATGCCCTCGCCCGGCCGCTCGGCGGCGAGCGCCACCAGGTTCGGGTCGAAATCGGCCTCGGTGAGCACCTCCCGGGCGGTGCGGACGGTGAGCGCGAGCGGCAGCACCGCGCGCGGATGGGGCTTGACCAGGACCGCGTTGCCGGTGGCGAGGGAGGCGAAGAGCCCCGGGTAGCCGTTCCACGTCGGGAAGGTGTTGCAGCCGATCACCAGGGCGATGCCCCGGGGGACCGGCGTGAAGTGCTTGGTCAGCTCCAGCGGGTCGCGCCTGCCCTGCGGCTTGGACCACCGCGCGGACCCGGGGAGGCGGGCCTGCTCCGCGTAGGCGTACGCCACCGCCTCCAGGCCGCGGTCCTGGGCGTGCGGCCCGCCCGCCTGGAACGCCATCATGAACGCCTGGCCGGAGGTGTGCATCACCGCGTGGGCGAACTCCATGGTCCGGTCGCTGATCCGCTTGAGGATCTCCAGGCAGACCGCCGCGCGCACCTCCGGGCCCGCGTCCCGCCAGGCCGGCTGCCCGGCCCTCATGGCGGGCAGCAGCACGTCGAGGTCGGGGTGCGGGTAGCTCACGTCCAGCTCGATGCCGTAGGGGGAGACCTCGCCGCCCACCCAGTCGTCGGTGCCGGGCTGGCCGAGGTCGAGGCGGGTGGAGCGCAGGGCCTCGAAGGCGGCCTCGCCCGCCGCCGCGTCCAGGCTGCCGTGCTCCCCGTACGCCTTGGGGTGCTCGGGGTGCGGGGACCAGTACGCGCGGGTGCGGATCGTCGCCAGGGCCTGGTCGAGGGTGGGCCGGTGCCTGTCGATCAGTGCCTGCGTGGTGACGTCGGCGGCCATGCGGGACCAACTCCTCGTCTCGGGAACTCTTCGTCGAGCCCATGACCTGGGCGGATCTTCGGGGAACTTCGGCGGGACGGATCGGACAGAGCTAGAGTAACCGAACGATCGGTCGGGACAAGGGGGTCCGCCGCATCTGTGGAAAACCCCGTGCGGGAGGATCGCGTCCATGACAGCACTCGACCTCAGCAGCCCCGTGGCCGTCGTCGGCACCGGCACCATGGGCCAGGGCATCGCCCAGGTGGCACTGGTCGCGGGGCATCCCGTGCGGCTGTACGACGCCGTCCCCGGGCGGGCCCGCGAGGCGGCCGACGCCGTCCTCGCCCGTCTCGACCGGCTCGTGGCGAAGGAACGGATGACCGAGGCCGCCCGGGACGCCGCCCGGACCCGCCTCGCGCCCGCCGGGAGCCTGGCCGACCTGGCCGGCTGCGCGCTGGTGGTGGAGGCGGTGGTGGAGCGGCTGGAGACCAAGCAGGAACTGTTCCGGGCCCTGGAGGACGTCGTCGCCGACGACTGTCTGCTCGCCACCAACACCTCCTCCCTGTCCGTCACCGCCGTCGGCGGCGCCCTGCGGCTGCCCGGTCGCCTCGTCGGCCTGCACTTCTTCAACCCGGCGCCGCTGCTGCCGCTGGTGGAGGTGGTCTCCGGGTTCGCCACCGACGCCTCGTCCGCCACGCGTGCGCACGAGACGGCCCGCGCCTGGGGCAAGACCCCGGTCGCCTGCGCCGACACCCCCGGCTTCCTCGTCAACCGCGTCGCCCGGCCCTTCTACGCCGAGCCCTTCGCGGCGTACGAGGCCCGAGCCGCCGACCCGGCCACCATCGACGCCGTGCTGCGCGAGTCGGGCGGCTTCCGGATGGGCGCCTTCGAACTGACCGACCTCATCGGGCAGGACGTCAACGAGTCCGTCACGCACTCGGTGTGGCGGTCCTTCTTCCACGACGCCCGCTTCACGCCGTCGCTCCCGCAGCGCCGGCTGGTCGAGTCCGGCCGCCTCGGCCGCAAGAGCGGACAGGGCTGGTACGACTACCGCGACGGCGCCGAGCGCCCCGGGCCGCACACCGCCCCACCCGCCGGCCGGCCCGCGCACATCACCGTCCACGGCGGTCTCGGCCCGGCCCGTGAGCTGGTCCCGATGGCCCGCGAGGCGGGCATCGAGGTGCGCGAGGGGGCGGGCACCGGGGTGCGCGAGGGGGAGGAGGCGAGCGACCCGCGCGTCGTCCTGCCCGGTGGCGGAGCGCTGTACCCGGCCGGCGGCCGGACCGCCGCCGAGCGGGGCGACGCCGTCCACTTCGACCTCGCGTTCGACTACCGCCGGGCCACCCGCATCGCCCTGTCCGCCGGGCCGGGCACCGCGCCCCGGACGGTCGAGGAGGCCACCGGCCTGTTCCAGGCGCTCGGCAAGGAGGTCAGCGTCATCGGCGACCTCCCCGGCATGATCGTCGCGCGCACGGTCGCGCGGATCGTCGACCTCGCCCACGACGCGGTCGCCAAGGGCGTCGCCACCGAGGAGGACGTCGACACCGCGATGCGGCTGGGCGTCAACTATCCGGCGGGCCCCTTCGAGTGGGACCGTGCGCTGGGCCGGGACTGGGCCCACCGACTGCTCTCGGCCCTGCACGAACGCGACGCGTCGGGCCGCTGCGCCCCCTCCCCGGCGCTCCACGCCCACGCCCACGCCTACACCCCTGACGAGCGGGAGGGCACCTCATGACCACCGCCAAGCGCGACACGTACACCCCCGAGACGCTGCTCTCGGTCGCCGTACGGGTCTTCAACGAGCGCGGCTACGACGGCACCTCCATGGAGCACCTCTCCAAGGCGGCCGGGATCTCCAAGTCGTCGATATACCACCACGTCTCCGGCAAGGAGGAACTGCTGCGCCGGGCCGTCAGCCGGGCGCTGGACGGCCTGTTCGGCACCCTGGAGGAGGAGCACGCGCGGGTGGGCACCGCCGCCGAGCGGCTGGAGTACGTGGTACGGCGCATGGTCGAGGTGCTCATGGCCGAGCTGCCGTACGTGACGCTGCTGCTGCGGGTGCGCGGGAACACCGGCACCGAGCGGTGGGCGCTGGAGCGGCGGCGCGAGTTCGACCACCGGGTGGCCGGGCTGCTGAAGGCGGCGGCGGCCGAGGGCGACGTGCGCGACGACGTGGAGGTGCGGCTCGCCACCCGGCTGGTCTTCGGAATGATCAACTCGATCGTGGAGTGGTACCGGCCCGACGGCCGGGGCATGGGCGAGCGCGAGGTGGCCGACGCGGTGGTGCGGCTGGTCTCCGGCGGCCTGCGCGGCGGCGCCGAGGAGCGCTGACCCGGGACGGCTCGGTCGCGCGGCCCCAGGTCCCGCTGGACGGATCGGTCGCGCGGCCAGGTCCCGCTGGACCGCTCAGTCGCGCGGCTCCAGGTCCTGTTCCTCGAAGACCAGCAGCGTGCGGGTGCTGAGCACCTGGGGGATCGCCTGGATGCGGGTGAGGACCAGTTCGCGCAGGGCGCGGTTGTCGGGAGTGTGCACCAGGAGCAGGACGTCGAAGTCGCCGCCCACCAGGGCGATGTGGGAGGCGCCGGGCAGCTCTTCGAGCTGTTCGCGCACCGTGCGCCAGGAGTTCTGGACGATCTTCAGGGTGATGTACGCCGAGGTGCCCTGGCCGGCCCGCTCATGGTCCACCCGGGCGCTGAAACCCCGTATGACGCCGTCCTCCAGGAGACGGTTGATACGCGCGTAGGCGTTGGCCCGCGAGATGTGCACCCGTTCGGCGACCGACCGTATCGAGGCGCGGCCGTCCGCCTGGAGCATGGCGAGGATGTCCTGATCGATGGCGTCCAGGGGCCGCGGGGGCGGCCGGCCGCCGGTGTCCCGCGCGCGGTCGGCCATTTGTTCAGATGCCATCTCCCCCGGCCTTCCTACCATGGACGTACTGCGTCCATCACAGGTTGTGCAGAACCGTTTGTCCACAGCCTGGGGGTGCCTGTAGCCAGAATGTGCCGACGACCGAACAATCGGTAGGTGAGGCCCGTCACATCCGTGACGTGCCGCAAGCCGCTCCCACGAGGAGGTGCCGTCATGACGGTCACGCAGCAGCGGGGGGCCTACCGGCCGGCCCCGCCGCCCGCCTGGCAGCCCCGCACGGACCCCGCGCCGCTGCTGCCCGAGGCGCGGCCGTACCGGGTCCTCGGTACGGACGCGGCGGCCGGGGCCGACCCCGAGCTGCTGCGGACGCTGTACACCCGGCTCGTGGCCGGCCGGCGCTACAACACGCAGGCCACGGCCCTCACCAAGCAGGGCCGGCTCGCCGTCTACCCCTCCAGCACCGGGCAGGAGGCGTGCCAGGTCGCGGCGGCGATGGTGCTCCGGGACCGTGACTGGCTCTTCCCCAGCTACCGCGACACGCTCGCCGTCGTCACGCGCGGTGTCGACCCCGTCGAGGTGCTCACCCTGCTGCGCGGCGACTGGCACACCGGCTACGACCCCCGCGCGCACCGGGTCGCCCCGCTGTCCACGCCGCTCGCCACCCAGTTGCCGCACGCCGTCGGCCTCGCCCACGCGGCCCGCCTCAAGGGCGACGACGTGGTCGCGCTGGCCATGGTCGGCGACGGCGGCACCAGCGAGGGCGACTTCCACGAGGCGCTCAACTTCGCCGCCGTCTGGAAGGCCCCGGTCGTCTTCCTCGTGCAGAACAACGGCTTCGCGATCTCCGTCCCGCTCGACAGGCAGACCGCGGCCCCGTCGCTGGCCCACAAGGCCGTCGGCTACGGAATGCCCGGCCGCCTGGTCGACGGCAACGACGCCGTCGCCGTCCACGAGGTCCTCTCCGACGCCGTACGGCACGCGCGGGAGGGCGGCGGGCCGGTGCTGGTGGAGGCGATCACCTACCGCCTGGAGGCGCACACCAACGCGGACGACGCGACGCGCTACCGGGGTGACGCCGAGGTGGAGAACTGGCGGGGGCACGACCCGCTGGTCCTGCTGGAGCGGGAGCTGACCGGGCGCGGTCTGCTGGACGAGGAGGGGATGCGCGCCGCGCGGGCGCGGGCCGAGGCGATGGCCGCGGACCTGCGGGCCCGGATGAACGAGGACCCGGTGCTCGACCCCATGGACCTTTTCGCCCACGTCTACGCCGAACCGACCCCGCAACTGCGCGAGCAGCGGGAGCTGTTGCGGGCGGAGCTGGCGGCGGAGGCCGAGGCGGAGGCGGACGCGGAGGCAGCGGCGGTCGCCGGGGCCGGGGCCGGGGCGGGGACCGCACGGGACGGGGGCGCGCGATGACCACCGTCGCCGCCAGGCCGGCCACCATGGCGCAGGCGCTCAACCGCGCGCTGCGCGACGCGATGGCGGCCGATCCGGGCGTCCACGTCCTGGGTGAGGACGTGGGCGCCCTCGGCGGGGTCTTCCGGGTCACCGACGGGCTCGCCGCGGCGTTCGGCGAGGACCGCTGCACGGACACCCCGCTCGCCGAGGCCGGCATCCTGGGCGCGGCGGTCGGCATGGCGATGTACGGGCTGCGGCCGGTGGTGGAGATGCAGTTCGACGCCTTCGCCTACCCGGCGTTCGAACAGCTCGTCTCGCACGTCGCCCGGATGCGCAACCGCACGCGCGGCGCGCTGCCCCTGCCGCTGACGATCCGCATCCCCTACGGCGGCGGCATCGGCGGCGTCGAACACCACAGTGACTCCTCCGAGGCGTACTACATGGCCACCCCGGGGCTGCACGTCGTCGCGCCCGCGACCGTCGCCGACGCCTACGGGCTGCTGCGGGCCGCCATCGCCTCCGACGACCCGGTGGTCTTCCTGGAGCCCAAGCGGCTGTACTGGTCGAAGGACTCGTGGAACCCGGAGGAGCCGGCACCCGTTGAAGCGATAGGCCGTGCGGTGGTGCGGCGCCCCGGACGGAGCGCCACACTCCTCACGTACGGGCCGTCCGTGGCCGTCTGCATGGAGGCGGCCGAGGCGGCCCGGACCGAGGGCTGGGACCTGGAGGTGGTCGATCTGCGCTCGCTGGTGCCGTTCGACGACGAGACGGTGTGCGCCTCGGTGCGGCGCACGGGCCGCGCGGTGGTCGTCCACGAGTCGGGGTCCTTCCAGGGGCCGGGCGGGGAGATCGCCGCCCGGGTCACGGAGCGCTGCTTCCACCACCTGGAGGCGCCGGTGCTGCGGGTGGCCGGGTTCGACGTCCCGTATCCTCCGCCGATGCTGGAGCGTCACCACCTGCCCGGTGTGGACCGTGTCCTGGACGCGGTGGGGCGTCTGCAATGGGAGGCCGAGAGCTGATGGCACAGGTCCTGGAGTTCAAGCTCCCCGATCTCGGTGAGGGGCTGACCGAGGCGGAGATCGTGCGGTGGATGGTCGAGGTCGGTGACGTCGTCGCCGTCGACCAGCCGGTCGTCGAGGTCGAGACGGCCAAGGCGATGGTCGAGGTCCCCTGCCCCTACGAGGGCGTGGTCACCGCCCGCTTCGGCGCCGAGGGCACGGAACTGCCGGTCGGCGCCCCCCTGCTGACGGTGGCGGTGGGCGGTCCGGCGGAGGAGAGCCGGGCGGTGGAGGCCGAGGATGCCGAGGACGCCGGGGACGCCGGGGGCGGTGCCGGGAGTGACAAGGGTGCTGGGAGCGCCGGGAGCGCCGGGAGCGCCGGGGGTGCCGGGGGTGCCCGGGAGGTCGGGGCGAGCGGGGGTCCGGGTGACAGGGGCGAGGGCTCGGGCAATGTCCTCGTCGGGTACGGGACCGCACAGGCGCCCGCGCGGCGACGCCGGGTGCGGCCGGGGCAGCCCGTGCCGGGTCCCGGGGCGCCGGGGCGGGCGAACGGCCGGGAGCGCGCGGCCGAGCGGGCGGACGGCCCCGTGCCCGTCATCTCGCCCCTGGTCCGCAGACTGGCCCGGGAGAACGGCCTGGACCTGCGCGACCTGAACGGTTCCGGACCGGACGGGCTGATCCAGCGCGCGGACGTGGAGTACGCGCTGCGCGCCGCCGCCGCACACGCGCGCGCGGCGACGGCGGCGACAGCGACAGCGACGGCGGCGACAGCGGCGGCGGCCGGGTCGCTGGCGGGGCCCGGTCCGCGGACGGCGCCGGCGGCCCCCGCCCCGCGGCGGCCCGGTACGGACATCCCGTCCGGTGTTGTCCGCGTCCCGCTCAAGGGCGTCCGCGGTGCCGTCGCGGACAAGCTCTCCCGCTCCCGCCGCGAGATACCGGACGCGACGACCTGGGTGGACGCGGACGCCACGGAGCTGATGCGGGCGCGGACCGCGATGAACGCGGCCGGCGGACCGAAGATCTCCCTGCTCGCCCTGCTGGCCCGCGTCTGCACCGCCGCGCTGGCCCGTTTCCCCGAGCTGAACTCCACGGTCGACACCGAGGCGAGGGAGGTCGTCCTGCTCGACCGCGTCCACCTCGGGTTCGCCGCGCAGACCGACCGGGGCCTGATGGTGCCGGCCGTCCGGGACGCGCACGCGCGGGACGCCGAGTCCCTCACGGCGGAGTTCGCCCGGCTCACCGAGGCGGCCCGCACCGGCACGCTGACCCCGGCGGAACTCACCGGCTCCACCTTCACGCTGAACAACTACGGCGTCTTCGGCGTCGACGGCTCCACTCCGATCCTCAACCACCCCGAGGCGGCCATGCTCGGCGTCGGCCGGATCGCCGCCAAGCCCTGGGTGCACGAGGGCGAGTTGGCGGTGCGGCAGGTCGTCCAGCTCTCGCTCACCTTCGACCACCGGGTCTGCGACGGCGGTACGGCGGGCGGTTTCCTGCGGTACGTGGCGGACTGCGTCGAACAGCCCGCGGTGCTGCTGCGCACACTCTGATCGCGCGGCCTCCCCCACGTTCCTCGCGCCCGCCCGGACACGCATACTCGGGGGGTGACCGCGTACGAGCCACCCGCCGACCCCGGCGGCACCGCCGCCCCGCCGGGGCGCGGACCCGCCCCGCGCGCCGCCGGGTACGACGCCGTCGTGCTCGCCGGGGGCGCCGCCCGGCGGCTCGGCGGCGCGGACAAGCCCGGGGTGCGGGTGGGCGGGCGGGCGCTGCTCGACCGGGTGCTCCTCGCCTGCGCCGGCGCCGCGGTCACCGTCGTCGTCGCCGCTCCCCGGCCCACCGCCCGGCCGGTCCGCTGGGCCCGCGAGGAGCCCGCGGGTGCCGGACCGGTCGCCGCGCTCGCCGCGGGGCTGCGCCACACCACCGCGGAGCACGTCGTCGTCCTCTCGGCCGATCTGCCGTTCCTGCCCGCGCGCACCGTGGAGCACCTGTTGGGCGTCCTGGCCGCGAGCCGGGCCGAAGGCGTGCTGCTCACCGACGCCGACGGGCGTGACCAGCCGCTCGTCGCCGCGTACCGCGCCGAGGCCGTGCGCCGGGAGCTGGCCGCGCGGGCCGGGGAACCGGCGGGGCTCACCGGGCTGCCACTGCGCCGGCTGACCGCCGGTCTCCTTCTCGCTCGCGTCCCCGACCCCGTCGCCTCGTTCGACTGCGACACCTGGGACGACATCGCCACGGCAAGGGCACGGATCAGGGAGCATGAGCACGTGTTGGATGAATGGATTTCCGCCGCCAAGGACGAACTGGGCATCGAACTCGACGTCGACACCGGCGTCCTGCTCGACCTGGCCCGCGACGCCGCCCACGGGGTGGCCCGGCCCGCTGCCCCACTGACCACCTTCCTCGTCGGTTACGCGGCGGCCCGGGCCGGCGGCGGCCCCGAGGCCGTCGCCGAGGCCGCCCGCAAGGCGGTCGCCCTCGCGGAGCGCTGGGCCGGGGAGACGGCCGAGGACACCGCCTCCGCCGACGCCCCTGCGGTGCCGGGCTCCCCGGACGACCGTCCGGAACCCGGCAGCCGCCCGGACGCCGGATGACCGCCCGCGGCGTCCGGACCGGGCCGGGCGCGTGGCAGGGAGACGACCTCGACGTCGAGGAGGCGCTCGCCCTCGTGAAGGAAGCCCCGGGCCCGCCCGAGGAAGACCCCGGCGCCGCCGAGCCGGAGCCCGCACCACCGGACCAGCGGCACCGCACCTCTCACCAGCACGGCGCGGCCACCCAGCACGATCCGGCCACCCGAGGCGACTCGGCCACCCGCCGAGGCCCGGCCGGCCGCCGAGGCCCGGCCGGCCCGCCCGGTCCGGCCGGCCCGCAGGAGTCCAGCCACCGGGCCGTCTCCTGGCCGCGGGCGCGCGCGATCGCGGAAGAGACAGGGCGTTCCGCCGCCCGTGCCGCGCACCGCGCCCCCCTCTCCGTCCCGCTCGACGCGGCCCTCGGCCTGACCCTGGCCGCCCCCCTCGACGCCCTGAGCGACCTGCCCTCCTTCGACACCTCGGCGATGGACGGCTGGGCGGTCTCCGGGCCCGGCCCCTGGAAGGCGGGGCGGGACGGTGTCCTCGCCGGGCACGCCGCGCACCGGCCGCTCGCCGACGGGGAGGCCGTCGGGATCGCGACCGGTGCCCGGATCCCCGACGGCACCACGGGCGTACTGCGCGGCGAGCACGGCCGCACCGACGACCGGGGCCGCCTCCACGCCCTCCACGCGGTGGTGCCGGGGCAGGACATCCGGCCGCGCGGCCAGGAGTGCCGCAGCGGCGACCGGCTCCTGATGGCCGGCACGCTGGTGACCCCGGCGGTGCTGGGGCTCGCGGCGGCCGCCGGGTACGACACGCTCACCGCGGTCGCCCGGCCCCGCGTCGAGGTCCTCGTCCTCGGCGACGAACTGCTCACCCAGGGGCCGCCGCGCGACGGCCTGATCCGGGACGCGCTCGGCCCGATGCTGCCGTCCTGGCTGCGGTCGATGGGTGCCGAGGTCACCGCCGTCCGGCGGCTCGGCGACGACGCCGGGGCGCTGCACCGGGCGGTGACCGGCTCCGACGCCGATGTCGTGGTCACCACCGGGGGCACCGCCGCGGGTCCGGTCGATCACGTCCACCCCACGCTGGGCCGTATCGGTGCCGAACTCCTCGTCGACGGCGTCGAGGTACGTCCCGGCCATCCGATGCTGCTGGCCCGCCTCCGGGAGCGCCAGCACCTCGTGGGCCTGCCCGGGAACCCCCTGGCGGCCGTCTCCGGCCTGCTCACCCTGGCCGAACCCCTGCTGCGGAGCCTCGCGGCCCGGCCGGCCCCGGAGCCGTACCCGCTGCGCCTGCGGGACGCGGTGCAGGGGCATCCGTACGACACCCGGCTGGTCCCCGTGGTCCTGCGGGACGAGGGCGCCGTGCCGCTGCACTACAACGGACCGGCCATGCTGCGAGGCATCGCGGTCGCCGACGCCCTGGCCGTCGTCCCGCCGGGCGGCACGCGGCGGGGGCAGGAGACCGAGCTGCTCGACCTGCCGTGGGCCGCCGCCGGAATCGGAGTGTGTTTCACGTGAAACTTTCGGGCCAGGACGCGATCGCCCGCCAGGCGGACGAGCACCTCGTGACCCACAAGGTGAAGCTCCCCAGGAAGCTGGTCGAGCACCCGTTCCGCCAGGTCGGCAAGCGGCTGTCGCTGGCGCTGGTCGTGCTGGTGGCGACCGCGTTCGTCGTCTACGTCGACCACGACGGCTACACGGACAACTCCGACGGCTCCGTGGACCTTCTCGACGCCTTCTACTACGCGACCGTCACCCTCTCCACCACCGGGTACGGCGACATCACACCGGTCAGCGACGCCGCCCGGCTGACCAACATCTTCGTCATCACACCGCTGCGCGTGCTGTTCCTGATCATCCTGGTCGGCACCACGCTGGAAGCCCTCACCGAACGCACCCGGGAGGAATGGCGCCTGAACCGCTGGAGGTCCACCTTGCGCGATCACACCGTCGTCGTCGGTTTCGGCACGAAGGGACGGTCGGCACTCCACACCGTCTGCGCGACGGGACTGAGGAAGGAGCAGGTCGTCGTCGTCGACCCGAGCGGCAAGGCCATCGACGCCGCGACGGCCGACGGTTTCGCGGGCGTCATAGGGGACGCCACCCGCAGCGACGTCCTGATGCGGGCCGAGGTGCACAAGGCACGGCAGATCATCATCGCCACCCAGCGCGACGACACGGCCGTACTGGTCACCCTCACCGCCCGGCAGCTCAACCGGGGGGCGAAGATCGTCGCCGCGGTCCGCGAGGAGGAGAACGCGCCGCTGCTGAAGCAGTCCGGCGCGGACGCGGTGATCACCTCCGCCAGCGCCGCCGGCCGGCTGCTCGGGCTCTCCGTGCTCAGCCCGGCCGCCGGCATGGTGATGGAGGACCTCATCAGCCAGGGCAGCGGGCTCGACCTGGTCGAACGGCCGGTCATAAAGGCCGAGGTGGGCAAGCACCCGCGGGAGATGGACGACCTGGTGCTGAGCGTGCTGCGCGGACACCGGGTGCTCGGCTACGACGACAAGGCGGTCGGCGGGCTGGAACTGACGGACCGGCTGATCACGATCGTCCGGGCGACACCGGCGACGCAGATCGCCCCCGACGTCCGCCCCCTGCCCCGGGACTGACCCGGCGACGGCCCGGAGGGAAGCCGCGTCTCCCGGCTTCCCTCCCGGCGCGTCTCGCCGAACGTCTTCACCCGGCCCGCAGCCTCGATCGCGCCCGACGGCCGACGGCCGACGGCCCGGCCCTCCGGAGGCGGGGGGCCGGGGTGGGGGTGGGGCGCCCTGTCCCCGGACGTGTGACGCGCTCCGCCGGACGGGCAGGAGTAGCGTCCCTTTCATGCATGCGATCACGATCAATGAACCCGGCGGCCCCGAGGCGCTGGTCTGGGCCGAAGTCGCCGATCCGGTGCCCGGTGAGGGCGAGGTGCTGGTCGAGGTGGTGGCCGGGGCCGTCAACCGCGCCGACATCATGCAGCGCCAGGGTTTCTACGACCCGCCGCCCGGCGCCTCCCCCTACCCGGGCCTGGAGTGCTCGGGCCGGATCGCCCGGCTCGGTACCGGCGTGTCCGGCTGGTCGGTCGGCGACGAGGTGTGCGCGCTGCTCTCCGGCGGCGGATACGCCGAGAAGGTCGTCGTCCCGGCCGGACAACTGCTCCCGGTCCCCGAGGGCATCGACCTGCGGCAGGCCGCGGCGCTGCCCGAGGTGGTCTGCACGGTCTGGTCGAACGTCTTCATGGTCTCCCACCTGCGCCCCGGCGAGACCCTGCTGGCGCACGGCGGTTCCAGCGGCATCGGCACCATGGCGATCCAGTTGGCCAAGGCGGTCGGCGCGAGGGTCGCCGTGACGGCCGGCAGCAAGGAGAAGCTGGAGCGCTGCGCCGAGCTGGGCGCGGACATCCTGATCAATTACCGGGAGCAGGACTTCGTCGCCGAGGTGCGGGAGGCCACCGGCGGTGCCGGCGTCGACGTCATCCTGGACAACATGGGCGCCAAGTACCTGGACCGCAACCTTCAGGCGCTGGCCGTCAACGGACGCCTGGCCGTCATCGGGCTCCAGGGCGGCCGGAAGGCCGAACTGGACATCGGCACCATGCTCGCCAAGCGCGTCGCGGTGACCGCCACCAGCCTGCGCGCCCGGCCCCTGGAGGAGAAGACGGCGATCGTGGCGGCCGTGCGGGAGCACGTCTGGCCGCTGCTCGCCGAGGGCCACGTACGGCCGGTCGTCGACCGCGAACTGCCGATGAGCGAGGCGGCGGCCGCCCACCGGGTGGTGGAGGAGAGCGGTCACATCGGCAAGGTGCTGCTGGTGCTGGAGTAACGGCGGCGAGCGGCACGAGGACGTGGCCGGGTGCGCTCCACGCTCACACCCGGCCGCGGCGCAGCCGCAGGCCGACGAAGGCGAAGGCCAGACCGAGGCCGACCAGGACCAGTCCGCTGCCGAGCACCAGGGCGTCCAGGACCGGCCCGCCGCCGCCCTCGGCCCGGGACACGGTCCGGGGAACGGGGCCGGTGGCGGGCGCTGACGGTACGAGTCCGGCGTCGCCGGGCCCCGCGGAGGTGTCCGGGACGACCGGTACGTCCGCTTCGTGGCCGTCCCCGTCCGGACGGCGCCGGGCGTGCTCATGGGCCCCGCCGCCCTCGTCCTCCCGTGTCTCCTGCCGCCCCGGCCGCTGCCTTCCCTCACCGGCCCGGCTCCCCGCCCGGGACGGCTCGCCGCCGGACGGGGACGCCGAGGAGGCGGAGGACGAGCCGGACGGGGACGCGGAACCCCGCGCCGCACCGGCCCCGGGGCTCTCGGAGCGGCCGGCCCCGGCGGACGGCGAACCCTCCGGACGGGACGGCTCCTCGCCACGGGAGGAAGCGGAGGACCCCGAGGACCCCGAGGGCTCTGAGCGACCTGAGGGACCTGAGGGACCCGAGGGGGCGGAGGGACCGGGCGGCCCCGCCGGACCCGCCTGCCCCGGACCCCCCTCCGCAGGCCCCGACACGGACGGCGGCGAGGGCGTCACCCCGGCGGACGCGGCGGACGCGGCGGACGTAACAGACGCAACAGACGGGACGGACGCGGCGGCCCGAGCCGTCGCGGACCCCGCGCCGTACGCCGCCCCCGCCACCTGGGGCGACAGCACCGCGCCGGCCCCCAGGACCCCCGCCACTCCCGTCGCCCGCAGTGTGCGCAGCCATGGAGTCACGTCGGTGACCTCCCGGTACCCGTCGGCAAGATCGACGGGACAAGCCTCACACTCCCCGCCGGTTCCGGCATTCCGGGCGCCGCCGTACGCGGCGGGACGGTGTTCGGGCGGGGGCGCCACACCGGCCGGGTGCGGACGTGCGAGACAATGGCGGTATGGAGATGCCGAGGAACGACAGGCCGTCGGAGAACCCCAAGATTCTGGTTGTCGGCCAGGACGGCATGGCGCTGGGCGGTGGCGCCGCAGGAGACGAGGACCCCCGTGAGATCCCGGTGACCGAGCAGGTCGAGCAGCCCGCGAAGGTCATGCGGATCGGCAGCATGATCAAGCAGCTCCTGGAGGAGGTGCGCCTGGCTCCGCTGGACGACGCGAGCCGGGCCCGGCTCAAGGAGATCCACGCCAGCTCGGTGAAGGAGCTGGAGGACGGTCTCGCGCCGGAGCTGGTCGAGGAGCTGGAGCGGCTCTCCCTGCCGTTCACGGAGGAGGCCACCCCGAGCGACGCGGAACTGCGGATCGCGCAGGCCCAGTTGGTCGGCTGGCTGGAGGGCCTCTTCCACGGCATCCAGACCACGCTGTTCGCCCAGCAGATGGCGGCCCGCGCCCAGTTGGAGCAGATGCGCCGGGCCCTCCCGCCGGGCGTCGGCGGCGACCCGGAGGACGGCCCCGGCCCCGGCGGCCGCACCGGCGGCCCGTACCTCTGAGACCCGTACCCCTCGGACCCGTACCCCTCGGACCCGTACCCCTCGGACCCGTACCCCTCACACCCGTCGTACCGCTGGACCCGTGAGGTCAGCGGCACCCGTACCCCTCAGGGCCCGGCAGCGCGCGCTGCCGGGCCCTCGACATGTCCCCGCGTGACCCCGCAGCCCCCAGCGGGCTGCCGCGGCTCAGGCCGGATTGCCCGTGGAGACCTTGAACTCGATCTCCGGCATGGCGTCCGGGTCGACGTCCGTGCCGGCGGCCGGGGTCTGCTCCAGGACGGAACCCTCGCCGAAGGTGTTCTCGTCCACGTGCTCGACCTTCATGGTCCAGCCGACCGACTCGAAGCACTCCTCGACCGAGCCGATGTACTTGTACTGGAAGTTCGGCACCCGGATCTTGTCCGGGTCGCGGTACGACTCCAGCGGCTCCTCGCACTCGTCCAACTCGATCGTCTTGCTCGTGTCCGGCCCGCGGTACGCCGCGTCCCTGGAGGCGGACACGGACGCCGACGCGGAGGCCCGGGCGTCCGAGCCGCCGCCCCCGGACCCGTCGTCCTTGTTCATCGCCAGCGCCGCGATCAGACCGCCGGCGACCACGACGGCGACCACGGCCGACCCGACGAGCAGCGCCCTGTTGCTCCGCCCGCCGCCCGAGGAGCCCGGCCGCCCGGTCGTCGCGGTCGGGCCGCCGTAGTAAGGGGGAGGCGTCGGCGCCAGGTGCGGCTGCTGCGCGTACCCGGACGGCGCCGGCGTCGGGTAGCCGCCGCCCTGCTGCGGATAGCCGTAGGCCGGGCCCGGCGGCGGGGTGGGGGTGCCGTACCGCTGCGGTGCGGGCCCCGGCTGGTACGGGGTCCGCACCTGGCCCGCGGGGTGCGGACCGGAGTGCGCCACCGGCGGGAAGACCGCGGAGCCGACGCCCGAACCGCTCGCCGCGGGGGCGCCGGGGACGATGCTGGGCGGTGCCGCCTGGAAGGACCGGGCCACCCGCAGGCACTCGTCCCGCATGGCCTCGGCGCTCGGGAAACGCTCGTTCGGGTTCTTCTTCAGCGCGCGGGCGACCAGCGCGTCCAGCGCCGGCGGCAGCGAGCGGTTGACCGACGAGGGGGCCGGCGGCTCCTCC
Organism: Streptomyces ziwulingensis; assembly: GCF_039542605.1. Taxonomy (NCBI): domain Bacteria; kingdom Bacillati; phylum Actinomycetota; class Actinomycetes; order Kitasatosporales; family Streptomycetaceae; genus Streptomyces; species Streptomyces ziwulingensis. The sequence continues at coordinate 176,915 of NZ_BAABIG010000022.1, forward strand.
TGCACATGCGCGTAGGCGATGGCCAGCGGCGAGTCCGCGTCGAACGGCAGCCGCCCGGTCACCAGTTGGAAGAGCATGATGCCGACGGAGTACAGATCGCTGCGGGCGTCCACGCCGCGGCCCAGCGCCTGCTCCGGCGAGAGGTACTGCGGGGTGCCGACGACCATGCCGGTCTGCGTCATCGACGTGACCCCGGACTGCATGGCGCGCGCGATGCCGAAGTCCATCACCTTCACCACGCCGCGCTTGGTGACCATCACGTTGCCCGGCTTGATGTCCCGGTGCACCAGTGACTGCTCGTGACTGATCTCCAGGGCCGCCAGCACATCCGCGGTGATCTTCAGCGCCTTGTCGGCGGGCATCGCCCCCCACTGCCGTACGTCCTCGTCGAGCACCGAGCCGAGCGGGCGGCCCTCGACGTACTCCATGACGATGTACGGCGTCGGCAGCGCGTCGGCCGGGCCGCCCGGGGGCGTGTCCTCACCGGTGTCGAAGACCGAGACGATGTTGGTGTGGGTGAGCTTCGCCACGGCCTGCGCCTCGCGGCGGAAACGCTCGCGGAACGCCTGCTCGCGGCCGAGTTCGGTGTGCAGCGTCTTGATGGCGACCTGGCGGTCGAGGACCGAGTCGTAGGCCAGGTGCACCGAGGCCATGCCGCCCTGCCCGAGCAGCTCGCGCAGTTGATAGCGTCCGCCGGCCAGCGCCCGCCCCGCATACCGGTCCCGTGCGCCGTCCTGGGTCATGACCTCTGCTTCCCCCGCGCGGCCTGCCGGCGCCGCCACTCGTTCCGACCGGACGTGCCCGGATGTCTTGATCCGGCTGCTGTTCCCGGCCAAGTCTGCCCGAGGGCAGTGACACGTCAAGTGCGGTGCCCGTTCCGTGACCGTACGCGAAAGAAGCGTCTCGTAAGCGTTACGGGGGGCGTACGGCCGGCACACAGAATTTGCACGGCGGCGCGGAACCAGGGTTTCATGACCGGTCCGTCCGGAGCCGGTCCGGTCGCCCCATCCCGGACCGGAGGCCCCGGCGGAGGCTGTAGCGTGGCCGACGGAGACCGTAACAACACCGCGCGCACCGCGGGCAGAAACGACGGCGAGGACTGATGGCACAGCAGCAGCGCGCTCAGGGCCCGTCCGACCCCGAGGCGACTGGCGGCGGAACGACGGACGCGCCGGAAGCCTGGGGGAACGGCGGGCTGGTCGGCGACGGCCGGTACCGGCTGACCCGCAGGCTCGGGCGGGGCGGCATGGCCGAGGTCTTCGCCGCCGAGGACGTCCGCCTCGGCCGCACGGTGGCGGTCAAACTGCTCCGCGCCGACCTCGCCGAGGACCCGGTCTCCAAGGCGCGCTTCACGCGCGAGGCACAGTCGGTGGCCGGTCTCAACCACCACGCCATCGTCGCCGTGTACGACTCCGGTGAGGACGTCGTCGCCGGTCAGTCCGTGCCGTACATCGTGATGGAGATCGTCGAGGGGCGGACCATCCGCGACCTCCTCCTGAACGCCGAGGCACCCGGTCCCGAGCAGGCGCTCATCATCGTCTCCGGGGTCCTGGAGGCGCTTGCCTACTCGCACCAGCACGGCATCGTGCACCGCGACATCAAACCGGCCAACGTGATCATCACCCACGGCGGCGCGGTGAAGGTGATGGACTTCGGCATCGCCCGCGCCCTGCACGGCGCGTCCACCACCATGACGCAGACCGGCATGGTCATGGGCACCCCGCAGTACCTCTCCCCGGAGCAGGCCCTCGGCAAGGCCGTCGACCACCGCTCCGACCTGTACGCCACCGGCTGCCTGCTCTACGAGCTTCTCGCGCTGCGTCCGCCGTTCACCGGCGAGACCCCGCTGTCGGTGGTCTACCAGCACGTCCAGGACATCCCGACGCCCCCGTCCCATGTCTCCGACGCGGTCCCGCCGGAGCTGGACGGCCTCGTCATGCGCTCGCTCGCCAAGGAGCCCGACGACCGCTTCCAGACCGCCGAGGAAATGCGCGGCATGGTCCAGTACGGCCTGCAGATGCTGTACGACCAGGGCGGCCACACCGGTACCTGGAACACCGGCCCGGTCGACCACGACGGGCGGCACACCCCGGCGGCCGGTCTGGCCGGCACCTCCGTGCTGCCGCACTCGGACCACGGTCCGGGCACCGCCCCGATCCCGCAGCCGATCCTGCCGGGCGGCGGGTACGGCGGTGGCGACGACGGTGGTTTCGAGGGCCACGGCAACAGAGGCAGCGGCCGGGGCAAGCTGTGGATCGTGGCCGTGCTCGCGGTGGTCGCGATCGCCGCGGGCGTCGCCCTGGCGCTGAACGGCGGCGGCGGCGGTGAGGGGGGCGGCACCGACACCACCAAGTCGCCGTCCGCCTCGCAGTCCACCGACGAGGAGAAGAAGAGCGAGTCGCCGAGCGACGAGGCGTCCGAGGAGCCCACCGGCGACACGGGCACCGAGCAGGGCGACGGCGGCGGCACCGGCGGCGGCTACACGCCGGAGTACACCCCCTCCTACGAGCAGTCGCAGGAGCAGACCCAGCAGCCGTCCGCGGAGCCGACCGGCGAGGAGACGCCGGAGACGACGCCCCCCGCCGAGCCGACCGAGGAGGAGTCCACGGGCGGCGGCGGTGAGCCGTCGGCCACGGCCACCGACGGCGGCACCGGCGGCGAGGAGGAGGACGGCGGCGTGCTGAGCGGCGGCACGGAGGGCGTCGGCGGCTGACCTCGTCCGCAGCCCCGTACGGACTCTTCCCGGGTCCGGGGTACGCGGGATAACGTGCCGGTGTTCCGGCCCCCTGCGAGGCTCTGACCAGTAACTGTTCCCGATTTTTGCGATTTACTTGGAAACCCAAGTAAATCTGCAGGTCAGGAGGGGTTTCACAGAAATGTGGAGCACTGGGTAACGTGCTGTTCGCAGGATGCTCGCCGGGGCACCTGTCACGCCTGTTCCCGACTCCGGCGCACCCACCCCGTGCGCCCGCCGGGCGCAGGTGAGCCGCACTGGTTTCCGGCGAACCCGGGGGCCGGACCGACGGAGGAGCACACGTGACCGTGGAGAGCACTGCCGCGCGCAAGCCGCGACGCAGCGCCGGGAGCAAGACCGGGACCACCGGTACGAAGGCGGCCGGCGCCCCCGGCACCAAGCGCACCGCCCGCGGCGCGGCCGAGAGCGACGGGACGCAGCTCGTCCAACTGCTGACCCCCGAGGGCAAGCGGGTCAAGAACGCCGAGTTCGACCCCTACGCCGCCGGCATCACCCCCGACGAGCTGCGCGGCCTGTACCGGGACATGGTCCTCACCCGCCGCTTCGACGCCGAGGCCACCGCGCTGCAGCGCCAGGGCGAGCTGGGCCTGTGGGCCTCGCTGCTCGGCCAGGAGGCCGCCCAGATCGGCTCCGGACGCGCCACCCGCGAGGACGACTACGTCTTCCCGACCTACCGGGAGCACGGCGTCGCCTGGTGCCGGGGGGTCGACCCGACCAACCTGCTCGGCATGTTCCGCGGCGTGAACAACGGCGGCTGGGACCCCAACAGCAACAACTTTCACCTGTACACCATCGTCATCGGCTCGCAGACGCTGCACGCCACCGGTTACGCGATGGGCATCACCATGGACGGCGCCGACTCGGCCGTGGTCGCCTACTTCGGTGACGGCGCCTCCAGCCAGGGCGACGTCATGGAGGCGTTCAACTTCGCCGCGGTGTACAACGCCCCGGTGGTGTTCTTCTGCCAGAACAACCAGTGGGCGATCTCGGAGTCCAACGAGAAGCAGACCCGGGTGCCGCTCTACCAGCGCGCGCAGGGCTTCGGCTTCCCCGGTGTCCGCGTCGACGGCAACGACGTGCTGGCCGTCCTCGCCGTCACCCGCTGGGCGCTGGAGCGGGCCCGGCGCGGCGAGGGCCCCGCGCTGATCGAGGCGTACACCTACCGGATGGGCGCCCACACCACCTCCGACGACCCCTCGCGCTACCGCCACGACGACGAGCGCCTCGCCTGGGAGGCGAAGGACCCGATCCTGCGGCTGCGCCGCCACCTGGAGAGCGCACACCACGCGGACGAGGGATTCTTCGCGGAACTGGAGACGGAGAGCGAGACGTTGGGCAGACGAGTGCGCGAAGCGGTCCGGGCCATGCCCGACCCGGACCGGTTCGCCCTCTTCGAGCACGCGTACGCGGACGGGCACGCGCTCGTCGACGAGGAGCGCGCCCAGTTCGCCGCCTACCAGGCGTCGTTCGCCACCGAGTCCGACAGCGGCCTCGCCGCGGGGGAGGAGGTCTGATCATGGCGGAGAAGACCGTGCAGAAGATGGCGGTGGCCAAGGCGATCAACGAGTCGCTGCGCCACGCCCTGGAGACGGACCCCAAGGTCCTCGTCATGGGAGAGGACGTCGGCAAGCTCGGCGGCGTCTTCCGCGTGACGGACGGCCTGCAGAAGGACTTCGGCGAGACGCGCGTCATCGACACCCCGCTCGCCGAGTCCGGCATCGTGGGCACGGCGATCGGCCTCGCCCTGCGCGGCTACCGCCCGGTGGTGGAGATCCAGTTCGACGGTTTCGTCTTCCCGGCGTACGACCAGATCGTCACGCAGCTCGCGAAGATGCACGCCCGCGCGCTCGGCCGGGTCAAGATGCCGGTCGTGGTGCGCATCCCCTACGGCGGCGGCATCGGCGCGGTCGAGCACCACTCGGAGTCCCCCGAGGTGCTCTTCGCCCACGTCGCGGGCCTGAAGGTGGTCACCCCGTCGAACGCCTCGGACGCCTACTGGATGATGCAGCAGGCGATCCAGAGCGACGACCCGGTGATCTTCTTCGAGCCGAAGCGGCGCTACTGGGACAAGGGCGAGGTCAACACGGAGGCGATCCCGGACCCGCTGCACCGCGCGCGGGTGGCCCGTACGGGCACCGACCTCACCCTGGTCGCCTACGGCCCGATGGTGAAGCTCTGCCTGGAGGTGGCCGACGCCGCCGCCGAGGAGGGCCGGAGCCTGGAGGTGGTGGACCTGCGCTCGATCTCCCCGCTGGACTTCGACGCGGTCCAGACCTCGGTGGAGAAGACCGGCCGCCTGGTCGTGGTGCACGAGGCGCCGGTCTTCCTCGGCTCCGGCGCGGAGATCGCCGCCCGGATCACCGAGCGCTGCTTCTACCACCTGGAGGCCCCGGTGCTCCGGGTCGGCGGCTACCACGCGCCGTACCCGCCGGCCCGCCTGGAGGAGGAGTACCTGCCCGACCTGGACCGGGTGCTGGATGCCGTCGACCGCTCGCTGGCGTACTGAGGAGAGGGTCGTGACGACGATGACGGAAGGCGCCGTGCGCGAGTTCAAGATGCCCGACGTGGGCGAGGGACTCACCGAGGCGGAGATCCTCAAGTGGTACGTGCGGCCCGGTGACACGGTCACCGACGGCCAGGTGGTGTGCGAGGTCGAGACGGCCAAGGCCGCCGTCGAACTGCCCATCCCCTACGACGGCGTGGTCCGCGAGCTGCGCTTCCCCGAGGGCACCACGGTGGACGTCGGCACGGCGATCATCACCGTGGACACGGGGGCCGGGGCCGCCGGGCCCGGAGGAGAGACGGGGACGGGACAGCCCGGGGACCTGACGCCGGGGGACGGGCCGGCCGCCGGTCCGACGTCCGGGGACGGGACGTCCGCCGCTCGGACCGCCGCGGCCGGGAAGCCCGCGGCGGCGGAGCCCGCGCCGCCGGCCCGGCAGCCGGTCCTGGTCGGCTACGGGGTGGCGACCTCCTCGACCCGCCGCCGCCCCCGCAAGGGCGCCCCGGCGGCCGCCGGGCCGACCGCCCCGCAGCCCACCGCCCCGCAGCCCAGCGCCCCGCAGCCGACCGCCCCGCAGCCCACCGCCTCCGAGGCCGCCACCGCCCTCCAGGCCGAGCTGAACGGCGCCGGCCGGTCCTCCTCCTCCGGGTCCACCCGGGAGCGGCCGCTGGCCAAGCCGCCGGTGCGCAAGCTCGCCAAGGATCTCGGCGTCGACCTGGCGACCGTGGTCCCGACCGGTCCGGACGGCGTCATCACGCGCGAGGACGTGCACGCGGCCCTCGCGCCGGCGCCGGCCCCGGCCGCCCCGGTCCAGGAGCCGGCCGCCCCGGCGAGCGCCGCCCCGGCCCCGGTGTCGTACGACACCGCCCGTGAGACGCGCGTCCCGGTCCGGGGCGTCCGCAAGGCGACGGCCGCGGCGATGGTCGGTTCGGCGTTCACCGCGCCGCACGTCACCGAGTTCGTGACGGTCGACGTGACCCGCACGATGAAGCTGGTCGAGGAGCTGAAGCGGGACAAGGAGTTCGAGGGCCTGCGGGTCAACCCGCTGCTCCTGATCACCAAGGCCCTGCTGGTCGCGATCCGCCGCCACCCGGAGATCAACGCCTCCTGGGACGAGGCCGCCCAGGAGATCGTGGTCAAGCACTACGTCAACCTGGGCATCGCGGCGGCGACCCCGCGCGGACTGCTGGTGCCGAACATCAAGGACGCCCAGGCCCTGACGCTGCCGGAGCTGGCCCGCTCGCTGGGCGAGCTGGTGGCGACGGCCCGGGAGGGCAAGACCTCCCCGGCCGCCATGCGCGGCGGCACGGTCACCGTCACCAACGTCGGCGTCTTCGGCGTCGACACCGGCACGCCGATCCTCAACCCCGGTGAGTCGGCGATCCTCGCGATCGGCGCGATCAAGCTGCGGCCCTGGGTGCACAAGGGCAAGGTGAAGCCCCGCCAGGTCACCACCCTGGCCCTGAGCTTCGACCACCGCCTGGTCGACGGCGAGCTGGGCTCCAAGGTGCTCGCCGACGTGGCGGCCGTACTGGAGCGGCCCAGGCGGCTGATCACCTGGGCCTGACCGTCCGACACCGGAAAGGGGCCCACCGCGAGTGCGCGGTGGGCCCCTTTCCGGTGTCCGGTCGGTCTCAGACCTTCCGGACTCAGACCTTGCCGAAGCCGTAGGTCATGATCTTCTTCGCGTCCGTGGTGCGCTGCGTGGACGACGTGGAGGCGAGGACGGTGCCGATGACCGTCTTGCCGCTCCGGGTCGCGGCGAAGACGAGGCAGTACTTGGCCTCGGGGCCGGAACCGGTCTTCACGCCGATGGTGCCGCTGTAGCTGCCGAGCAGCGTGTTGGTGTTGGTCCAGGGCGCCATGGTGCGGGTGCCGCCGGACTTGGTGGTCGTCTTGGCGGTGTACTTCTTCGTCTTGACGATGCCGCGGAAGGTGGAGCTCTTCATCGCGCTGCTCGCGATCTTCGTCAGATCGCGGGGCGTGGAGTAGTTGCTGCCGTTGCCGATGCCGTCGAACGAGTCGAAGTGCGTGTTCTTCAGCCCGAGGCTCTTGGCGCTGGTGTTCATCTGCCCGATGAAGGACTTCACCCGGGCCGCCCGCGTCGAGCCCTTGCCGAACTTGTCGGCGAGCGCGTACGCCGCGTCGCAGCCGGACGGCAGCATCAGGCCGTAGAGCAACTGGCGGACGGTGACCTTGTCGCCCACGATCAGCCGCGCCGACGAGGCGTTCTTCGACACGATGTAGTCGCTGTACGCCATCTGGATCGTGACCTTGGTGTCCAGGTTGAGGCTCTTCTGCCCGAGCACCACCTTCGCGGTCATGATCTTCGTGGTGGAGCCGGTGGAGAGCTTGGTGTCAGCCGCCTTGGTGTACAGCGACTTGGCGTTCGAGTTGTTCATCAGGTAGCCGCCCTTGGCGGCGATCGTGGGCGCGGTGGCGGCCTGCGCGGGTGCCACGGAGAGCACGCCGCTCACGAGCAGGGTGCCGGTGGTGACGGCGACGGCGGTCGCCCTGCGGAGGCGGATGCCCTGGATGCCGGTTTTCAAGTCAGATACCCCGATTAAGGTTGAATGCCCTTGCGGTGCGGCCGAGTTGAGGTCTGAACAGCATGGGGCCGCATCTCTCCGACTCGTCAAGGGGGCGGATGGTTGTGCCGCTGCGGGAGGGAATCTACGACACGCCCGTGACGGGTGAGCCGGCGGACCGGTCTGCGATGACCTTGGCCGCGGACCTTGGACGCGCCGGTCCGCATGATGGACGGCACCCCTCATGCGTCCCTGTTGTATCTATCCTGTCGGCATGACCCTGGCCGTGAAGCAACCCCCCGCCGCCGACCGCGTCTACACCCACGTCAAACAGGCGGTCCTCGACCGCCGTTACGAGGGCGGCACCCTGCTCACCGAGGGCGAGCTGGCCGAGGCCACCGGGGTCTCGCGCACGCCGGTGCGCGAGGCGCTGCTCCGGCTGGAGGCCGAGGGGCTGATCCGGCTCTACCCCAAGAAGGGCGCGCTGGTGCTGCCGGTCTCCGCGCAGGAGATCGCGGACGTGGTCGAGACGCGGCTGCTGGTCGAGGAGCACGCGGCGCGCAAGGCCGTACCCGCCCCGCCCGGTCTGCTGGAGCGGCTGGCGGAACTGCTGGCCCGGCAGCGGGAGCAGGCCGCCGCCGGGGACTACGGCGGCGCGGCCGTCACCGACCGCTGCTTCCACGCCGAGATCGTCCGCAGCGGCGGCAACGAGATCCTCTCCCGCCTCTACGACCAGCTCCGCGACCGGCAGTTGCGGATGGGCGTGGCCGTCATGCACTCGCACCCCGACCGGATCGCCAAGACCCTCACCGAGCACGCGGAGATCCTGGACGCGCTGCGCGCGGGGGACGCCGAGCGGGCCGTCGCCGTGGTCAACCGGCACGTGGGCTGGTTCTCGCACCTGGCCCGGGGGGAGGTCCGATGAGTTCGGCCGCGTTCGGCCGCGGCGCCCTGCCCGGTGACCCGCCGGGCGGCCGGCGCGCGCTCGCCGTCTGGAGCGTCGGCGTCGCCGTCTACTTCGTCGCCGTCATCTTCCGTACCTCACTGGGGGTGGCCGGCCTCGACGCCGCCGACCGCTTCCAGGTGGGCGCCTCGGCGCTCTCCACCTTCTCCATACTCCAGTTGCTGGTCTACGCCGGCATGCAGATACCCGTCGGCCTGCTGGTCGACCGGCTCGGCACCAAGAAGGTGCTGGCCATCGGCGTGGTGCTGTTCACCGCCGGACAGCTCGGCTTCGCCTTCTCCTCGTCGTACGGCGCCGCGCTCGCCTCGCGGGCGCTGCTGGGCTGCGGCGACGCGATGACCTTCATCAGCGTGCTGCGGCTGGGCACCCGCTGGTTTCCCGCCCGGCGCGGTCCGCTGGTCGCCCAGCTCGCCGGGCTGGCCGGCATGGCCGGCAACCTGGTCTCCACCCTGGTCCTGGCCCGTCTGCTGCACGGCATCGGCTGGACGGCGGCGTTCGCGGGCAGCTCGCTCGCCGGAGTGGTGGTCCTCGTCCTGCTGCTGGTCTTCCTCAAGGACCACCCCGAGGGCCATGAGCCGGAGCCGTTCCCGCACCGGGGCGCGGCGTACGTACGGCGGCAGATCGCCGCTTCCTGGCGGGAGCCGGGGACCCGGCTCGGCATGTGGGTGCACTTCACCACGCAGTTCCCCGGCATGGTCTTCCTGCTGCTGTGGGGCCTGCCGTTCCTGGTCCAGGCGCAGGGCCTGTCCCGGGCCACCGCGGGCGAACTGCTCACCCTGGTGGTCCTCTCCAACATGGTGGTCGGGCTGGTCTACGGCCAGGTCGTCGCCCGGCACCACGCGGCGCGGCTGCCGCTGGCGCTGGCCACCGCGGCCGCGACCGCGGCGGTGTGGGCGGCCACGCTCGCCTGGCCGGCCGAGCACGCCCCGATGTGGCTGCTGATCGTGCTCTGCGCGGTGCTGGGCGCCTGCGGACCGGCGTCGATGCTCGGCTTCGACTTCGCCCGCCCGGCCAATCCGCCCGAGCGGCAGGGCACCGCCTCCGGCATCACCAACATGGGCGGTTTCCTCGCCTCCATGACGACGCTGTTCGCCATCGGGGTGCTGCTGGACGTCACGGGGGACGACTACGCCGTCGCCTTCTCGTCCGTCTTCGTGCTCCAGGTGCTGGGCGTGACGCAGATCCTGCGGCTGCGCGGGCGCGCGGCGCGACGGGAGCGGGAGCGGCTGGTGGCCAGCCGGGTGGAGACGGTGCACGTGCCCGTGTAGGGGACCGGCTTCCGTCACCTGGTGACGGCGAAGTGGCGCAGGATGGCCGCCGTCAGGGCCGGGTCGCCCTCCGTCTTGACGCGGTCCGCGACCGCCTTCGGCGTCACCCGGCCGCAGGCCAGGCGGACGTAGGTCTCCCAGTCCAGGGCCAGGGTGGCGGCCGGACCGAGGGCGGGGGCGGTCTCCAGGGTGCCGCGGCCCTGGATGTCCACCCGGATGGTGCGCAGGAATTCCAGGGGTCCGTGCACGTCGAGGACGACGGCCGAGCTGCGGGGCGCGTCCGCGTCCTCGGCGACCACCCGCGGCAGCTCGCCGAGCAGCACGTCACGGGCGACGTGCGCGCCGGGGGAGTCGAGGCCGCCGGGGTGGCCGAGGGCCGCGCGCAGGTCCTGCTCGTGCACCCACACGTTGAAGGCGTGCGTGCGCATGGACTCCTCCAGCGTCAGCTCCGCGCCGAGCGGGCCGCGCACCTTGGCGCCCGGGTCCCGCGACTCGTTGCGCAACTGCCGGTTGCGCCGGATGATCGAGTACTCCAGCTCCGAGGTCATCTCGGGCGCCGTGTGGTGGCGGCGGACGTCGACCTGCATCTCCGTGTAGCGCTGGTGGTCGTTGGTGACGTGGAACAGGTCGCGCGGCAGCGTGTGGATGGGACGCGGGTCGCCGAGCATCTCCGAGTCCAGACCGATGACGTGCGAGACGATGTCGCGCACCGACCACCCCGGGCACGGCGTCCGGCGGTTCCACTCTGCCTCCACGAGGGGCTGGACCAGCTCGGATATCGCCTCGATGGAGTGAGTCCAGGCGTCGGCGTAGGGCTGGAGGGTGGGATGCAGACTCACGGAAACGGGACCCCTCGGCGGTCGGTACACGGGCGGATGTGGCGGCAGTGCCTGTGGGAGGTGGCTGCGGCTGCGGTCGGCGGGCGTCTTGGGACGCTAAGTTACGCTGCTGTGCGGCACCCCTGCAGTGCTTTCGTGTGACGATCGTAGGCCCGTGGGGAACCCCTTGTGGACGGCTCCGATCGCAGGACGGTGGTAACGTGCGCGCCTCACTGATGCAAATCGCCGTGAACGAGGGCGAAACGGTGCAAGCGCGCCGTGGCCGCGTGGCGTCGCTGGTACGGGAGCAGGCGGGCGCCGATCTCGTCGTCCTGCCGGAGCTGTGGACCACCGGGGCGTTCGCCTTCGAGGAGTTCGCGGCCGAGGCCGAGCCGCTGCGGGGACCGACGTACGAGGTGATGGCGGAGGCGGCGGTCGAGGCGGGCGTGTGGCTGCACGCCGGGTCGGTCCCGGAACGCGACCCGGACGGCACCCTGTACAACACGTCCCTCCTTTTCTCCCCCGCCGGTGACCTGGCCGCCTCGTACCGCAAGATCCACCGCTTCGGCTTCGACAAGGGCGAGGCCGTGCTGATGGGCGCGGGACGCGCACCGGTGACCGTCCCGCTGCCCGCCACCACCCTCGGGGTGGCGACCTGCTACGACCTCCGCTTCCCCGAACTCTTCCGCGCCCTGGTCGAGACCGGCGCCGAGGTCCTCGTCGTCCCGGCGGGCTGGCCGGAGCGCCGCCGCGCGCACTGGACGCTGCTGGCCCGGGCGCGGGCGGTGGAGAACCAGGCGTTCGTCCTCGCCTGTGGAACGGCCGGGACGCACGCCGGGGTTCCGCAGGCCGGTCACTCGATCGTGGTCGACCCGTGGGGTGAGGTGCTCGCGGAGGCCGGTGCCGGCGAGGAGGTCCTCACGGTCGACTTCGACCCGGCGGAGGTGGCGCGGACCAGGGAGCGGTTCCCGGCCCTGAAGGACCGGGTGCTGGGGCTGGAGACACCGCGGCGGGACGCCTTCCAGGTGTAGGGGGCCCCGGGGAGCGGGGGACGCGCCGGTGGATGTCAGTCCTCGTCGCCCTCCCGGGCCCTCTCCCGTTCCTTCTCGGCCAGGTGGATCACGCACACCGTCAGGGCGATCAGCAGCGCCGGGTCGACGTCGTCGCGGACGACGTCGAGGCCGTAGGTGTCGCGGAGGGTCAGCCACCGCCGGGAGACGACGGCGAGCAGTTCGCCGTCGTACTCGATGGCGAACTCCCGGTCCACGATCCTGCCGCTGACGTCCAGCTCGTTGCCGTCGGCCAGGGCGACCCGGTAGTGGTTGCGCAGCAGCGAGAGCCGTTTGCGCCGGAGGGTGGCCAGCGGCTCGCCGCCGCGCTCGACCACCATCGTGTCGCGCAGCGCGAACATCTTCTGGTGGATGCCGATCAGGACCCGCCCCCGGGTGTCCTTCAGCTCCCAGGTGTCCCGCAGCCGCATGGCCTTGCCGTCGACGAGGTACACCTTGTTGCCGCGGTCGTCCTCGATCCAGTAGTCGTCACCGAAGCCGAGGAGCCGGTCGTACACGAGGAATCTCATGTCGCCATCGCTTCCCCCGTGCCCGCCCGGAAACGCCCGCGGTAGGCCGACGGGCTGACCCCGCCGTCCGGCCGTCCGGCCGCCGGGAAGGCCGGCGGGCCCGCTGTCGTGGGGGTCGGGCGTTGTTGTCGGGGGTCAGGCGCCGTAGCCGTTGTGGTAGCCGTCGCCGCGGGGCCGCTCCTCGACCACGGGGGTGGTCGGCTGCATCACGACGCGCCGGCGGCGGGCGATGCTGCTGAAGGTCGCGACACCGATCAGACCGACGATCATGAAGATGACGCCGACCAGATCGAGGTTGACGCCCTGCATGTCCCAGTCCGTCGCGAACGTGAGGATGGCTCCCACGGCGATGAGGATGATGCACCCGCCGAGGCCCATGAGTGTCGCCTCCCTGTAGATCCGGTCGGTCCGGGCTGTTCCGGTCGATCCGGTGGCGTTCGAGTACCCCGGGGTGGAACACACATGCGGGGGCGGGCGGTTGAGCCTTCCGGCCCGCTTCTCACCACCCCTCCAGGAACGCGACCAGCGCGGCGGCCAGCAGATGCGGGTCGTCGGCGCCGCACAACTCCCGGGCGCTGTGCATCGACAGGATGGCCACGCCGATGTCGACGGTGCGGATGCCGTGCCGGGCGGCGGTGATCGGGCCGATCGTGGTGCCGCACGGCATGGAGTTGTTGGAGACGAACGTCTGGTAGGGGACGCCGGCCCGCTCGCAGGCCGCGGCGAAGACCGCCCGGCCCGAACCGTCGGTGGCGTACCGGTTGTTGACGTTCACCTTGAGGATCGGGCCGCCGTTGACCCGCGGGTGGTGCGTGGGGTCGTGCCGCTCCGCGTAGTTGGGGTGGACGGCGTGGCCGGTGTCGGAGGAGAGGCAGACGCTGCCGGCGAAGGCGCGGGCGCGGTCCTCCAGGGAGCCGCCGCGGGCCAGCACCGAGCGCTCCAGCACGGTGCCGAGCAGCGGCCCGTCCGCGCCGGTGTCCGACTGCGAGCCGGTCTCCTCGTGGTCGAAGGCGGCGAGGACCGGGATGTGCGGCCGGCTTCCCTGCCACGCGGACGCCGGTTCGGCGGCGACGGCGGCCAGCGCGGCCGTGGCGGCGTGCACGGAGAACAGGTTGTCCATCCGCGGCCCGGCGACGAGGTCCTGGTCCCGGCCCAGGTACGCCGGGGGCTCCACGGAGTGGGTCATCAGGTCCCAGCCGGTCACCTCGCCGGCCGCGAGCCCCGCCTCCTCCTCAAGGAAGGCGATCAGGTCGCCGTCGCGCACGGTGTCACCGAGGCCCCAGACGGGCTGGAGGTGGCGCTGCTTGTCGAGTTTGAGGCCGTCCGCGGAGACGTTGCGGTCCAGGTGGATGGCGAGCTGGGGGACGCGCAGCAGGGGGCGGTCGACGTTCACCAGGCGGGTGGAGCCGTCGCGCAGGCTGAGCCGGCCGGCCAGCCCCAGGTCGCGGTCGAGCCAGGAGTTCATCAGCGGACCGCCGTAGATCTCCACGGCGACCTGGCGCCAGCCGTGCGCCCCGGTGTCGGGCCGCGGCTTGACCCGGAGGTTGGGCGAGTCGGTGTGCGCGCCGACGATGCGGAAGGGGGTGTGCGGCTCGGCGCCCTCGGGGACGTACCAGGCCACGATCGCCCCGCCGCGCAGCACGTACTTGCCGCCGCTGGTCCCGTCCCAGGCGTCCGTCTCCGCGACCTGCCGGAAGCCGGCCTTCTCCAGCCGCTGGGCGGCGTTCGCCGCGGCGTGGTACGGCGTCGGGGAGGCCGCGAGGAAGGTCATCAGGTCGTCGGTGTGCCCGCGGTCGAAGCGGGAGGGGCTGCTGCTCATGACAGCCAGCCTAAGGTGCCGTGCCGCCGGGACGAGGTGCGCTTTCGGTGAGGGTTGAGCGGCGCGGTGGGTCCCGCCGGGCCGACCCGGGCCCCTTCGGTACGCGCACGGCGGCGGCCCGCACCCCCTTTGCCGGGAATGCGGGCCGCCGCCGTGTTCAGGACCCGGTCGGCTCAGAAGGCCGCCTCGTCCAGCTCCATCAGGTCCAGCTCGACGCCCTGGGCGATCTTGCGGGCCAGGGTGAGGCCGGGCAGCACGTCCGCCGCGAAGAACTTCGCCGCGGCGATCTTGCCGGTGTAGAACGCCTTGTCCCGCGCGGACGCGGTGGGCAGCTTCTCGGCGGCGACGGCGGCGCCCTTGAGCAGCAGGTAGCCGACGACCACGTCACCGGAGGCGAGCAGGAGGCGGGTGGTGTTGAGCCCGACCTTGTAGATGTTCTTGACGTCCTGCTCGGTGGCGGCGAGGTCGGTGAGCATCAGGCCGACGATGGCCTCCAGCTCGACGGCGGCCTTCGCCAGGTGCTCGCGGGCGGCGGCCAGCTCCTCGCCGCCGGTGGCCAGCGCGAGAAACTTCTTGATGTCCTCGGCGAGCGAGTTCAGCGCGGCGCCCTGGTTGCGGACGATCTTCCGGAAGAAGTAGTCCTGGCCCTGGATCGCCGTGGTGCCCTCGTACAGGGTGTCGATCTTGGCGTCGCGGATGTACTGCTCGATCGGGTACTCCTGCAGGAAGCCGGAGCCGCCGAAGGTCTGCAGCGACTGGGCGAGCTGCTCGTACGCCTTCTCCGAGCCGTAGCCCTTCACGATCGGCAGGAGCAGGTCGTTGAGGGCGTGGTCGGCGGTGGTGTCCTCGCCGTTCGCCTCCTTGACCTGGATCTCGTCCTGCACGGAGGCGGTGTACATCACCAGCGCGCGCATGCCCTCGGCGTACGCCTTCTGCGTCATCAGCGAGCGGCGGACGTCGGGGTGGTGGGTGATGGTGACCTTGGGGGCGGTCTTGTCCATGAAGTTCGCCAGGTCGGGGCCCTGGACGCGCTCCTTGGCGTACTCCAGGGCGTTGAGGTAGCCCGTGGAGAGGGTGGAGATCGCCTTCGTGCCGACCATCATGCGGGCGAACTCGATGATGCGGAACATCTGGCGGATGCCCTCGTGCTTGTCGCCGATCAGCCAGCCCTTGGCGGGGTGCCGGTCGCCGAAGGTCATCTCGCAGGTGTTGGACGCCTTCAGGCCCATCTTGTGCTCGACGTTGGTGGCGTAGACGCCGTTGCGCGCGCCCAGCTCGCCGGTCTCGAAGTCGAACTCGTACTTGGGCACGAGGAAGAGGGAGAGGCCTTTGGTGCCGGGGCCGGCGCCCTCGGGGCGGGCGAGGACGTAGTGGAGGATGTTCTCCGACATGTCGTGCTCGCCGGACGTGATGAAGCGCTTGACGCCCTCGATGTGCCAGGAGCCGTCCGCCTGCTGGACCGCCTTGGTGCGGCCGGCGCCGACGTCCGAACCGGCGTCCGGCTCGGTGAGGACCATCGTGGAGCCCCACTGCCGCTCGACGGCGAGCGCGGCGATGTGCTTCTGCGCCTCGTTGCCCTCCTCGAAGAGGATGCCGGCGAAGGCCGGGCCGGAGGAGTACATCCACACGGCCGGGTTGGCGCCGAGGATCAGCTCCGCGTAGGCCCAGATCAGGGAGCGGGGCGCGGTGGTGCCGCCGATCTCCTCGGGCAGGCCCAGACGCCAGTACTCGGAGTCCATGAACGCCTGGTAGCTCTTCTTGAAGGAGGCGGGGACCGGCGCGGTGTTGGTCTCCGGGTCGAAGACCGGCGGATTGCGGTCGGCGTCCGCGAAGGACTCGGCCAGCTCGTTCTCGGAGAGGCGGGTCAGCTCCTCCAGGACGCTCTTGGCGGTGTCCGTGTCCATCTCGGCGAACGGGCCGGTGCCGTACACCTTGTCCCGGCCGAGGACCTCGAAGAGGTTGAACTCGATGTCTCGGAGGTTCGGCTTGTAGTGCCCCATGGCGACAGCTCCGTTAAGCGACCGGCGAGGCACTGACTCCTCGCTCCTGTGTTCGTACCGACAAGTAGCTACGATGATGCTACCCGTCGGTAATAAGCCGCAACCCCGGGCGTGCCTTCTGTGACTCTTCACTCGCTACTCTTTGCGGCATGTACGGCTACGACCAGAACGCGGGCCCGCAGGCGCAGTACGCCCCGCCGCAGCAGCCGATGTCCGGCGGATACGGGCAGCAGCCGCCGCTGTACCCGGAGCCGTCCCCGCCCTCGCTCGCGGACGCGGTGCGGGCCTTCACCACGGGACAACTGGCCGCCGAGGACTTCCAGCAGGTCTTCGCGACCTCCAAGGTCTACTGCCCGCGCGGCGACAACCCCGGTTTCCTCGCCCTGCACAACACCCAGCAGCCGGTGATCCCCATGTTCACCACGCTCAAGGAGCTGCGCCGGTACGCGGGCAAGGAGTCCAAGTACTTCGTGATCACCGGCGCCGAGGTGCTCGACCTGCTGCCGACCGGCTACGGCTTCGTGCTCGACATGGAGGGGGAGCACCGGATGGTCTTCGACGCCAAGGCAGTCGAACAGATGGTCGACTTCGCTATGCGGCGGATGTACGGCTGAAACACCCCGTACGGCTGATATGCCGCGTATGGCCGGAGGTCTCGTGCCTCGACGAAGCCCGGAGGGAATTCCCTCCGGGCTTTCGGGGTTCGGGGTAGCAAGAAGTTCAACGCTCAACTAAAGTAGGACGCACGCCGCCCAAGGAGGTCGACATGCCTGCCGTGACCGTCGAGAACCCGCTCATGCTTCCCCGTGTGACCGCGCCCGCCGACGCCGTGGCGCGTCCCGTGCTCAGCGTGCACACCGCGCCCAGCGGTTTCGAGGGCGAGGGCTTCCCGGTGCGCCGTGCGTTCGCCGGGATCGCCTACCGCCACCTCGACCCGTTCATCATGATGGACCAGATGGGTGAGGTGGACTACGCGCCGGGAGAGCCCAAGGGCACCCCCTGGCACCCGCACCGCGGCTTCGAGACCGTCACCTACATCATCGACGGCATCTTCGACCACCAGGACAGCCACGGCGGTGGCGGCACCATCACCAACGGCGACACCCAGTGGATGACCGCGGGCAGCGGCCTGCTGCACATCGAGGCGCCGCCGGAGTCGCTGGTGATGTCCGGCGGACTCTTCCACGGGCTCCAGCTCTGGGTGAACCTGCCGGCCAAGGACAAGATGATGGCCCCGAAGTACCAGGACATCCGCGGCGGCAGCGTCCAGTTGCTCGCCTCCCCCGACGGCGGCGCGCTGATCCGCGTCATCGCCGGTGAGCTGGACGGTCACCAGGGCCCCGGGTCCACCTTCACGCCGATCACGATGATCCACGCGACGCTCGCGCCGGGCGCGGAGATCACCCTGCCCTGGCGCGAGGACTTCAACGGCCTCGCCTACGT
Source organism: Streptomyces ziwulingensis (assembly GCF_039542605.1). Classification (NCBI taxonomy): domain Bacteria; kingdom Bacillati; phylum Actinomycetota; class Actinomycetes; order Kitasatosporales; family Streptomycetaceae; genus Streptomyces; species Streptomyces ziwulingensis. Next base: position 194,592 of record NZ_BAABIG010000022.1, read on the forward strand.
CCTCGCCGGACGCGGCTCGGTCGGCGCCGAGCGCCGCCCGGTCCACCTGGGCCAGTCCGCCGTCTTCGGCGCCGGCGGCTCGCTGACCGTCCGCGCGGACGAGAAGCAGGATTCGCACACGCCCGACCTGGAGGTCGTCCTCCTCGGCGGCCGTCCGATCCGCGAGCCCATGGCCCACTACGGCCCCTTCGTGATGAACACCCGCGACGAGCTGCAGCAGGCGTTCGAGGACTTCCAGAAGGGCCGGCTCGGGTCGGTCCCGGCCGTGCACGGCATGACGGCCTCCGGCCCGGAGAACTGACCGCGCCGCCTCACCCGGGCGGGCCGTCCCGACAGGACGGCCCGCCCGGCGCGTGATCGGCTGGCGGTGTGCAGCTCCTCCCCGTGCCGGTCCGCCGCTTCGCCGCCTGGTGCGCCGTCGTCCTGCTCGCCGCCGGGGTCGGCTACGTCGCGATCCGGCTCTGCGAGGAGCTGCGCACCGCGGTGACGCCCGCGCTGCTGGCGCTGCTCGGCACCGCCCTGCTGCGCCCGCTGCACCGGCGGCTGGTCGCGGCCCACGTGCAGCGCTCGCTGGCGGCGGGACTGACCTGCGTCGCCGTGGTGGCGGTGGTCGGCGGGGCCGGATACATCGTGGTCGCCGCGCTGATCGACAGCGGGGACCAGATCGTCGCCTCGCTGCGGACGGCCGCGCAGGACCTCGCCGACCACTTCGGCGCGGCCGGGACCTCACTGGACGACCTCGCCGGCAACGCGCGCGAACTGCTCGGCAAGTTCGGCGGGACGGCCGCCTCCGGGGTGATCAGCGGCGTCAGCGTGGTCGGCGAGACCATCGCCATGGCCGTACTCGCCCTGCTGCTGGTCTTCTTCTTCCTGCGCGACTCCGACCGGGCCGTGACCACCGTGCGCGCGATGGTCCCGCACCGAGGCGCCGACACGGCCGAGGCGATCGCGCGGCGGGCCTTCGGGGCGGTCGAGGGGTTCATGCGGGGGACCACCCTGATCGCGCTGATCGACGCGGTCTGCATCACCGTCGGACTGCTCGTGCTGGACGTGCCCGGTGCCGTCGGGCTGGGCGCGCTGGTCTTCGTCGGCGCCTACATTCCCTACCTCGGCGCCTTCATCTCCGGGGCGGTGGCGGTACTGGTCGCGCTCGCCGACCGCGGGTTCGGCATCGCGCTGTGGGCGCTCGGGGTGGTGGTCGCCGTGCAGTTGCTGGAGGGACACGTGCTCCAGCCGATGGTCCAGAGCCGGACCGTGCAGATGCACCCGGCGCTCGTGCTGCTGGCGCTGACCGCGGGCGCCTCGGTGGCCGGCATCCTGGGCCTGCTCCTCGCGGTGCCGCTGACCGCCGCCGCGTTCGGCATCTTCCACGAGCTGCAAGGCCGTTACGCCGCCCCGGCCGCCCCTTCCGCCCCGGACCCGTCCACCGGGAAGTCCCCGCCGCCGTCCTCGCCGCCGGCCGACTCGTAGAGGTCGAACCAGATGCTCTTGCCCTCGCCGCGCGGGGCCACCCCCCACTCGTCGGCGAGCAGCTCGATCAGCATCAGACCGCGGCCGCTGGACGCCATCTCCCCCGGCCGCCGCTTGTGCGGCAGGTCGTCGCCGTTGTCGGTGACCTCGACCCTGATCCGGCGCTCGCCCGGAGCGCCGGTGACCTCCGCGAGCACCAGCGCGTCGGCGTCGGTGTGCACCAGGACGTTGGTCAGCGTCTCGGAGAGCAGCAGTACCGCCGAGTCCGTCTGGTCCTCGCTCGGCCAGTCGTGCAGCAGGTCCCGCAGATGCTGCCGGGCGGAGGCGATCCGCTCGGGCTCGGCCTGCGCGACCGACAGCATGGTGCGCCGCCGCGGCGACCGCGGCACGGAGCCCGCGCCGCAGCCGTCCTCCCCCTCCGCGCCCTGCCGGCAGAGCAGCACCAGGGCGACGTCGTCCTCGCGCCGGTCGGCGAGCGGGCCGGTGGTGTGGTGGGAGGACGGTCCGTGCACGGCCTGGATCAGCGCGTCGGCCAGCTCCTCCATGCCGCCGACGTGCGCCTCCAGCACCGGACGCAGCCGCTGCCAGCCCGATTCCAGGTCGTGCCCGCCGGTCTCCAGCAGCCCGTCCGTGCAGAGCAGCAGCGTCTCGCCCGGCTCCAGGGCGAGGCGGGTGGTCGGGTAGTCGCAGTCCGGGTCGAGGCCGAGGGGCAGCCCGCCGGCCGTGGCCCGCACCAGCACCGTGCCGTCCACCATCCGCACCACCGGGTCGAGGTGCCCGGCGCGCGCGGTCTCCACCGTGCCGGTGCCGGGGTCGACCTCGACGTAGAGGCAGGTCGCGAAGCGGAGGTCGCCGGGGTCCTGGTCGGAGTGGGTGAGTCCGTGCAGGAAGTGGGAGGCGCGGGAGAGCACGGCGTCGGGCCGGTGGCCCTCGGCGGCGTAGGCGCGCAGGGCGATGCGGAGCTGGCCCATCAGCCCGGCCGCCCGCACGTCGTGCCCCTGCACATCACCGATGACCAGGGCGAAGCGGCCCCGGGGCAGCGGGATCATGTCGTACCAGTCGCCGCCCACCTGGAGCCCGCCGCCGGTGGGCACATAGCGGGCGGCGAGGGTCACGCCGGGGATCTCGGGGCCCAGCACCGGCAGCATGGAGCGCTGGAGTCCGTCGGTCAGCTCCCGCCGGGTCTCGTCGGCGCCCGCCCGGGACAGCGCCTGCGCCATCATCCGGGCCACCGTGGTCAGCACCGACCGCTCGTCCGGGGTGAAGGCGACCGGGTAGGAGAAGGCCGCCATCCAGGTGCCCAGCGTGCGGCCCGCCACGGTCAGCGGCAGGAACGCCCAGGACCGCCGCTTGAAGCGCTCGGCCAGCGGCCAGGTGAGCGGATAGCGGGAGCGGTACTCCTCGGGAGAGGAGAGGTAGACCGCGCGGCCGGTACGGACCACCTCGGCGGCCGGGTAGTCCGTCTCCAGCTCCATCTGCGCGAAGGGGCTCTCGTCCTTCCGGGACTGCCCGTGGTGACCGATGATCGTCAGCCGGTCGCCCCGCGCGCCGAAGACCGCGAGCCCGGCGGGGGAGAAGCCCGGCATCGACAGCCCCGCCGCGACCCGCAGCACCTCCTCGGTCGACCGCGCCTCCGCCAGCGCCCGCCCCGCGTCCAGCAGGAACGCCTCCCGCGAGCGGCGCCAGTCGCCGGTGACCGCGCTGCGCCCGGCGGCCGTGCCCGGGGCCGGCTCGGTGACCTCCTGGAGCGTGCCGATCAGCAGGTACGCCCGGCGCTCGGGGTCGAAGGAGGGCTTGGAACGGCTGCGGACCACGCGCACCACACGGCTCTGCTCGTCCATGATCCGGATCCGCACCTCGGCGAGGGTGCCCTCGGCGACGGCGAGCCGGACCACGCCGGTGATCTCGTTCCAGTCGACCGGGTGCAGCCGGGAGCGGACCTCGGCCTCGGTGAGGCTCGCCTCCCGGGCGGGCAGCCCGAGCAGCCGGGCCGCCTCGGCGTCGACCGTGACGAGTCCGGCGGCGGTGTTCCACTGCCACAGACCGGTCGCGAGGGCGGCCAGCACGTCCCCCACGGGGGGCAGGGGCTCACCAGTGCGCATTGCCCCACTCTAAGAAGGGGTGATCAGCGCTGCCACCGGTCGCGGCGGCGCCCATGGGGAGGAAACAGGGACGGGCTGCCCGGTACGCTGGTGTTGTTTCACGTGAAACACCTTTTCCGCACCCTCCTCGATACGCGAAGACTGGATGAACGACGATGCATCGGTACAGGTCCCACACCTGCGGCGAGCTCCGCTCCTCTGACGTCGGCACCGACGTCCGGCTGAGCGGCTGGCTGCACAATCGGCGCGACCTGGGCGGCATCCTCTTCATCGATCTCCGCGACCACCACGGCATCACCCAGCTCGTCGCCCGTCCGGGGACGGACGCCTACGAGGCGCTGGACAAGCTGACCAAGGAGTCGACGGTCCGGATCGACGGCAAGGCCGTCTCCCGCGGTGCGGAGAACATCAACGCCGACCTGCCCACCGGTGAGATCGAGGTCGAGGTGGGCGAGGTCGAACTGCTCGGCGCCGCCCAGCCGCTGCCCTTCACCATCAACGCCGAGGACGGGGTGAACGAGGAGCGGCGCCTGGAGTACCGCTTCCTGGACCTCCGCCGGGAGCGCATGCACCGCAACATCATGCTGCGCACCTCGGTCGTCTCCGCGATCCGCAGCAAGATGGTGGCGCTCGGCTTCAACGAGATGGCGACGCCGATCCTCACCGCCACCTCCCCCGAGGGCGCCCGCGACTTCGTCGTGCCCTCGCGGCTGCACGCGGGCCGCTTCTACGCCCTCCCCCAGGCCCCGCAGCAGTTCAAGCAGCTCCTGATGATCTCCGGCTTCGACCGGTACTTCCAGATCGCGCCCTGCTTCCGCGACGAGGACGCCCGCGCCGACCGCTCGCCGGGCGAGTTCTACCAGCTCGACGTCGAGATGAGCTTCGTCGAGCAGGAGGATGTCTTCCAGCCGATCGAGAAGCTGATGACGGAGCTGTTCACCGAGTTCGGCGACGGACGCGAGGTCACCTCCCCGTTCCCGCGCATTCCGTTCCGCGAGTCGATGCTGAAGTACGGCTCCGACAAGCCGGACCTGCGCGCCCAGCTCGAACTGGTCGACATCACCGACGTCTTCGAGGGTTCGGAGTTCAAGGCGTTCGCCGGCAAGCACGTGCGCGCGCTGCCGGTGCCGGACGTCTCCGGCCAGCCCCGCAAGTTCTTCGACCAGCTCGGCGACTACGCCGTCGCGCAGGGCGCCAAGGGCCTGGCCTGGGTCCGCGTCGGCGAGGACGGCGGCCTGACCGGCCCGATCGCGAAGTTCCTCACCGAGGAGAACGTCGCGGAGCTGACCAAGCGCCTCGCGCTCGCCCCCGGCCACGCGGTCTTCTTCGGCGCGGGCGAGTTCGGCGAGGTCTCGAAGATCATGGGCGCGGTGCGGGTCGAGGCCGCCAAGCGCGCCGGGCACTTCGAGGAGAACGTCTTCCGCTTCTGCTGGATCGTCGACTTCCCGATGTACGAGAAGGACGAGGAGACGGGGAAGATCGACTTCTCTCACAACCCGTTCTCGATGCCGCAGGGCGGCATGGACGCGCTGGAGAACCAGGACCCGCTGGACATCCTCGCCTGGCAGTACGACATCGTCTGCAACGGCGTGGAGCTGTCCTCCGGCGCGATCCGGAACCACGAGCCGGAGATCATGCTCAAGGCGTTCGGCATCGCCGGCTACGAGGCCGAGACGGTCGAGCGCGAGTTCGCCGGGATGCTCCGCGCCCTGCGCTTCGGCGCCCCGCCGCACGGTGGCATCGCCCCGGGCGTGGACCGCATCGTCATGCTGCTGGCCGACGAGCCGAACATCCGCGAGACCATCGCCTTCCCGCTCAACGGCAACGCTCAGGACCTGATGATGGGCGCGCCGACCGAGCTGGACGAGTCCCGGCTGCGGGAACTGCACCTGACGGTGCGCAAGCCGCAGCCGAAGTAGGCGGCGGCAGAGTCAGCGACCGCGACAGCGGTCGCGGTCGCGGTCGCGATTGGGGTTGCGGGCGCGGGCGTACGAAGGGGAGCGGCCGGGACGGTATCCGTCCCGGCCGCTCCCCTTCGTCTTCGGGTGCCGTCAGCTCTTGCCGCCGGCGGACAGCTTGCGGGTGCGGCGGCGCAGGGCCGGGCCCAGGCGGACCAGGAGGCGCTTGTCGATGCCGGTGACCTTGCGTTCCACGGCGGTCAGGGCCGCGCGGGTGGCGGCCAGTTCCTTCGCCAGGGTGTCCAGCGTCTTCGCCGTCTCGTCGGCCCGCTTCTCGGCCTTGGCGAGTTTGGCCCGCAGGTCCTTGTTCTCCTTGGCCTGCTTGCGCGCCTGCTCCCGGGTCTTCTCGGTGCCGGCCGTGATCTGCTCGCGCAGCCGGCTGAACCGGTAGCGGAGCTGCCCGTCGTCCGAGCCGTCCCAGACCGGCATCGAGGCGGGCAGGTCCAGTCCGGCCATGCGGGCGTCGAAGGCGGCGCCGCCGTCGCCGTGCGTGTAGGTGTTCTTCAGGTCGTTGCGGTCCAGGAAGGCGACGATCCGTTCGAACCGCTCGCCGTGGCCGTCGATCATCGCGGAGAAGTCGGCGTGCTCGTACAGCTCGCGCGGGTCGGTCTCGGCGGGGAGGCCCGCGAGCTGCCGGTGCGGGATGTCGAAGTACCGGCACAGCTCCAGGGTGCGCGAGTCGTGGGTGAGGACGACGCTCGGGGTGCCGGCCAGCAGGGCGGCGACGTTGCCGTGGATGCGGGTGCCGTAGGCGAAGTCGTAGGTGCCCAGCTCCTTGATCCAGGTCGCCGGGTCCAGCGGCATGCGGACCTTGTTCTCCCGGAGCAGTGGGTGGCTGAGCCGGCGCGGGAAGGGGTCCTCGTGCCCGGACTCCGGTGAGGTGTCGCCCCAGAGCAGCAGCTCGGCGTCCTCGGTGTTCTGCGCGTAGTACGTGAGGTGGGGGTAGTTCTCGAAGGCGTGGCGGGTGATGCCGGAGATGTCGCCGACGGGTATCGCGTCCGGCGAGAGGTTGAGGGCGATGCGGGAGTCGGCGGTCAGGTCGGCGGGCCGGATGCCGGGGAACTTCTCCCCGTACAGGAACATCGACGGGCAGCCGATGATGTCGACGTCCTTGAAGCCGAGGTCGTTCAGGTAGCGGGCGGTCAGCTCGCCGCGGACGCCGAGGGAGGCGGAGCGCTCCAGGACGGCGGAGGCGAAGCGCTTCACCGACAGCTCCATCGGGCCGAGCCGGCCGGTGTCGTAGTCGTCGGGGGCCTGGGCGCCGACGCCGAAGACCACCACCGGGATGGTGAGCTGCTCGATCAGGGTGGAGAGCCGGTCCAGCGAGGCCTGGAAGGTGGGCCGGAAGGCGTTGGCGAGCGGGACGACGAACACGTCGTACCGCTCGTTGATCTCCGCTGCGCGGCGGGCCGAGGGGTCGGTGCGGATGCCGTTGGAGGTGACCTCGGTGTCCGGCGCCGACAGCATCTTGTGCGCGGAGTCGCTGAAGATGAGGTTGCCGGTGTTGGTTCCGATCAAATCCTGCTGGATGAACTCGGCCGGGCTCGCCACGCGGAACGGGCTCTTGCCGGATCGGATGAGAATGCGCTTCACGACGGTCCCTCGGTACGCGGGTCGGACACGGCTGCCATCGGTTCGACGCCGCCGCACGGGTGAGCAAACCTTATCCGCCCGGTAAACAACGGGTGAAGCAGTGGTGAGGTGCGGTGAGGTGCGGTGAGGTGCGGCGAGCGGGCGGGCGCCCGCCGCTAGCGCGCCACGAACTGGGTGAGGATCGCCTGTACCTCGTAGATGTCGACGCCCTTGGTGAAGGTCTTCTGGACCGGGGTCGGGGTGCCGGAGATCCAGATCTTCAGCTCGGCGTCCAGATCGAAGGTGCCGGCCGTCTCGACGGCGAAGTGCGTGATGCTCCGGTACGGGATGGAGTGGTACTCCGTCTTCTTGCCGGTGATGCCCTGCTTGTCGACCAGGATCAGACGGCGGTCGGTGAACAGGATCGTGTCCCGGATCAGCAGGTAGGCGGCCTGCACCTGCTCACCCTGGCCGAGCAGACGGGCGTACTCCTGGGTGGCCTGGGCCGGGTCGATGCTGTGGGCGTTGCCGAAGAGCGCCATGGGTGATCCCCCTTGAGTTGACCGTCCGACCGGCCGGGTTCGGCCGACTCTGCTCATGATCTTCGTGCTTGTGGCGCGCTGTCCAGACATGCTTCGGGCCGGGTGGAGTTCGCCGTATTCCGGCCACGGGCGCGGGGGGTGGTGCGCACCGTCGTGAGTGATGTCCCGGTCGCGCACGGTGACCGCGTTCCCGGGCCCGTGCGGTTGCTCGGCTCGGGTTACTCGGGGGCGCCGCCGAAGCGTTCCTTGTAGGACTCCAGGTCCTCGTCCGTGATCTTGGCGAAGAGGACCGGGGGGACGGTGAACGGGGTGCCCGCCGGGATGCGGGTGAGGGACCGTGCCTCGTCCGGGGTCACCCAGGTCGCCGTGTCGTCGGCGAGCGTGAACGCCGCGCGCATCGCCTTCGACGAGGCCGGGATGAAGGGCTCCGACACCACCGCGTAGAGGTGGATCAGGTTCATCGCCGTACGCAGGGTGAGGGCCGCGCCGTCCTGGTCCGTCTTGATCTCCAGCCAGGGGGCCTTCTCCTCCAGGTAGGAGTTTCCGGCCGACCACAGCGCCCGCAGGGCCGCGGCCGCCTTGCGGAACTGGAGCGCCTCCATCTGGGTCTCGTACTCCGAGAGGAGCGCGGTGATCTGTTCGCCCAGCTTCCGCTCCGCCTCGCCCGGCTCGCCGCCCGCCGGTACGTCGTCGCCGAAACGCTTGCGGGAGAAGGACAGGACGCGGTTGACGAAGTTGCCGAGGGTGTCGGCCAGGTCCTTGTTCACCGTCGCCGTGAAGTGCTCCCAGGTGAACGACGAGTCGTCCGACTCCGGGGCGTTGGCGATCAGGAAGTAGCGCCAGTAGTCGGCCGGGAGGATGTCCAGCGCCTGGTCCGTGAAGACCCCGCGCCGCTGGGACGTGGAGAACTTGCCCCCGTAGTACGTCAGCCAGTTGAACGCCTTCAGGAAGTCGACCTTCTTCCACGGCTCCCGTACGCCCATCTCGGTGGCCGGGAACATCACGCTGTGGAAGGGGACGTTGTCCTTCGCCATGAACTCCGTGTACCGGACGTCGTCCGCGCCGTCCGGGCCGTACCACCAGGACTTCCAGTCGCGGTTCTCGTCGGGGGCGGCCTCCGCCCACTCCTTCGTCGCGCCGATGTACTCGATCGGGGCGTCGAACCAGACGTAGAAGACCTTGCCCTCGGCGGCCAGCTCCGGCCAGGTGTCGGCCGGGACCGGGACGCCCCAGTCCAAGTCACGGGTGATGGCCCGGTCGTGCAGGCCCTCGGTGAGCCACTTGCGGGCGATGGAGGAGGCGAGCTGCGGCCACTCGTCCGCGACCTCGTCGATCCACGCCTCGACCTCGCCCTGGAGCTTGGACTGGAGGAGGAAGAGGTGCTTGGTCTCGCGGACCTCCAGATCGGTGGAGCCGGAGATCGCCGAGCGCGGGTCGATCAGGTCGGTCGGGTCCAGCACGCGGGTGCAGTTCTCGCACTGGTCGCCGCGGGCCTTGTCGTAACCGCAGTGCGGGCAGGTGCCCTCGACGTAGCGGTCCGGGAGGAAACGTCCGTCGGTGGGCGAGTAGACCTGGCGGATCGCGCGCTCTTCGATGAAGCCGTTCTCGTTCAGCCTGCGGGCGAAGTGCTGGGTCAGCTCCGCGTTCTGCGGGGAGGAGCTGCGGCCGAAGTGGTCGAAGGCGAGGGCGAAGCCGTCGTAGATCGCCTTCTGCGCGTCGTGCGCCTGCGCGCAGAACGTGTCGACCGGCAGGCCCTGCTCCTTCGCCGCCAGCTCGGCCGGGGTGCCGTGCTCGTCCGTCGCGCAGATGTAGAGGACGTCGTGGCCGCGCAGGCGGAGGTACCGGGAGTACACGTCCGCCGGGAGCATGGACCCCACCATGTTGCCCAGGTGCTTGATTCCGTTGATGTACGGAAGGGCGCTGGTGATGAGGTGTCGAGCCATCGGAGGCTGCTCCCAAGTAGCTACGCGGGTGACGCACGGGTGGTCGTCTACGGAACCTTGAAATCGTAGCCGACATGGGGGGGCCGCCCGCTTCCCGTTCTACGGGGTGGGAAGGGGCGGCCCGGATGGGCTCGGGGTCGGGGGTCGACTCCACGAGTCTTTCCGCGGGGGCGTCTCAGGAGCGTCTCGGGGGCGTCTCGGGGCGTCTCAGGGGCGCCAGGAGGCGAGGACGCCCTCGTACAGCTCCTCGTCGGTCAGTTCGCGGGGGGTCTCGCCGGCGAAGAAGCACGACGTGTTGCCGGTCTTGAGCTTGCGGAGGTAGTCGAACGCCTTGTTCTCCGGGTCACCGAAGACGACGAAGGAGAAGAAGAGGCCGGGGTGGTCCTTGGCCGCGTCCGCGAGGGACTGGGTGGCCGGGGTCTTGGCGTCCGGGGCGCCGTCCGTCTGGAAGACGACCAGGGCGGGGGCGCTGGGGTCGGCGGACTTCTCGTGCGTGGCGATGACCTCTGCGACGGCTGCGTGGTAGCTGGTACGGCCCATGCGGCCCAGCTCCGCGTGCAGGGTGTCGATCTTGTTCTCGTGGTCGGTGAGGGTCAGTTCGCCGGTGCCGTCCACCTCGGTGGAGAAGAAGGTGACGTGGACGGTGGTGTCGGGGGCGGGGTCGAGGTTCGCGGCGAGGGCGAGGGTCTGCTCGGCGAGGGACTGGGCGGAGCCGTCCTTGTAGTACGGGCGCATGCTCGCGGAGCGGTCGAGGACGAGGTAGATCTTGGCTCGGGTGTGGGTGAGGTTGTGCTTGGCGAGGGTGGTGGCGGCGGTTCTGTGGGGGGTGAGGAGGTGGGGGGCGAGGGTTGTCGGGGGGGTCTCGGACTCGGCCTCGGACTCGGCCTCGGACTCGCCTTCGGCCTGAGTGTTCCCACCCGCACCGCCCGTGCGGCTCTCGTCGTCGGGTGCGGGTGGCCCCTGTGGGGCGTCCTCGCCGTCGGCGGGTGCGGGTTCGGATTCGGGTTCGGGGGTGGGCACCGGGGTGGCGGCCTTCGGCTTCGCCTCGGGTTCGGGGGTGGGCTCCACGACCGGTCCCGGGGTCGGCTCGGGGGCCGGGATGGTGGCCTTCGGCTCGGGCTCCGGCACGACCTCGGCTGCAGGCTCCGGGGCGGGCTCCGGCCGGGCCTCGGGCTCGGGTTCCGGCTTGGTCTCCGCTTCAGGCTGCGGGATCTGCTCGGGCTCCGTCGCGGTCGTCGGCTTCGCCTCGGGCTCGGACTGAGGCGCGGCCTCCGGCTCCGGTTCCGTTACGGCTTCCGGTTCCAGCTCCGGCTCCGGCTCGGGTTCCGGCGCGGGCTCCGGGGCCGCGGCCTCCTGGCCGGTGACCTCCGGGGCTTCCGGAGTCGTGGTGCTGGGCTCCGGGGCCGGAACCGTCGCTTCCGGGGTCGTAGCGGTGTCGGAGACCGGGGCCGAGGCCGGCTCGGCGTCCGGGGTCGCCGGGGTGTCCGTGGGCGGAGTCGAGTCCGCGTCGGAGTCCGGGGCCGCGGCGGTGTCCGCCGTACCCGGAGTCGAGTCCGCGTCGGTGTCCGGGGACGGGGACGTGGTGGCCTCGGTGCGCTGAGTCGAGGCCGGGTCGGACGGTGATGTGGATTCCGGGGACCGGGTGGGGCTGGGGACCGTGACGTTGTCGAAGGCCGCCGTCACCAGGTCGTGGACGCCGTCGTCGTCATCGCTCTTTCTGGGCTCGGGGACCTCCGCCGAGACCGGCTCGGGAGGCTGAGCCTTGGTGGGTTGGGAGGGGACCGTGGGGTCCTTGGTGGGCTCGGGGGACGGTTCCCGCGAGGGTGCCGTCTCCTGTGTGGTCTCCTCCGCCTGGGCGGCCCGCGCTTTGCGTGAGCGGCCGAACGCGTTCCGCAGGAGAGTGAGAATGCCCATGTGCGCAACCCTTCGCATGAGTTGATGCCCGTAAATCCCTGGCCAGGACGGACACGTAAGGTTAGCGGCCCTCGTTTCCGATCCAGGGCAGGGTCTGGCACAGCGGGCCCGCCCGCGTCAAGGGCGGGAAGCGGACGGCGGGCCGCCGGGTCCGCCTCCCGCTCGACTTTCCGCTCGACTTTCCGCCGGATGGCGCCGGTTCACTCCGTGTTCACCCCGGCGCCCGACTGCCGCACATATGTGCTCCTACGGTCACGCTGACACCAAGGGCATCCAAGGGGAGAGCAAAGTGCGCAAGCTGCTGCCGTTGATCGGAACACCGTCCGATTCCCACCCTGGCGGCCGTTCCGCCATGACCTGTCGTTTCCGGTGTGGTGACGCCTGCTTCCACGAGGTGCCCAACACCAGCGCCAACGAGTACGTCGGTGACGTCATCGCCGGTGCGCTCAGCCGCCGCTCGATGATGCGGGCCGCCGCCGTGGTCACCGTCGCCGCGGCGGGCGCGGGAGCCGTGAGCGTCGCGGGCGCCGGCCAGGCGCAGGCCGCCCCGGCGGCCGGCAAGGGCCACGGCAACGGGCACGGACACGGGAACGGGAACGGGCATGGGCAGAAACCCGGCGGGGCGAAGGGGCTGCGGTTCACGCCCGTCGCGCCCAACCTCCAGGACGCCGTCGTCATCCCGGACGGGTACCGCCAGGACGTCGTGATCCGCTGGGGCGAGCCCATCCTGCGGGGCGCGCCCGCCTTCGACCCGGAGAAGCAGACGGCGAAGGCCCAGGCCGGCCAGTTCGGGTACAACAACGACTTCCTCGCCCTGCTGCCGCTGCCCGGCGAGCGCGGCCGGCAGGTCCTCGTCGCCAACCACGAGTACACCGACGAGATCCTCATGTTCCGCGGCTACGACGCGGAGAACCCGACCCGTGAGCAGGTCGAGATCGCCTGGGCGGCGCACGGGCTGTCCGCCGTCGTCGTGGAGGAGGACCGGCGGAGCGGGAAGCTGACGCCCGTCCCCCGGCACCACCTCAACCGCCGCGCCACCGCCACCAGCGAGTTCCGGCTGACCGGGCCCGCCGCCGGGTCGGACCTGGTGAAGACCTCCGCCGACCGCACCGGCCGCAAGGTGCTCGGCACCCTCAACAACTGCTCCGGCGGCACCACCCCGTGGGGCACGACCCTGCACGGCGAGGAGAACTTCAACCAGTACTTCGCCAACAGCTCCAGCGCCACCGACAAGCGGTACGGCATCGGCACCGGGGCGACCGAGCGCAAGTGGGAGCGGTTCGACAAGCGGTTCGACGTCGCCCGGGAGCCGAACGAGGTGCACCGCTTCGGCTACGTCGTCGAGCTGGACCCGTACGACCCGGACTCCACGCCCCGCAAGCACACGCTGCTCGGCCGGTTCAAGCACGAGGCGGCGACCGTGCGGCTGACCTCCGACGGGCGGCCGGTCGTCTACACCGGCGACGACGAGCGGTTCGACTACTTCTACAAGTTCATCGGCAGCAAGCGGATGCGCAAGGGGTCGGGCAGGTCCGTGCGGGAGCACAACCTGTCGCTGCTCGACGAGGGGACGCTGTACGTCGCCAGGCTCACCGGGGACTCCCCGGCGATCGAGATCGACGGCACCGGCAAGCTGCCCGCCGACGGCGAGTTCGACGGCGCCGGGGTGTGGATCCCGCTGGTCACCGCGGACGAGGACGGGGCCGTCTCGCACGTCGAGGGGATGAGCGCCGAGGAGGTGTGCGTCTTCACCCGGCTCGCCGGTGACAAGGTCGGCGCGACCAAGATGGACCGGCCCGAGGACATCGAGCCGAACCCGCACTCCGGCAAGGTGTACGTCGCCCTCACCAACAACACCAACCGCGGTGTCGGCGCCAACGCCAAGGCCGACGAGGCCAACCCGCGCAACGCCAACAAGCACGGGCACGTCCTGGAGCTGACCGAGCACCGCAACCGGGCCGACAGCCTGCGGTTCGGCTGGTCGCTGTTCCTGGTGGCGGGCGACCCGGAGGACCCCTCGACGTACTTCGCGGGCTTCCCCAAGGAGTCGGTCAGCCCCATCTCCTGCCCGGACAACGTGGCCTTCGACGACCACGGCAACCTGTGGATCTCCACGGACGGCAACGCGCTCGGCACCCACGACGGCCTCTTCGGCGTGGCGACGGCCGGTGCGCGGCGCGGTGAGCTGAAGCAGTTCCTGACCGTGCCGAACGGCGCCGAGACCTGCGGTCCGCTCATCCAGGACCGGCGCGTCCTGGTCGCCGTGCAGCACCCGGGCGAGATCACCGGCGCCACGGTGGACAACCCGGCGAGCGCCTGGCCGGACGGACCGGGGAAGATCGTACGCCCGGCGGTCGTGGCGGTGTGGCGCGCGGACGGCGCCGACATCGGCGTCTGACCCCGCACGCCGACGGCACCCGTGGAGCCCCGGGCCGGCCGGCCGCCGGTCAGCCGGCCCGGTGCAGGGTGAGGTCGACGAGCAGGGCGCGGTGGTCGGTGCGGGCCAGGTCGAGGAAGCGGGCGTCCCGGACGGAGAAGTCCTCCGAGACCAGTACGTGGTCGATCTGCACGCCGAAGGTCGGGGTGGTCCGGGCCGGCCAGCTCGGGGTCCGGCCGGAGCCGGCCAGCCGGGCCGCGTCGCTCAGGCCGGTGTCGATGACACGGCGGAACGCGGCGTGGTCCTGCGAGGCGTTGAAGTCGCCGGCCACGACGGTGGGCGTCCGGTCGTCCCCGGCGACGGCGTCGCGCAGCGCGTACAGCTCGGTGCGCCAGCGGCCGACCTGGCCGGGCACCGGGGGCACGGGGTGGGCGAGCTGGAGCCGTATCTCGTTGCCGTCGACCTCGGCGACGGCGCCCGGCATGCCCATCGTGCCCTTGACGCCCGCGGTGGCCCGCAGCGGCCGGCGGCTGAGGATCACGGACCCCTCGGAGCCGCCGCCCTCGACGGCCCGGCGATGGGGATAGGCGGCGCCCAGCTCCCGCTTCAGTCTCGCGTCGCAGGTGTACTCGCACTCCTGGACGAACACGAGGTCCGGCTTCTCGCGGCGGACGGCCGCCACCAGCGCGTTCGTGCCCTGCCCGAACTCGACGTTCGAGGTCAGCACGCGCAGTTCGGCGACGGCCAGCCCTATGGGATCGCCGGTCCTGCCGTACGGCTGGAGGAACCAGGCGAGCATGCCGAGGAGTGTCAGCCCCCACAGCAGCCCCAGCCACCAGCGGGTCAGCACCGTCAGCAGCAGCGCGACGCCGGTGGGCACCAGCAGCCAGGGCAGGAAGGCGAGCAGTTGCGGCACGGGGGTGACACCGTCGTTGCCGGCGGTACGGCAGGCGACCACCATGCTCACCCCGGTCATGAGCAGCCCCGCGCCCCAGGCACCGGCCCGCCGCCCGGCCCGCCGGTGTCCGGACGCGCCCGGCGAGGCGGCCGGTCCGGCGGCCGCGATGTCCGTGTCCAAGTCCCGGCCTTCCGCTCGGAGGTGACGTGGTCGGGTGGGGCGGGGCGGCCGCGGTGGGGCCCGGCCTTACTCAAGGACGGGGGGCACGGCCGGAAAGTTCCCCGGCCCGGAGCGCGGATGCCCTCCTCGGGCTCCTCGGGCTCCTCGGGCTCCTCGGGTCCTCGGGTTCTTCGGGTCCTCGGGTCCGTTCGTCACAGGGGCGTCCGGGAGCCGGGGCGTTCGTCCGGTTGCGGCGTCCGTCGGGCGCGGGTGCGGGTGCGGGTCCGGCGGCCCGTGAGCCAGGAGGCGAGGGCGGTGGTGAGGCCGAGGCCCAGCAGGAGCCAGGCGGCTGTGCGCAGGGTTTCGGTGAGGGCGTCGTACACCGCCGCGGCGGCCGGGCCGTGGGCTGTGCCGGGCAGCTCGGCCAGGGTGAGCCGGCGGCCGATCACGACGGTGAGGCCGAGCAGCGCGCCGCCCAGGGCGGTGCCGAGGCCGGCGGCGGTGACCGCGCGGCGGCGGCAGGCGGCCACGGCGATGCCCGCCGCCGCGCAGACCACGGCCGTCAGCGGCAGCCAGAAGGCGGCGACGTCCAGCGCGCGGTAGCCCCTGCGCAGCCGGTCCGCCTCGGGGGCGCGCAGCACCGTGACCGCGGTGTGGGTGACCGGGATGCGGTGGGCGAAGGGCACGTGGTCGCGGGCGAGCTGGTGTTTGACGCGGGCGGTGACGGGGGCCAGGTCGACGGTGACCGCGCGGCCGGCGCCCCGCTCCTCGCGCAGGGCGCGCAGTACCGCGCCGTGGACGGTCCGGTTCGCCGCGTCCCAGCCGGCCCGGAACGCCGCGGTGCGGGTGAAGGACTCCGCCGCGTCGTGGACGAACTGGCGTACGGATTTCGGGTCCGAGGCGCTGGTGGCCGAGGCGGCCAGGTCCGAGGCCGTGAGGTCGGAGGCGGCGATCCGGTCCAGTACGCCGTCGCGCACCGTGTCCGCGACCACCTCGCGCACGGCCGGGTCGGCGGCGAGCGGCGCCATGGCGTCGGCGTACCGGCCGGTGTCGAAGAGCCCGTACGTCGCCCAGGCGGCCAGCGCGCCGCACGGGGTGAGCAGGCAGGCGAGGGCGATCAGTACGGCCGACAGGGTGCTGCGGAGAAGACGTGTGGGCACCCTGTGAGGCATGACCCGGCCGGCCGGGGCCGGTCACCGCACACCGGCGCCGTGACTGCGTCTGGGCGCACAGGTCGAGCCGAATGCCGGAGTGCGCGGACCAGTGCGCGGACCAGTGCGCGAACCACCGACCGTCTCGACGGGACGGCCGCTGTCCTCGGGGCGACCGCTGTCCTCGGGGCGACCGCCGTCCCGCTCCGGTCAGATGCGGCGGTGTCCCTCCGTCTCCGTCTCCGCGCCGGCCTCGCTCGCGTAGGAGCGGTAGAAGAGCACCGCGAAGACGCCCACCGCCGTCGCCAGTGCCGGGATCACCGACCGCAACAGGCTCACATGCGGCGACTGGCTGATCAGGAAGCCGGTCGCGATGCCCGCGAACACGGCCCACAGCAGGGCGCGCCGCTCCCGCGGCAGCTTCGACGCCAGCAGTCCGACGGCCGTGAACACGACGATGAACGCGAGCGCGGCCAGCCAGCCGAAGAGCGCGTTCCAGCCCGTTATCGGCCCGCCGTCGCGCCGGTTGGCGGCGGCCCAGAAGCCGAAGAGCAGGCCCAGTACGACGGTCAGGGCCACCTTCCCGGCCAGGTGGGCCCGGGGGCCGAAGACGTCCGGAACCGCACCGCCCGGCCCGCTCGCCCCGCCACGGCGGTCGGCCGGGCCGGTCCTCGCGCCGGTCCTGGTCGTCCCGGTGGACGCGGATGCCGCTTGTGCCATGAGCGCACTCCTCTTCTCTCGCCCCCGATCGCCCCCGCCTACCAGCGCACACCCGCTGCCGGGTGCGGGCAAGTCAGGATGCGGGCCGCCGGGGGCCGTGGTTCGCTGGGCCGGTGAGGGGTCGCGTCCTGAGGCCGGTGAGCGGCCGGCCGGGACGGCTCGGCCGGCGCTTCGGCGACGCCGCCCACGCCGGGGACCCCACCCGCGACGACGACGCCGTGCACCGGCACCAACTCGTGCGGGTGGGCGGCCTGAGCGTCGGCTGGGTGCCGCCGCTGCTGCTGCTGATCGCCGTCGCGGTCGCCGACGCCAACACCGGCGGGCGGTTCCGGATGATCTCCTGGATCGTCCTCGTCCCCGGTATCGCCGCCGCGATCTGCGGGGTGTGGGGCACCGCCGTCTACGCGGTCCTCGCGGTCGCCGTGTACTTCGCCGTGGACAGCGCCTGGCCGCACCAGTACCAGAGCGGACTGCCCGACTTCATCCTGGTCGCCGTCGGCGGCCTGCTCGCCACGCTGGCGTGCGCGCTGCGGGTGCGCGGCGAGCGCCGGATGCTGCACATCCGGGACGTCGCCGACACCACCCGCCGCGCGGTGCTGCGCCCGCTGCCGCCCGGCTGGGGCGGCCTGGAGCACGCCGCCGTCTACCTCGCCGCCGACGCCGACGCCCGGGTCGGCGGCGACTTCTACGACATCCAGCCCGGCCCGCACGGCACCCGCGTCCTCATCGGCGACGTGCAGGGCAAGGGGCTGGGCGCGGTCGAGACCGCGGCGGCGCTGCTCGGTGCCTTCCGGGAGGCCGGCTACCACGAACCCGACCTGGCCACCGTCGCCGACCGCCTGGAGGTGCGGATGATGCGGCACCGGGGGCACACCGCGGCCCTCGGGCGGGCCGACGGAGACCGCTTCGCCACCGCCGTGCTGATCGGTTTCCCCGAGGACGCCCCCGGCGTCGTGGACGCCGTCGTCTTCGGCCACGAGGCGCCGCTCGCGGTCGGTCCGCACGGCGTACGGCCGCTGCCCGTCACCGGCGGGCTCCCGCTCGGCCTCGCCGAACTCGGCTCCGGTCCGCCGCCGGTCTCCCGGCTCCGCCTCGCGCCCGACGAGACGCTCCTCATGGTCACCGACGGGGTGACCGAGGCCCGCGACCGCCAGGGCTGCTTCTACGGGCACGCCGAGGAGGTCGCGCGCGCGGTCGCCGCCGACCCCCGCGCCGCGGCGCCCCGGCGGCTGGTCGCGCTGGTCAGGGACGGCACGCTGCGGCACTGCGGGGGTCGGCTCGGCGACGACACGACCGTCTTCGCGGTGCGCCGGCCCCGCCCCGAGGGGTGACCGGTCCGCCTCCGGTGCCCCTCTACGCGGTCGCAGCGGTTACCGTGCTGCGGTACGTGATCGACAGGGGAGGGGACATGCCCGGAACCGTGCTGCTGCTCGCGGCCTCGCCGGTGGGCAAGGGGTGCCTGGTGGACGCCGCCTCGGTGCTCCCCGTGCTCGCGGCGGTGTCACCGGCCGTCCTGTCCGGCACCGACACCGCCAACGTCGTCGAACTCGCCGACCCGCTGGAGCCGCAGGCGGTACTCACCCGGCTGCGGGCCGCCGCGGCGGCACCGGGGCCGCTGACGGTGTACGTCACCGGGCAGCTCCAGCTCGACCGCCGCCAGCGCCTGCCCCATCTGGCGCTGGCCCGCACCACCCCGGCGACCGTCCGCTACACCGCCCTGCCCTGGCACTGGATCGCCGAGGAACTCCGGCTGCGGCCGAGCGGCGCGACGACGCTGCTGCTGGATCTGCACGCCGACCAGGAGACCTGGGAGTGGCTGCGGGCCCACCCGCTGGACTGCGGGCGCGACAACGCCGTCTACGGGCGGATCGCGCCGCCCCCGGCCCGGCGCGAGGTGGCCGTCCCCACCTACATGCGCGGCGTCGCGACGCTGCTGCGCAGCGGGCACCGGCCGTCGCTGGAGCAGCTTCACCAGCAGGCGCTGGCCCGCAGTGCCGCGGAGAACGGCGGCCGGTTCGGGGACCTGGTCCTCGCGGTGCCCGGCCCGGTCAGCGGTGATCCGCACGCCGCCGTCACCGCGGCCGTGCAGGCCGGGCGGCACGCCGACGCCGACGCGCTCGCCGCCTCCCACGAGCGGGCCGCGTCCTACGCGCACGGCCCGGCCTCCGAGGAGGCGCTGCACTGGACGGAGGTCCGGGCCGACCTGGCGATGTTCGCCGGGGACCCGGCGCGGAGCTGCCGCAGTTGGCTGGCGGTGGCCGGAATCCGGCTGAACGCCGGCCAGTCGCCGGACGCGCCCGCCGTCGAGTCCGCGGTGGACCGGGCCCACCACCAGTGGGGGCAGATCCGCGAACCGGACCGGGCCCGTGAACTGGGCTCCCGGCTCGCCGAGGTGCGCGGCCGGGTGCCCGGCCGGCGCGAGGGCGCCCTGAACGACGTACGACGCAAGCTGAGCCAGTTGCAGACGCAGGGCTGACCGGCCCGCCGCTCTTTGACGCAGGGCTGACCGGCCCGCCCCTCCTTGACGTGGGGCTGACCGGGCCCGTCCCTCTTTCGGGGTGTACGGACCCTCGCCCGCGCGCGAGCCCGGTGCCATGATGGGGCGTTATGGCTGAGGGGGACGAAGTGGCCACACAGGACATTCGTGTGCGACTGGACGGCAGCGCGACCGAGAGCGACGTGGGCGCCCTGCGCAAATGGCTGGAGCGGGAGACACCGCTCGACGAGCTGGTCCGGGCCGGCCGGCTCCAGATCCACGAACGCAGCAGCACCGACCCCGACGAGACCGGGGCCCCGATGGGCGTCGGCATGGAGATCGTCGTGGCGATGGTCTCCGGGGCCGCCTCGGTGGCCTTCCGGGACCTGCTCGACCAGGTCAAGGGCGCGGTGGAGGCGTGGCGGGAGAACCGGCGCGAAGTGGAGGACGGTGAACCGCCCGAAGGCCGTGTCGACCCGGTGAACCACCGCGACAGGTAGGCCGGTGGCCGCTCTCGACCCGCGTGGGCTGGTGAACCGGGCACTGCTGGTCGGGGTGTCCGAGTACGACCTCACCGAGCCGCCGCACGGGGTCCCCTGCGACCTGCCCGCCGTCAAGCACAACCTCAACCGGCTGCGCGAGGCGCTCCAGCAGGGCCGGGTCTTCGGCGAGCGGGAGATCGTCCTGTCGCGCTCGCCCACCCTGGACGACTTCAGCCGGGCGCTGCGCACCGCCGCGGTGGAGGCCGAGGGCGTCCTGCTGCTCTACTTCGCCGGGCACGGGGCGATCCCGAGCGCGGGCGACGAACTGTTCCTGCAGATGCGCAACGCCAGCGTGGTGGCGGGCGGGCACGCGGTCTTCCCGGGCGCGGAGATGTTCACCACCGTGCTGACCGTGCTGGCCAGCAGCCCGGCGCGGCGCGTCGTGATCATCCTGGACTGCTGTTTCGCGGGCAACGCGGCCTGGGTGTGGGAGACGTTCCGGGACAAGCGGCGGGTGCTGCTGCTGATGGGCGTCCAGGCCAACCACCGCGTGGACGCGGGCGATCCGGGCACGCCGACGCCGTTCACCGCCGCCCTCGTACGGTTGCTGGAGGAGGAGAAGACGGCCCCGGACGGGGGTGAGGGCGGGGCCGACGGCGGGGGCGGGGACGGGCTGTGGTTCCGGCGGCTCGCGGAGGAGTTGCGCGAGGAGATGGCGGCCGGCGGGCACCGCACCGTGCGCGGCCACCCGCAGGAGCCGCCGAGCCGCACGGAGCCGGACGAGGACGTACTGCTGCGGGCACCCACCGGCTCCGCCTCCACCATTGGCTCCGCCTCCACCACCGGCTCCGGCTCCGGGTCCGGCTCCGGGTCCGGGTCCGGCTCCGGGTTCGGCTCCGGCTCCGGTGTCGGTGGCGGGGCCGCCGTCCAGGACACCGGCGAGGCCGCCGACACCGGCACCGGCGGGGCCGTCGGCCCGGAGCCGGACCGGGGTCGCGTCCCGGCGCCCCCGAATCCGCCCGGAGCCGCCCTGCTCGCCCTGTTCGGACGGCTGCGCACCGCCACCGGCGCGCTGACCGCCCCGCTGCGCCGGGCCCGGCGCGCCGCACAGGAGAGCCGCGGCGCGCCGGACGACCACCGGGCGCCGGACGACCACCGGGCGCCGGAGGGCCACCGGATGTCGGAGGGGCGAGGCGCGCGGCCCGGTCCGCCGGGAGCCCGGCGTGCGCCGGAGGGCCGCGGCGCACAGTCCGGCCTGCCGGGAGCCCGGCGCGCGCCGGAAGATCGCGGCGCGCGACCCGCCCCACCGGGAGGCCGCCGCGCGTCGGAGGGCCCCCGCGCACCCGAGAGCCCCCACGCACCCTGGGGCCGCCGCGCGTCGGAGGGCTCCCGCGCACCGGAGAGCCGCCGAGCACCGGTGAAGCCCGGCACGCCGGACGGCCACCCCGCGCCGGACGGCCACCCCGCGCCGGACGGCCGCCGCGCATCGGACGGCCGCCGCGCGCAACCCGCCCGCCCGCCGGGGGTCCGCCGCGCGGTGACCGGCCTCGTCGTGCTGCTCGGCCTGGCCGTCCTCGGTGTCGGCGCGTACCGCGGCCTGGTCCTGGCCGGGGACGAGGCGTCCTGCGGGCCGCCGCCCGAGCTGCGGGTGCTGACCGACCCCGATCTGGAGTCCACCGTCCGCGCCCTCGCCGACGCCTACCTCACCTCGGACGCGAACACCACCGGCGACGGCTGCCGGCGCAGTGGCATCACCGTGTACAGCGCGGGCACCGAGGACGCGGTCACCGCGCTGCGGCGGCAGACCGGCGCCTGGCACGAGCCCGGCGACGACATCAATCCGCAGCGCGACGTCGGTCCCCAGCCGGACGTGTGGATTCCCGCCTCGCAGGCCGACGTCGCCCGCGTCATCTCCGGTCAGGACACCGACGCCGTCGCCGCGCTGGACGCCGACGAGGATCCCCTCGCCTACTCACCCGTCGTCCTCGCCGTGCCGGAGGCGGCCGCCGCCGAGTTCACCCAGGACCGGGTCGCGGCGCCGCTCAACCGCATGATCGACGCCTTCCGCGGCCGGTTGCCGGGCGGCGAGGTGCGGCGGCCGGACCCCGAGTTCACCGACACCGGGCTGCTCGCCACGATAGGGCTGTACGGCACCCACGCCGGCAGCGACGCCCGGGACGCCGCCGGGGCCGAACGCCGGGTCGCCCAGTCCGGGCCGCCCTCGCCGACCGCCGCCGAGTTGCTGTGCACGCTGCCCGACGACGACGCCGTGGACGAGCGCACCGCCGCCCTCGTCCCCGAGTTCCTGCTGAAGAGCGGGGTGGCCTGCGACAGCGCGCGGCGCACCGGACGGCTGGCCCAGTACCCCGGCGACGTGCCCGGCCTGGAGCCCGTCTTCGTCCGGGTGCGCTGGCAGGGCGCCGACCGGGACGAGGCGCGACGGGACGCGGCGGTCGCGGACTTCCGGCGCTGGCTCGCCGGGCCGTCGGGGGAGGACGTGTTCGGCCGCGCCGGTTTCCGCGCGGCGGACCACGACCGGGCACTGCTCGACGAGGAGGTGGCGGACGGGGTGCTGGCGGCCCCCTCCCGGCTCATCGAACGGGCCGGACGGGACGCGATGGAGGCGGCGCTGAAGGGCTACCGGGGTGTCAACGGGCCCGGCCGGGTGCTGTTCCTGCTGGACAGCTCGGGTTCGATGGGCGGGCAGTGGGAGGGCCCGAGCGGCGGGCCCGGCCTGCTCAGACAGTCGCTCGGGGGCCTGGGCGGCCGGGACGAGTACGGGGTGTGGGCCGTCTCCGGTCTGGGTGCGGACCCGTACGAAACCCTGCTGCCGCTCGGCCCGCACCGCCGGGCGGACGCCGTGCGCACCCTGGACCGGGAGGCCACCGTACGGGACGCCGAGGCCGACCCGCGCCGGGCGCTGCTCGCCGCCTTCGACCACCTGGAACAGCGCGGCGCCGCACAGGAGCGGCCCGACCTGATCGTGTACGTCACCGACGACGAGGACGTGGGCCGGCTGGCCGGCGGCCGGCTCACCGACGTCCTGGGCGCGGCCCGGGTGCCGGTGACGATGGTGTCCCTGGCGCACGGCGGCTGTGACGCGGGCGAGCCGGACGCCCGGATCGCCGAGGCGAGCGGCGGCCGCTGCCTGGACGCCGACGACGACCTGGGCACGGCCCTGCGCGACGAGGTGGCGCGCACGGGCACGGGGGAGGACTGATGGCCCGCCGACTCGGCTTGCTGGTAGTGCTGTTGACGCTGGTCGCCGCCTGCACGGGGGGCGGGGACGACGGCACCGCGCCCGCACCCGCGCCCGCGTCCTCCGCCGACGTGAGCGGTGACATCGTGATCGCCAGCGGCCGGGACGTCACCGGCAAGGACGGCGTACGGCAGCGGCTCATCGACGCGTGGAACGACCGGGAGCAGCGGGAGGGGTCCGCCTTCCAGGCCCGCCTGGTGGAACTGCCCGGCAGCGCCGACGAGCAGCGCGGGCAACTGCTCGGCGCCCTCCAGTCCGGCAGCGCCACGTACGACGTGGTCAACCTGGACGTGACCTGGGTGCCGGAGTTCGCCGCCGCCGGACTGGTCCGCCCGCTCCCCGGCGCTCTGATCGACGCGGACGTCATCGACTCCGTGGCCAGCACGGCCCGCTGGGACGGCGAGGTGTACGCCGTGCCCTTCAACAGCGACGTCGGCCTCCTCTACTACCGGCGCGACCACCTCGCCCAGGCCGGCGTGGAGGCGACGGAGCTGAGCCCCCGGCTCGACTGGGCCGGCCTCGAAGACCTGATGGACGACCTCGACGCCCGGGAGCCGGCCGGCTACGAGAAGGGCTGGACGACCCAGCTCGACGCCTACGAGGGCCGCACGGTCAACGCGGTGGAGGCGTTCGCGGCCGCCGGTTTCCGGCTCACCGACGACGAGGGCCGCTACACGGCGACGGTCGAGGAGCTGACCGGGGGCATCGCGGAGCTGCGCCGCCGCACGCAGAAGCCGTACACCCTGGCGGACGCCGTGCAGTCCGACGAGGCGGACTCGCTCGGCGACTTCGCCGACGGCCGCACCACCTTCCTGCGGCACTGGCCGTACGTGTACCGCACGCTGTACCAGTCGTTCGCCGCGGCCGACCTCGGGGTGACGGCGCTGCCGGGCCGGGCGGTGCTCGGCGGCCAGAACCTGGCGGTCACCGCCGACTCCCGCCGGGCGGCCAAGGCGACCGAGCTGATCGAGTTCCTCACCGGCCGGGAGAGCGAACGCTGCCTGCTGGACGCCGGGTTCGCGGCGACCCGTACCTCGGCGTACTCCGACGACGGCCTCGACTGCCCGGTGGCGGTGGCCGGCGCCGGTCCGTCCGCCGCGGCCACCGGGGAGCGGCCCGACCGCATGCCCCGGGACAAGGCCGACCGGCCCGCCTACGCCCGCCCCGTCCTGCTGCCGGCCCTGCGGAAGGCGGTGCAGCGCCCGCGCACCCCGCGGTACGGCGCCTTCACCCAGACGTTCACCGCTCAGCTCGGGGCGCTCTTCGCCGAGGACCCGCCGGACGACGCGACGCTCGCCGAGCGGCTGGACGCCGAGCTGCGGCGGGCGCTGCCCGACTGAGGTACGGGGGTGCTGGGGGCGAGAGGGCGCGGCCCGGTCACTCCGCGGGGTCGGTGGCGGTCCGCTCGGCCGGGGTGGCGGGCGCCGCCGACTGCGCCGGGCCCGCGTTCGCGGCCAGCAGCAGACAGGCCACCGCCGCGACACCGGCGGCCACACCCCGCGCGTAACGCTCGGCGCTGCCCCGCGCGTAGGGCTCGGCGGTGCGTGGGCGATCGAGCACGGCGACCTCGCAGCAGCGGTCCACAGGGATGGGGGTGGAGACGCGGGGGAGCAGACGGGAAGGGCGGACGGAATGAGCGCGGTGGTGCGACGGACCGAACGGTGGGGCGGGTGAAGTGGACGCGGGGGCGGGCGTGGTGAACAGTGACGGGTTAAACCCGCTTAACTCTCGGTTTAACCTAGGGCTGGCCGAGCCGAACGGCAAGAGGCACAGGGGGCGTTGAATGTGGGAGACCGTGACGATCCGGTGGTCATCGGACGCCGGGTGCAGCGGCTGCGGACCGAGCGCGGACTGACGCAGCGACAGCTCGCCGAACCGGCGTACACCCCGGCCTACGTCTCGACCCTGGAGGCCGGCCGGGTCCGCCCCTCCGACGAGGCGCTGCGGCACATCGCCGAGCGGCTCGGCGTCGCCTACGAGGAACTGGTGACCGGCCGGCCGCCGCACCTCGCCACCGACCTGCGGCTGCGGCTGACCGGCGCCCAGCGCACCCTGGCCACCGGCGCCACCGAGGCGGCGGCCGAGAGCTACGCCGCGCTGCTCACCGAGGCCGAGACGCACGGGCTGCCCGAGGTGGCGGCCGCCGCGCTGCTCGGCCTCGGGGAGTGCGCGGTGGAGCAGGGCGAACTGGTCACCGGCCGGGAGTACTTCGAGCGGGCCGAGCGGAGCCTGGCCGACGCCCCCCTGCCGGCCCGCGTCCCGGCGCTGCGCGGCCGGGCCGTCGCCCACTACCTCGCCGGTGAACTCCGCTACGCCGTCTACCTCCTCGAATCCACCCTGGACGAGCTGAACCGCTCCGGCCTGCACGACCCCGACGCGCTGCTCCTGCTCTACGCCAGCGCCATCGGCCCGTACATGGACATGGGCGCGCACGCGCGGGCCGCGCAGGCCGCCGAGCTGGCCCTCGCGCTCGCCCCGCAGGCGGGCGACCCGGCGCTGGTGGCCCGTATGCACCGCTCCGTCGCCCGCACCCTGCTCGCCGAGGGCCGCTTCGCCGAGGCCGACGCCTCGCTGGCCAGGGCGGCCGAGCTGTACCGCACGCTCCAGCTCCGCACCGAGCTGGCGAACTGCCACTGGATGCGCGGATACGTGTACGCGCAGAACGGCCGACTGGAGAGCGCCGAGAGCGAGCTGAGACTGGCCCTGGACATGCTGTCGGCCAAGCGGGCCGCCCTCTACAGCAGCCAGGTCGCCGTCGAACTCGCCGACGTGCTGCACCGGCGCGGCAGCTCCGCGGCGGCCGCCGAGCTGCTCCGCGGTGTCCTGGACGACCTGTCCTCCGAGCGCGGCGCCGTGCACGCCGCCGCCGCGCACCGGCTGCTCGGCATCATCGCCGAGGACGCCCGGGACACCGAGGCCGCCGAGGAGCACTACGTCCGCGCGATGAGCCTGCTGGAGCGGGCCGGGGCCGCCGGTGACCTGGCCGACCTGTGCCGGCTCCTGGGCGACCTGCTGCGCCGCACCGGCCGGGTGGAGGCGGCCCTGGACGCGTACCGCACGGGCCTCGGACACCGTACGGCCCCCGGTACCACCACCCTCGGCCCGGCGCCCGCGCAGCCTCCCCTGTGACGGGACCGGGGAGGCTGCGCGGCCCCTCGGAGGTGCCTCGGTTTCGCCGGGGCGACCATGGGTAACCGGGCTGCCTCCACGCAGCGACTACGCACCGACTACGCACCGACCGCGGGAACGAAGGAGGCGGTGGGAGTGCGGCCCAGCGACGCCGATCTGATCGCCGAGGGCGTCCGGGGCGCCCCGCCCCGCGAGGTGCCCGCCCGGCTGTGCGCGGTGGCGGTCCGGTTGCTGCCGGTGAACGGCGCGAGCGCGTCGCTGCGCGGCGACGGCGTACCGGTGCGGCTGTGCGCCAGCGGCGAACGGGCCGGCCGGATGGCCGAGATCCAGACCACGCTGGGCGACGGGCCCTGCGTACAGGCCGCCGCGACCGGCGCCCCGGTGCTCGCCCGCGACCTGGCGGCCGGCGCGGACGCGGGCCGCTGGCCGGTCTTCGCCCAGCAGGCGACCGCCGCCGGTGTCCGCGCGGTGTACGCGCTGCCGCTGGGCACCGGCTCGGTGTGCGTCGGCACCCTCGACCTCTACCGGGACACCCCCGGCGGGCTCACCGGCCGCGAGCTGCGGACGGCCGAACTGGTCGCGGGGGTCATGACGAGGGCGTTGATGGCCCTGCCGCAGACCGCGCCGGGTGACGCGCCGGGTGACGCGTCCTGGCTGGACGGCCTCGCCGCCGGACACGACGAGGTCTTCCAGGCGGTCGGCATGATCATGGCTCAACTGGGCGTCGAGGCCGACGAGGCACTGGCCCGGCTGCGCGCCCACGCCTTCGCCCACGACCGCACGGTCGGAGAACTGGCCCGGGACGTGCTCGCCCACCGGCACCACTTCGACGCGCCCGACTGACCGAGGCGGGCAGTCATCGGCCCGGCCCGCCCACCGGAGCGAGCGCGGGGCCGGCCGGGTGGCGGGAGCGCCCGCGGCCGCGTCGCGCGGTCCCCGCGTAGGGTCGAGCGCGAGATTCCCGCAGAACCCAAGGAGCCCCCGCGTGCCCACCGACCCGCAGCCCATCCCGGTCATCATCGACTGCGACACCGGCATCGACGACGCCCTCGCCCTGCTGCTGGCGGTCCGGCACCCGGGCCTGGACCTGCGGGCCGTCACCTGCGTGGCCGGCAACACCGACGTGGACGGGGTGGTACGGAACACCCTGACCGTGCTGGACCAGGCCGGCGCCCCCGACATCCCCGTCGCGCGCGGCGCCGAGCGCCCGCTGATCGAGGCCGTACGCACCGCCCGGCACGTCCACGGCCACGACGGCATGGGCGACTTCGGCCTGCCCGCGCCGGCCCGCGCCGCCGCCGGCACCGACGCCGTCACCCTGCTGCGCCGGGAGATCCTCGCCTCCCCGCGCCCGGTCACCCTGATCCCCACCGCGCCCGCCACCAACATCGCCCTGCTGCTGCGCACCCACCCCGAGGTCACCCGCAACATCGAGCGGATCGTCTTCATGGGCGGCGCGGTCGCGACCGGCAACGCGACGCCGGTCGCCGAGTTCAACGTCTGGCACGACCCGGAGGCGGCGGCGGTGCTGCTCACCGCCGGGGTGCCGATCACCATGTACGGCCTGGACGTCTTCGAGCGGGTGGTCGTCCCCGGCCCGGACGTACGGCGGCTGTGCGCGAGCGCCGAGCCCGGCACCCGTCTCGCCGGGAAGCTGCTCGCCCACCGCGGCCCCGCCACCGACGAGAGCGACCCGGGCGGCGGCCTCGGCGACGCGGGCGCGGTCTGCGCGGTCCTCGACCCGGCGGGCCTGACCACCCACCGCCTGCCCGTGGAGATCTCCCTCGCCCCCGGCCCGGCCCGCGGCCAGACCCTGGTGGACCGCCGCGCCCGCCCCGGCGAGTCCGAGATCCACGAGGGCACCCGCGAACAGCCCCTAGTGGACGTGGCGTTGGAGGTCGACGTGGAGCGCTACGTGAAGCTGTACCTGGGGGCGGTGGAACGGTGACGGGGGGAGTGGGGACAGGGGGCGCGGGTACACCTCGTGTCGCCCGCCCGCACCGCGAAGGAGACCGCGTGTCCGTACGCCCCGCGTCCGTACGTCCCGCTCCCGGCACCGCCGACCTGTCGTCCAAGGACCCCGGCTGGTGGCGGCAGGCCGTCGTCTACCAGGTCTATCCGCGCAGCTTCGCCGACGCCGACGGTGACGGGCTCGGTGACCTCAGGGGTGTCGCCCAGCACCTGACGCATCTGGCCGCGCTCGGCGTGGACGCCCTGTGGCTCAGCCCCTTCTACCCCTCCGAGCTGGCCGACGGCGGTTACGACGTCGACGACTACCGGGCCGTCGACCCGCGCCTCGGCACCCTGGACGACTTCGACGCGCTGGCCGCCGAGGCCCACCGCCTGGGTCTGAAGGTCATCGTCGACCTCGTCCCGAACCACACCTCGCACCGCCACGCCTGGTTCCGCGAGGCGCTGGCCGCGGGCCCCGGCTCCCCGGCCCGGGACCGTTACGTCTTCCGCGACGGCCAGGGTCCGCGCGGTGAACTGCCGCCCACCGACTGGCAGTCCGTGTTCGGTGGCAGCGCCTGGAAGCGGGTTCCCGACGGGCAGTGGTACCTGCACCTGTTCGCGCCCCAGCAGCCCGACCTCAACTGGGAGAACGAGCAGGTCCGGGCGGACTTCCGGACCACGCTGAAGTTCTGGTCGGACCGCGGCGTCGACGGTTTCCGCGTCGACGTCGCCCACGCGCTCGCCAAGGACCTCACCGAGCCGCTGCGCGACCTCGGCACCCCCGCGCTGAGCGACGCGGACGCGCTCGCCGAGTTCGCCCCCGGCACCCACCCCTTCTACGACCGCGACGAGGTCCACGAGATCTACCGCGACTGGCGCAAGATCCTCGACGCCTACGCCCCGCCCCGCGCGGCGGTCGCCGAGGCCTGGGTGCCGGGTGCCCGCCGCGCGCTGTACGCCCGTCCCGACGAACTGGGCCAGGCGTTCAACTTCGAGTACCTCCAGGCCGGCTGGGACGCGGCCGAACTGCGCCGGGTCATCGAGTCCTCGCTGGCCGACGCCGCCGCCGCGGGCGCCTCGGCCACCTGGGTGCTCTCCAACCACGACGTCGTACGGCACGCCTCCCGCCTGGTGCTGCCGCCGGGCACCGACACCGACGCCTGGCTGCTCTCCGGCGGCACCGCCCCGGCCGTGGACGAGGCGGCCGGCCTGCGCCGCGCCCGGGCCGCGACCCTCCTCATGCTGGCGCTGCCCGGTTCGGCCTACGTCTACCAGGGCGAGGAACTGGGCCTGCCCGAGGTGGCCGGCCTGCCCACCGAGGTGCTCCAGGACCCGATCTGGGAGCAGACCGGCCATGTCCGCAAGGGCCGCGACGGCTGCCGGGTGCCGCTGCCGTGGACGACGCACGGACCGTCGTACGGCTTCGGCGCGAGCGGTGCGTGGCTGCCGCAGCCACCGGACTTCGGCGGGTACTCCGTCCAGGCCCAGGACGGGGTCGAGGGCTCGACCCTGGAGCTGTACCGCGCGGCCCTGCGCCTGCGCCGCCGGCTCCTCGACGGCGAGTCCCTCACCTGGGCGGACGACACCCCGCCCGACGTCCTGCGCTTCGACCGGTCCCCGGCCTGGCGCTGCGTCACCAATCTCTCCCCCCACCCGGTCGGCCTCCCGCCCGGAGACGTCCTGCTGAGCAGCGCCCCCCTCCCCGACGGCCTGCTCCCTGCGGACACGACGGTGTGGCTGGCGCCGTAGCGGCGCCGGCCACGGGCGGCTCACAGGCCCCGCGGCAGCCCTCCGCCCCCGAAGGAGCCGGTGGAGCCCGGGAGCCAGCGGCGGCGTTGCTGGTCCTTGCCCCGGCGGGTGCTCGCGTGGTGGAGCTCGTACGGCATCAGCCGGGCGCCTCCGTCGGTCATCACGGGGACCTCGTCCGGCTCGCGCATCTCCCGTTCCTCGCGGACGGGACCGGTGAGCGGGAGCTTGGTCTGTTCGTCCGCCCGGGGGCGAACGGACTCCCGTTCCATGACCCGCATGCCGACGCGCACGGCCCAGATCAGCGCGCCGGCGACCACCAGCCCGCAGAGGAAGGCCCCGGTCATCTTGAGTGCGTGGGACGCCGCCAGCAGTTCGTAGGCGGCCGTGGCCGTTGCTGTAGTCATACTGCGAGTATCACCCCGAAGGGTGAGAAAAGCGACAAATGGGTTGAATGGTTGAGTCAGGAAGGGCGGGGTGGGTGGGGCCGGGTCCTCGGGGCGCGCGGCGCGTCCACCGCGAGGCGGGCCGCGGTGCCGATCACCGCGTCGGCGGCCGGGAGGACGGCGGCGGTGTGGGCGGTGCGGGTGAAGACCGCGACGGCGTACCGGCCGCCGTCGGGGTACTCGACGACGCCCACCTCGTTGCGCAGGGTGGGCAGGCTGCCGGTCTTGCCGGCCACGTGCACGTCGTCGAAGGGGAAGCCGGCGGCCAGCCGGTCCGCGATGCCCGACGATCCGGCGTGAGCCCGCCGGCCGGTGGCGGGAACAAGGCGGCCTCCCTCACTGTTCACCTCACCCGGGCCGAGACCCATGCTTTGCCCGTCCTTTACCATGGAGTGGCGCGTGGCCGGGCCCTGCCCCCACCGCCACTCCTGCCCCACCCCGTTCGACCTGTTAGGAGCCCCGTTCCGTAATGGAACCTCCCAGTACCGGCCATGCCCTGTGCCGCGGTGACCACGCCGCGGCCCGTGCGGGAGCGGGGGTGGCGCGGTGACCGAGGTCCTGCTGCTCCTGCTGGCCCTTCTCCTCACCCTGGCCTGCGCCCTCTTCGTCGCGGCCGAGTTCTCGCTGACCACCGTCGAGCGCGGTGACCTGGAGCGCGCCGTCGAGGCCGGCGAGCGCGGCGCCGAGGGCGCCCTGAAGGCCGCCCGCCGCCTGACCCTCCAGCTCTCCGGCGCGCAGCTCGGCATCACCGTCACCTCCCTGGTGATCGGCATGCTCGCCGAGCCCTCGCTCGCCGTCCTGCTGCGCGGCCCGCTGCGGGCGGCCGGCCTGGGCGGTGCCGCCCCGACGGTGGCGACCGTGCTCGGTGTCGCCGTCTCCACCGTCGTCCTGATGGTCGTCGGTGAGCTGGTGCCCAAGAACTGGGCGATCTCCCGGCCGCTGGCCGTGGCGAAGGTGGTGGCCGGCCCGCAGCGCGGCTTCACGACCGCGTTCGGCCCGTTCATCAGCCACCTGAACAACACCGCCAACCGTGTCGTACGCCGTCTCGGCCTGGAGCCCGCCGAGGAGCTGGCCTCCGCCCGCACCCCCGCGGAGCTGGTCGCGCTCGCCCGGCACTCGGCCGCCGAGGGTGCCCTGGAGGCGGACTCCGCCGAACTGTTCGTACGCACCCTGCACCTGGGCGAGCTGACCGCGGAGAACGTGATGACCCCGCGGGTGGACGTGAAGGCCCTGGAGGCGCACGCCACCGCCACGGACGCCGCCAACCTCACCCACGCCACCGGCCTGTCCCGCTTCCCCGTCTACCGGGAGAGCCTGGACGAGGTCGTCGGCACGGTCCACATCCGTGACGTACTGGCGCTGGCGCCCGACCGGCGCGCGGTCACCCCGGTCACCGACCTGGCCACCGCGCCCCTGCTGGTCCCCGACAGCCTGCCCGCCGACCGCCTGCTGGAGCGGATGCGCGCCTCCCGCACCATGGCCGTCGTCATCGACGAGTACGGCGGCACCGCGGGCGTGGCCACGGTCGAGGACATCGTCGAGGAGGTGGTCGGCGAGGTCCGTGACGAGCACGACCCCATCGAGATCCCCGACCTCCAGCCCGCCGCCGCCGAGCCGGACGGCCGCCCGGCCTGGGAGGCCGACGGCTCGGTCCGCATCGACCGGCTCGCCGCGATCGGACTGACCGCGCCGCAGGGCCCGTACGAGACCGTGGCCGGCCTGGTCGCCACCCATCTGTCCCGGATTCCCGTCAAGGGCGACTCGGTCGACCTGGACGGCGGCTGGCGGCTCGACGTCCTCGACGTCGACCACCACCGCGCCGACCGGCTGCGCCTGACCGCGCCCGCCCCGGCGGCCCTGCCCGCCCAGGAGCAGCGGCCGCAGCGCAAGAAGCAGCGGGAGGTGGCCCGATGACCGTCGTCCAGTTGCTGATCGGCGCCCTGACCCTGGTGACCAACGCCTTCTTCGTCGGCGGTGAGTTCGCCCTGATCTCCGTGCGGCGCAGCCAGATCGAGCCGCGGGCCGGCGCGGGCGACAAGCGCGCCCGGATGACGCTGTGGGGCCTTGAGCACCTCTCGGCGATGATGGCCACGGCCCAGCTCGGCATCACCGTCTCCTCGCTGGTGCTGGGCGCGGTCGCCGAACCGGCCATCGCGCACCTGCTGGAGCCCGCCTTCGAGGGGGTGCACCTCCCGCACGCGCTGATCCACCCCATCGCCTTCGCGATCGCCCTGGCCCTCGCCACCTATCTGCACATGCTGATCGGCGAGATGATCCCGAAGAACATCGCGCTGGCCGCCCCGGCCGCCACCGCGCTGGTCCTCGGCCCGCCGCTGGTCGCCCTCACCCGGGCGCTCAAGCCGGTCGTCTTCGGCATCAACGCCTTCGCCAACACCCTGCTGAGGTTGCTCAGGGTGGAGCCGAAGAACGAGGTCGAGGCGGTCTTCACCGACGACCAGCTCGCCCGCATGGTGGTCGACGCCAGCGAGGCCGGACTGCTCGACCCGGCCGACGGCGAACGCCTGCGCGACGCGCTGGAACTGGGCACCCGCCCGGTCGGCGAGATCCTCGTGCCGGTCCCGCAGATGCGTACGGTCGCGCACACCGTCACCCCGGCCGAGCTGGAGCGGCTGGCCGCCGAGGCGGGTTACTCCCGGTTCCCGGTCACCGGCCCGAACGGCACCCTGCTCGGCTACCTCCACATCAAGGACACCCTGGGTCTGACCGACCGCGACCGTCCGTTCCCGCGTACGGCCCCGCACCCGGTCACCCGCGTCCGCATCGACACCCCGCTCGACGACACGCTCACCGCACTGCGCTCCACCGGCAGCCACCTGGCCGCCGTCACGGGCGAGACGGGCACGGTCCTGGGCTTCGTGACGATGGAGGACGTCCTGTCCGAACTGGTGGGACCGGCAGCGGCCACGGCGGCCTGACGGTCACGGTGGCCTGACGGTCGCGGTGGCCTGACGGTCCGGTTTCAGTACGCCCCGGTACGGCGCACCGTACCGGGGTGTACTGAAACCGCCCTGAAGCCCCCCTGAACCGCCCCGCCCGCAAGCTCTGCGCATGACGACGACGACCCACGACGGCCGGCCGGGCCCCGCACCCGCGATCGAGGTCACCGGCCTGCGCAAGTCCTACGGCGAGAAGAAGGTCCTCGACGGGATCGACCTCCGGGTGCCCACCGGCACCGTCTTCTCCCTGCTCGGCCCGAACGGCGCCGGCAAGACCACGGCGGTGGCCGTCCTGTCCACGCTGATCTCCGCCGACGGCGGCCGGGCGCGGATCGCCGGACACGACCTGACCGGCGAGTCCCAGGCGGTGCGGGCCGCCATCGGGGTCACCGGACAGTTCTCCGCCGTGGACGGGCTGATCACCGGCGAGGAGAACATGCTCCTCATGGCCGACCTGCACCACCTGTCCCGGCGGGAGGGGCGCCGGATCACCGGTGAGCTGCTGGAGCGGTTCGACCTGGCGGCGGCCGCGAAGCGGCCCGCGGCGACCTACTCCGGCGGGATGAAACGCCGCCTGGACCTCGCCATGACCCTGGTCGGCGACCCCCGGATCATCTTCCTCGACGAGCCGACCACCGGCCTCGACCCGCGCAGCCGCCACACCATGTGGGAGATCATCCGGGGGCTGGTGGGCCGCGGTGCCACCGTCTTCCTCACCACCCAGTACCTGGAGGAGGCCGACCAGCTCGCCGACCGCATCGCCGTCCTCGACGGCGGCCGGCTGGTCGCCGAGGGCACCGCCGAGGAGCTGAAACGGCTGGTCCCCGGCGGACACGTGAAGCTGCGCTTCCGCGCCCCGGAGGTGTACGAGCGGGTGGCGCGGGCGCTGTCCGGGGCCACCCGCGACGACCGGGCGCTCACCCTGCACCTGCCCAGCGACGGCACTCAGCGCGAGCTGCGGGCGATCCTCGACGCGCTGGACGCCCTCGGCGCCGAGGCCGACGAACTCTCCGTGCACACCCCGGACCTGGACGACGTCTTCTTCGCCCTCACCGGCACCTCCGCGCCCACCGGGACCGCCCGGCCCGCCGCCGACAAGGAGCCCGCCCGATGAGCACCCCCGCCCCCGCCCTCGCCCACGCCCTGCGCGACCACCTCACCATGCTCCGCCGCCACCTGCTGCACGCCCGCCGCTACCCCTCCCTCACCCTCAACGTCCTGCTCACCCCGGTCGTCCTGCTGCTGCTCTTCGTGTACGTCTTCGGCGACGTGATGAGCGCCGGTCTCACCGGCGGCTCGGGCGGCGGCCGCGGCGACTACCTCGCCTATCTGGTCCCCGGCATCCTGCTGATGACGGTGGGCGGCACCGCGCTGGGCACCGCGGTGTCCGTGGCCACCGACATGACCGAGGGCATCGTCGCCCGGTTCCGGACCATGGCGATCTCCCGCGCCTCCGTGCTGACCGGCCACGCGGCCGGCAGCGTGCTCCAGACGATGGGGGCCCTGACGCTGGTCCTGGCCCTCGCCCTGGCCCTCGGGTTCCGGCCCGACGCGACGCCGGTGGAGTGGCTCGCGGCGGCCGGACTGCTGGTGCTGGTCAGCCTCGCGCTGACCTGGGTCGCCGTCGGCGTCGGACTGACCAGCCCCCACCCGGAGGGGGCGAGCAACACCGGGCTGCCACTGATGATGCTGCCGTTCCTGTCCAGCGCGTTCGTGCCGGTGGCGGCGATGCCGGGCTGGTTCCGCCCGTTCGCCGAGTACCAGCCGTTCTCGCCGGCCATCGAGACGCTGCGCGGACTGCTGGTGGGCAGCGGTATCGGCACCGTGGACGCGGTACTCGCCCTCGCCTGGCCGGTGAGCTTGGTGGTGCTGGGCTACTGCTGGTCCAGGGCGCGGTTCCTCCGCGAGCCCCGGCAGCACTGAGGCCGGTCGGAGCCCGCGGCCGTCGGAGCCCGCGGCCGTCGGGGCGCGGCGCCGATCGGGCCCGGGGGCCGATCAGAGCCCGGGGGCCGATCAGGGTCCGGCGCCGAGCGCGTGCACCGCCGCCGCCCGCAACTCCGCCCGCCCCAGCGCCGCGTACGCCGACCGCGCCTCGGCGTACGCCGCCCGGTCGGCGTCCTCGGCCACCCGCCGGGACCGGGCCGCGGAGAGGCTGGGGAACTCCCGTACCACCGCCATCCGCTCCCCCAGAGCCATCAGCCGCACGGCCGTACGGTCACCCCGGGCGACGCCGGCCAGGCCGAGCGCCAGCAGCACCGTGCCGTACACCGGCAGCTCGGCGGGGGCGCCGGCCGCGGCACCGGACGGGCCGGTGGGGGAGGAGAGCAGCACCAGGACCTGGTCCCGCAGCAGTCCGGCCCAGCCGGCCACCGCCTCCAGCCCGCCGTGCAGCGCGTGCGCCGCCAGCGCGGCCGACCGTATCCGCAGCGACCACGGGTCCACGAAGGGGTCACCGGCCTGCTGCGCGCTGCCCGTCCGCACCCGCTCGACCGCCCGGCGCCACAGCCCGAGCCCCTCCTCGGTCAGCCCCCGGGCGAGGGCGATCTCCGCGCGGGCCGCCAGGTCCGGCGTGTAGATCCGGGCGCTCTCCGACGGCCGCTCCAGCGCCGCCAGCCGCAGCCAGTACTCGGCCTCCTCGGTCTCCCCGCGCTGCAGACAGGCCAGGACCAGGGCCCAGCGCACCCCGACCGAGTCCGAGGGGTCGTCACACTCGGCGAGCGCGCCCAGCGCGGCCCGCAGATGGACGTACGCCTCCTCGCCCCGCTCCAGTTGCAGGCACAGCTCGCTGATCCGCCCGTGGCCGAGCACCAGCATGGCCGGGTTGCCGAGCCGTTCCAGCGTGCCGAGCATGCGGCGGGCGCTGTCCAGCGCGCGCTCCGGCTCCTGCTCGGACTCCCATACGTAGCTGGCGACGCACTCCGCGATCCCGGCCAGACCGGGGTCCTCGGCGGCGCACAGCTCCCGCAGCACCCCGTAGTCGGGCGGGCGCATGTCGGGGACGGCGCGGAGCACGGCGGCCAGCGCCCGGGGCAGCGTGTCCGGCGGCGCGGGCGGCAGCCTGCGCAGGGTGACCAACTGGCGCACGGCGTGTGGGCCGTGGCCCATGAAGACGCTCGCGGCGCACACCGCGGCCGCGCTGCGGACCGTCTCGATGTCCTCGGGGCCGGGGCGGAACCGGGACAGCGGCCCGCCGGTCTCGGCGGCGAGGGCGGCCAGCCGGACGAAGTTGGTGTCGGTGGCCCACAGGGAGGACAGCACGGCGGTGACGGCCGCGGTGGCCGGACCGTCGCTCCGGGCCAGGGCGTGGCGCAGCGCGAGGACGAGGTTGTCCTGCTCGGCGCGGACACCCGCCCAGGAGGGCATCGGGTCGCGGTGGAAGAGCATGTCGTGGCGGGCCCGGCCGAAGTCTCGGGCCCAGGCCAGGAACCGCCCGGTGACCACCTCGTCCTCGCCCGCCTCCGCCCGCCGGGCGGCACCGAACTCCCGGAGCGTCTCCAGCATGCCGAAGCGCACCCCGGACGGGCCCTCGTCCACCGTGACCAGGGACTGGCCGGCCAGTCGCTCCAGCAGCCCGAGCGGGTCACCGGCCGCGCCGAGGACGTAACCGGCGGACTCCTGCGTGAAGCCGCCGGGGAAGACGGAGAGCGCGCGCAGCGCGGCCCGGCCGTCGCTCTCCAGCAGGTTCCAGCTCCACTCGACCACGGCCCGCAGCGTGCGGTGCCGCTCGGGCGCGTCCCGGGCGCCGCCGGCCAGCAGCGCGAAGCGGTCCCGCAGCCGGGCCGCGAGGTCGGCGACCGACAGCACCCGCACCCGGGCCGCCGCCAGTTCGACGGCGAGCGGCAGCCCGTCCAGGTGGCGGCAGATCCCGGCCACCGTCCCGGCGTCCAGCGCCACCCCGGGCCGCGCCGCCCGCGCCCGCTGCTCGAACAGTTCGACCGAGGTGGCCAGGGAGAGCTGCGGCAGGGCGTACACCGACTCCGAGGACAGCCCGAGCGGCCCCCGGCCGGTGGCCAGCACCCGCAGCTCCCGCGACCGCGCCACCAGCGCCTGTACGAGGTCGGCGGCGCCGCGTACGACGTGCTCGCAGTTGTCCAGCACCAGCAGCGCGGGGCCCGCGCCCAGCGCGGCGGCGATGGCGCCGGCCCGGTCGGCGCCGCCGCCGAACCGTGCCTCGCCCGCGCCCACCGCCGAGGCCACCTCGTCGGCCACGTCCTCGTCGGCGGTGACGCCGGCGAGGGCGACGAAGTACACCACGGGCTGGTCGGCGGCCCTGCCCACGGCGTGCGCGAGGCGGGTCTTGCCCAGCCCGCCGGGGCCCACGACGCTGACCACCCGTCCCTCGCCCAGCAGCCCGGCGACGGCGGCGATGTCGGCGTCCCGGCCCAGCAGCGGGTTCGGGTCGTGCGGCAGGCCGTGCCGGACGCGCGGCCGGTCCGCGCTGAGCAGCTCCCGGTGCACCCGCCGCAGCGCGGACCCCGGGTCGGTGCCGAGCGTGTCGCGCAGGCCGCGCCGGTACTCCTCGTAGCGGGTCAGCGCCGCGGCCCGGCCGGCGCCCGCCGCCTCGCAGCGCAGCAGCTCCGCCAGGACCTCCTCGTCCCAGGGCAGGGCGCGGGCGAGGCCGGCCAGCGGGGCGGTCGCCTCCGGGCGCCGGCCGGTGCGGGCGAGCGCCAGCGCGCGGGCGCGGACCAGCGACCGGAACACCCCGGCCCGCCGTGCGCGCAGCGCCACCACCGGGTCGGGACGCTCCTCGTCCGGATCGGCGCCCACGGCACCGTCCCACAGTGCCAGTCCCGCCTCGGCCTGCCGCAGCGCCCCGGCGTGGTCACCGGCGCGTGCCCGTTCCGCGCTCGCCGCCTCGTACAGCCCGAGCGCGGAGCTGTCGACCTGGGTCTCGGCGAGCGCCAGCCGGTAACCCGTGGGCGTACTCACGACCAGGTCGGCGCCGAGCCGCGCCCGCAGCCGGGAGACCAGTACCTGTACGGCCTTGGCGGGCCGCTCCGGCAGGTGGTCCTCGGGCCACAGGCCGGCCACCAGCCGGCCGGTGCCGCATCCGGTGCGCA
The DNA here is from genome assembly GCF_039542605.1 of Streptomyces ziwulingensis. Taxonomy (NCBI): domain Bacteria; kingdom Bacillati; phylum Actinomycetota; class Actinomycetes; order Kitasatosporales; family Streptomycetaceae; genus Streptomyces; species Streptomyces ziwulingensis. The sequence continues at coordinate 232,906 of NZ_BAABIG010000022.1, forward strand.
GATCCTCCGCGAGCAGGGCGAGGAGTCCGCGCAGCCGGGGCGCGGTGATCTCCTGTCCGCGGCAGGCGACCCGGGGCAGCAGAACCAGCTCGGTGGTCATGGCCGCAGCGTAGTCAGCGGCCGGGCGGCCGGCGGAGAGCGGTCGGTGTGGCCGGGCGGTCGGCGGACGGGCCCGGGAAGTGCCGCCGGGGAGTGGGCGGCTCGGCGGGCCGCATAGAATCGCCCTCATGCCGAACGCTGATGAGCTGCTCACCGCCATCGTCGCCAGGGTCGAGTCGGAGCCAAGCAATCAGATGTCCCTGACCGTGGTCGCCGGCGGTGCCGTCGTGACCGGCCGGCTGGCCCCCGAGGCCACCTGGCGGGAGCGGGTGTCGGAGGTGCTGCGGGAGTCGGACCGCCTGGGCCCGTTCGCCGACGTCTTCACCGGGAACGGGGACGCGAGTGGACCCGGAAACGGAGCCGGACCCGGAGACGGAAGCCGACCCGGAAACGGAAACGGGAGCGGACCCGGAAACGGGAGCGGACCCGGAAACGGAAACGGGAGCGGGCCGGACAAGAAGGAGCGCGAGGGGAAGGGCCGGCCGGAGGGCGACACCGCCCCCACGCACCTGCACTTCCACCTCGCGCGGATCCTTCAGGGCAGTGTGGGAATCCCGGAGACGGGCGGGATGTACCGCGTCGCGATCGAGGACGTCACCGCCTGGACCGTGGGCGACTTCAGTTACTCAGAGCGCTGATACTCAGAGCGCTGAGCCGTCGGCCTGCCCGGGACCCCCGAGCAGGTCGGACGCGGCCCGCAGCGGGTCCGGGTCGGGCGCGGGCGCGGCGGCCTCGGGGCTGGGGTGGCAGGTGAAGCCGAGCCGGGTCATGGCCCGGACGACCTCACCGCTGGAGAAGTCGCGGCGGTCCTGCCGGGTGATGATCTCGCCGACCTGCTTGACGGGGTAGCGGCGGCGGCCGATGGTCACGGACTCCGCGGTGACGAGTTCGGGCTTGACGCCCTTCATCGCGTCCAGCACCCCCTTCTCGGTCAGGTCGAACGGGTACCGGGCGATGACACAGCGCATGGTTCCTCACAAGCAGCGGGAGCGGGATCGGGAGGCAGAGCAGGAGCGGTGCTGAGAGCGGGGGCGGGCGGCCGCGGTGCGGCCCGCCCGCCCCCGACGGGCGTCAGCGACGCGCGCGACCCCGGGCGGCGGCGCCGCCGCGACGGCCGCGGGACGACGACGAGGGCGCGGCCCGGCGCCGGGAGGGCTCCTGGACCGGGACGGCGATGACGACCGGGATGCCGGAGGGGCTCTGGGCGCCGGTGATCCGGTTCAGCTCGGTGTCGCCCGGACGGACCGGGGTGACCTCCGGGTTGATGCCGGCCGAGACCATCAGGCGGCTCATGGAGCGCCGCTGGTCGGGAGTGACCAGGGTGACCACGCTGCCGGACTCGCCGGCGCGCGCGGTGCGTCCGCCGCGGTGCAGGTAGTCCTTGTGGTCGGCGGGCGGGTCCACGTTGACGACCAGGTCGAGGGCGTCGACGTGGATGCCGCGGGCGGCGACGTTGGTCGCCACCAGCGCCGTCACCGAGCCGTCCTTGAACTGGGCGAGGGTGCGGGTGCGCTGCGGCTGGGACTTGCCGCCGTGCAGGCCCGCCGCGCGGACGCCGTTGTTCAGCAGGTGCTTGACCAGCTTGTCCACGGCGTGCTTGGTGTCCAGGAACATGATCACGCTGCCCTCGCGGGCCGCGATCTCGATGGCCGTGCGCTGCTTGTCCGTGTCGTGCACGTGGAGCAGGTGGTGCTCCATCGTGGTGACGGCGCCCGCCGACGGGTCGACGGAGTGGACCACCGGGTCGGTCAGGTACCGGCGGACCAGCAGGTCGACGTTGCGGTCGAGGGTGGCGGAGAAGAGCATCCGCTGCCCGTCCTGGCGTACCTGGTCGAGCAGGGCGGTGACCTGGGGCATGAACCCCATGTCGGCCATCTGGTCGGCCTCGTCCAGGACGGTGATCGCGACGTCGTCGAGGCGGCAGTCACCGCGGTCGATGAGGTCCTTCAGGCGCCCGGGGGTGGCGACGACCAGCTCGGCTCCGCCGCGCAGCGCGCTGGCCTGCCGGCCGATCGACATGCCGCCGACCACGGTGGCGGCCCGCAGCCCGAGGGAGCGGGCGTACGGGGTGAGCGCGTCGGTGACCTGCTGGGCCAGCTCGCGGGTGGGGACCAGCACGAGGGCGAGCGGCTGCCGGGGCTCGGCGCGCCGGCCCGCGGTGCGGGCCAGTACGGCGAGGCCGAAGGCGAGGGTCTTGCCCGAGCCGGTGCGGCCGCGGCCGAGCACGTCCCGGCCGGCCAGGGAGTTGGGCAGGGTCGCCGCCTGGATCGGGAACGGCGCGGTCACGCCTTCCCGGCCGAGGGTGGCCAGGAGCGGCGCCGGCATGTCGAGATCGGCGAACGACTCGACCGCGGGGAGCGCGGGAGTGATCGTCTTCGGCGCGGCGAACTCACCCTGCGGCGCGGCCCGGCGGGGACGGCCGTGGCCGCCCTTCGGGGCGCTGCCGCGGAAGGCGCGGCGCGGCGCGGCGGAGCGTCCCGCGGCCGAGCCGCCGGAGGCGCCGGTACCGCCGGAGCGGTCGTAAGTTCGGGGCGTGCGTGCACGATTCAAAGCAGAACCTTCCTCGATGCGACACGTATCAAGGGAGGCTCCGCGGGGGATGGGGCGCGCGGAGAATCGCGAGAACGAGCCGGAAACGACGGGGCGATCCGGAGGCATGTCCTCCGGGCCCGGAATGCAGCGAGCTGGGGCCCGCACCCATGGTGCGGGCCCCAGCTCAAGTACGCGTCAGCGTCGGCGTCAGGCGGGAACGATGTTCTCAGCCGTCGGGCCCTTCTGGCCCTGACCGATGTCGAACGTCACCTTCTGGCCCTCGAGCAGCTCACGGAAGCCCTGGGTGGCGATGTTCGAGTAGTGGGCGAAGACGTCCGGGCCGCCGCCGTCCTGCTCGATGAAGCCGAAGCCCTTTTCCGAGTTGAACCACTTCACGGTACCGGTAGCCATTTTTTTCTCCTTCGGGACGGTGCAAGGAGTCCACTCTGTGCGAACTCCGGTCGCCGCGATGATCACCCCGTCGGAAAAACACAGGCAAGCACAACCGCAACTGACGTCGACATTAGCAGGTCCCGATGGTCCTCGCGTGGCGGCGAAACGGGGGTCGGCGGCGGTCCGGGAATATTGCTCGGAGCGGGTCTGGGATTGTCACTTCGCGCCCGCAGATTTCCTCCCGGCCGCGTTAAGGGCTCGCGGACGCCCGGCAGTTCCGGTGGCCCACGGTGATCATCCGTCGCCCTCCGTGATGATCAGGGCCGCGGCGACGCCCGGGGTGAGACGAAGGCCACATCGGCCCGGGCGCGCCGCGCGCTACGGCCGGCCGAACGCCGCCACCATGAGTGCCTGCGCCACCTCGTTCATGCCCTCGCCCTTGGCGTCGGTCGCGTTGACGCTGTAGACGAGCGTGCGGGAGCCGTCCCGGGTGCCGGCGACGGCCGTGTTGTAGCCCCAGCGCCCGCCCGTCTTGCCCCACACCTCGCGCCCGCCCAGCACCTTCATCGACAGGCCCGCCGAGTACGCGGCGGGCTCGCCGCTCTCGAAGTCGGTCACCTTCGGCAGGGTGAACATCTCCTCCAGCAGCGGCCCGCGCACGACCCGGCCGGCGAACAGGGCCCTGGTGAACCGTTCGAGGTCGGCCGTGGTGGAGACCAGGTCGCCGGCGGCCCAGGCGTCCGTCACCCCCCACACGCTCACGTCGCGCAGTCCGGTGGTCCCGTCGTCCAGCGTCATCGTCTGGTAGCCGTGGTTGTACGGGCCGACGATGCGCGGCTCGGCCCCGGGGGAGTAGGTGTCGCGCAGCCCGAGCGGCCGCAGCACCCGCCGGGCCACCTGGTGGGCGTACGAGTCCCCGGTGACGCGTTCGATCAGCAGGCCGGTGACGGTGTAGCCGATGTTGAGGTAGTGCTGCCGCTCGCCCGGCGCGAACTCGGGCCGCTCCGAGGTCGCCGCGCGGACCATGTCCTCGGGGTCGTACCCGCGCAAACGCTCGGCGTACGCCTCCTCGACGGTGTCCCCGAACAGGTCGGGCGCCGGAATGCCGTGCGTGTGGTCGAGCAGTTGCCGCACGGTGACCCGGGCGTACGACGCCGGGATCAGCTCCGGCAGGTAGGACCGGGCGCTGCGGTCGAGGTCGAGCCGGTGCTCGGCGACGAGCTGGAGGGCGACGGCCGCGGTGAAGGCCTTGGTCACGGACCCGGCGCGGAAACGGGCCGCGGGGTCGGCCGGCCGCCCCGACACCAGGTCGTGCACGCCCGCGCTGCCCCGCCAGCCGCCCCCGGCGCCCCCGACGCGGACCAGCGCGGCCGTGGCGTCCGCGCTGGGCAGCCCCGTCAGCGCGGCCCGCAGCGCGCTGGCCGTGTCCGGGCCGACGGTCCCGGCGGCACGGGCCGCGGCGGACGGGCCGGAGGGGATGGAGGGGATGGAGGGGGTGGAGGGGGTGGAGGGGATGAAGGGAGCGGAGGGGGCGGACGCGGCGGCCGGCAGGACCGACGGGCCGGCCGCCGCGACGCCCAGCACGAGGGTGGCGGCCAGCAGGGCGCGGGTGGCGTTGCGCATGGTCAACTCCAGGGGTCGGGGCCGGTGTTCCGGCCGGCTCCATCCTGGTGACCCGCGGCTTCCCGCGGATCGCCCGCGCGGGCGGGCCGGCGCGGGCGGTTCCTCGCCCACGCGGCGGAGGGAGCGGGAGCGGCCGCTCCCCCGGGCGGGGGATCACCGGCGGCGATCAGGCCCGTCTCGTAGGCGCAGATCACGGCCTGGATACGGTCGCGCAGGTGCAGCTTGGCGAGCACGTTGCCGACGTGCGTCTTGACCGTGTGCTCGCTGACCAGCAGCTCGGCGGCGATCTCGGCGTTCGACCGGCCCCGCGCGAGCAGCAGCAGCGTCTCCCGCTCGCGTCCGGTGAGCACGTCGAGTCGCTGATCGGGCCGGCGCCGGGGGGCGGGGCGGGTGTACTGCTCGACCAGGCGCCGGGCCACGGACGGCGCCAGCAGCGAGTCGCCGCGCGCGACCACCCGTACGGCGTGCACCAGGTCGTCCCGGCGGACGTCCTTCAGCAGGAAGCCGCTCGCGCCCGCGTGCAGCGCCTCGTACACGTATTCGTCGGTGTCGAAGGTGGTCAGGATCACCGTCCGGCAGTCGCCCGCCGCGCCGATCGCGCGGCAGGCGTCGATGCCGTCCAGGCGCGGCATGCGGATGTCGAGCAGGGCCACGTCCGGCGCGTGCCGCCGGACCGCCGCCACGGCCTCGGCCCCGTCCCCCGCCTCCGCGACCACCTCGATGTCCGGCTGGAGCCCGAGGATCAGCGCGAAGCCGCTGCGCACCAGCTCCTGGTCGTCGGCCACCACCACCCGGATCGTCAACGCGGCACCTCGGCGGGGGACGGGACGGGGATCGCCGGGGCCGGGGAGGTTGCGGGGGCCGCCAGGGCTACGGGGGCCGCCGGGGCCACGGGTATGCGGACCCGTACCGCGAAGCCCCGGCCGTCCGGGCCCGGACCGGTGCGGGCCGTGCCGCCGTGTGCCGCCGCCCGCTCGCGGATGCCGGCGAGGCCGTGGCCGCCGCCCGCGGCGCCGGGCCGGGGGCCGCGCCCGTCGTCACTCACCTCGACGCACAGCTCACCGTCCCCGTGGACGAGCCGTACGGAGACCAGGCGGGCGTCCGCGTGCCGGACGGTGTTGGTCAGCGCCTCCTGCAGGACGCGGAAGACGGTCGTGCCGGTGGCGTCCGGCAGAGGTACGGCCGTCCCCGCGGTCCGGTACGTGACGGCGAGACCGCTCGCCCGCACCCGGTCCAGGAGAGCGGGCACCTCGGCCATCCCCGGCTGCGGAGCGCGCGGGGAGTGGGCCGGGCCGTCCCCCTCACGCAGTACGCCCAGCATGCGGCGGAGCTGGGCCATGGCGTCCCGGCCGGTCTCGGAGATCGCCTCGAAGGCGGCCTCGGCGCGGTCCGGGGCGGCCCGTACCGCGAGTGGGCCCGCCTCGGCCTGGACGAGCATCAGGCTCACCGCGTGGGAGAGGATGTCGTGCATCTCCCGGGCCAGCCGGGCCCGTTCGCGGGCGACGGCCTGTTCGGCCTCGATCCGGTCGGCCCGCCGGCGGGTGTCGGTCAGCCGTCCGAAGACGTAGGCGGCGGCGAACACGAAGAGGGAGAAGCTCAGTTCGCGGGCCGAGCGGGTGTTGAGCCATACCCCGGCCGGCACCGCGGCCAGCATCAGCACTCCGGCGGCGAGCCGCTTGGCCGGCGGTGACGACGCGGCGATGGTGTGGACGATGACCAGCCCGGCGTACGGCAGCGGCTGCCCCGGCCCCGCCATGGCGAGCCCGTACAGGCCGGTGGCCGCGAGGATCGCGAGCAGCACGGCGAGCGGGGCGCGCCGGCGCCAGACCAGGGGCAGCACACTGAGCGTGGTCACGCCGTACGCGGCCCAGGTCGCCGGTTCCAGCCCCGGCGGGCGCGGAACCACGAACGGCATCGTCACCGCCGCCTGGACCAGCAGCGCGATGCCGAGGTCGACGGCCAGTGGACGGGTCTCCCCCAGCGCCCGGCCGCGCTCCCACCACCCCTTGGGCCCGCCGCCCCGGCGTCCTCGCGGTCCGCGCATCCCGAGCCCCCTCGTCCGCGTCCCCTCCCGGTCGGGCCGGGAGGGTGGCACCACACGGTAACGGGCGGCTGAGGGAGGCGAGTTGGGGCTCGGGTGGGGGGCGGTGGGAACGGTGGGGGCGGTGTGGGTCAGCCGCGGCCGAGGGCCGTGCGGCTGCGGCCCAGGTCGAGGAGGACCGTCTCGCCGGTCGAGTCGTCCAGGCCGTCGTTGTCGGTGATCGCGTAGAGGTGGCCGTCGCCCGCCACCGCGAGCCCTTCCAGCTTCTCCTGCGTCCAGCCCTTGGTGGCCCGCAGGTCGGGCAGCACGTCGTGGGCGAGGGTCTTCGCCAGGACGGGGAGCCGGCCGGCCGGGGCGGCGCTCTTGGGCAGCGGAACGGTGTAGATCCGCTTGATCTTCGCGGCCGGGCCGTTCAGCTTGTCCCGTTCGATGACGGCGAGCCGGTCGCCGACGACCGTGATCTCGGAGAGCCCGATCCAGTCGCCGTCCGTGGTGGTGGTCGAGAGCCGGTAGCCGTACCAGCTCCAGGTCCCGGCCTGGACGTCGTACCGTCCGAGCCGGACGACGCCCGCCGGGTCGGTCTTCACCTCGCGCTGGAGGGCGGCCCAGAGGACCTCGTGGCCGCGGGCGTCGGTGGTGGCGGTGACGCCCTCGAAGCCCTGCGAGCCGAGGCCCGCGGCGACGTCCGACGGCAGCGTCACGACCTGCCGGGTGACGCCCTTGCTGTCCAGTCGTACGAGCTGGTTGCCCGCCCCGGTCCGGCCCTCGACCGCCAGCCAGAAGCCGCCCTGGGGGCGGGCGTGGATGCCCTCGGCGTCGTAGCCGACGGGCCGGCCGGCCGCGTCCTTGACGGTCAGTTCCCGGGTGATGACGGCGGGCGTGCGGGAGGTGTCGAGGGTGAGGACGCGGGTGGTGTCGTAGGCGGCGTCGGTGACGGAGTACAGCGCGTCGTCGCGGCCGGGGACGGCGGAGAGGGCGCCGAGCGCGCCCCAGCCGATCGGCGTGCCGTCGCCGCTGCCGGCCGACACGACGGACGGCTGCGCGGGGGTGCCCCGGCCCAGCCGGAACAGGCTCACCGAGGCGCGCACGCCCGCCTCGGCGTCGTCCTCCTCGCTGGAGACGGCGAGCAGGCCGCGGGAGGCGATCGGCAGCAGGCCCTCGGGTCCGTTGGTGGTGGGCAGGAGCTGCCGGAACACCGGCTTCACCGGGTTGTCGATGTCGTAGACGGCGACGAAGTTGCTGCGCTCGGAGCCGACGAAGGCGTACCGGGTGGAGCCGTAGGTGGCGATGGCCAGGCCCTCGGGCTCGGTGCCCTTGTTCTCCGAGCGGTCCTCGTTGAGCAGGCCGTAGCGGGCGGCGAGGTGCTCGAAGGTGTTGCCGGCGTCCCAGGCGACCTTGCCGGTGCGGCTGTCGAAGACGGTCCAGCCGCGGGTGCCGCCCTTCCAGTCGCCCTCGTTGGCGGTGGCGAGGTAGCGGTCGTCGATCCAGCCGACGGCGTCCGGCTCGCGCGGGACGTCGGTGATCGAGCCGGTCTGGTCGAGCACGCCGTCCTCGACGGTGTCGATGCCGTCGACCGAGGCGGTCCCGGCGCTGAACGCCTTGGTGATCCGGCCGGTCGGCAGGTCGATGAGGACGACGCCGTTGTTCTCCTGGAGCGTCAGGGCGAGCTGGCCGCGGCTGTTGACGGAGACGTACTCCGGCTCCGGGTCGGTCGGCGCGGCGATCCCGGCGGCGGCCAGCACGGGCAGCGCCGAACCGTCCGCCTCGGTGAGGGCCACCTCGCGGGTGGTCCACGCGGCGGGCTTCGACCCCTTGAGGTCGACGATCCGCACGAACCCGGCGGGTGCCTGCGGCAGGTCGCCCTCCTCGCCGCCGGCCGGGGTGGCCTCCTCGTCGCGCTCGTTCTCGATGGCGATGGCGGCGTACCGCTTGTCCTTGCTCAGCGCGATGGAGTCGGGCTGCCCGCCGAGGTCGTGGCTGGCGACGCGGGTGCGGGTCTTCAGCGAGATGACGTCGAGCCGCCCGGACGGGGTGGTGTAGCTCGCGCTGGTGTTGACGACGACCAGGACGTACTGTCCGACGACGGTCACCGAGGTCGGCTCGTCCTCGGCGTCGCCCAGCTCCTTCAGGGAGAGCGTGCCGAGCCCCTCGGGCCGGCCGGCGTCGCTGATGTCGAGGAAGCCGATGCGGCGGGCGGCGGCGTCGGTGTAGACGAGGGTGCGGCCGTCCTCGCTGGTCGCGGAGATCTCGGCGACGGTCTGTTCGGCGGCGTCCGCGCCGGCCGGGCGGTTCTCGAACACCGGGTAGGTGGCGGTCCGCTGGAACGCCGAGCCCCGCCCCGGCCCGTGCGCGCCGCCACCGCCCTGTCCCGCGGTCGCCGCTTGGGCGCCGCCCAGGGCACCCGCGGTCACGGCCAGGGCCGCGAGGGCGGCGTAACTTCTCTTCGGCAGCATGGTGGTTCCTCCGGTGTCGTCCGCGGTCCATCGCGGAGCCGGATCGTCGCAGCCGGGAGCCAGGGGCGCCGGGCGCGCCGGTGAACGCCGGACGAAGATCACGTGGTCCGGGGGTGACGGGCTGTTCGGACCCCCTGCCCCGGCACTCCCCGGACGCGCAGCCGCCGTGGGCGTCCCGTTCGGACCGGTGGTCCGTCATGCTCAGTACACGTCACGGACGTAGCGCTTGGCCCGGCGCAGCTCCGCGAGGTACTCCCCGGCGTCGTCGCCGCCGCGTCCGCGCCGCTCGGCGATGACGCCCAGCAGCGCCGCCTCGACGTCCTTCGCCATCCGGGAGGCGTCGCCGCAGACGTACACGTACGCGCCCTCCTCCAGCCACGCGTACAGCTCGCGCGCGCGTTCCCGCATCCGGGTCTGCACGTAGATCTTCTCGGCCTGGTCGCGGGAGAAGGCGAGGTCCAGTTCGGTGAGGACGCCGTCGGCGCGCAGCGCGGTCAGTTCGTCCTCGTAGACGAAGTCGGTCTCCCGGTGGCGGTCGCCGAAGAAGAGCCAGTTGCGGCCCGAGGCGCCCCGCGCGGCGCGCTCGTGCAGGAAGCCGCGGAAGGGGGCGATGCCGGTGCCCGGACCGATCATGATCATCGGGGCGTCGTCGTCCGCCGGGACGCCGAAGGAGGCGTTGGGCTGGAGGTAGACGCCCACCGTCCCGTCCGCGCCGACCCGGCTCGCCAGGTAGTTCGAGGCGACCCCCTCGTACGAGCGCTGCCCGGTGCCGTAGCGGACGGAGGCGACGGTGAGGTGGACGCGGCCGGGGTGGGCGAGCGGGCTGGACGAGATGGAGTACTGCCGGGCCTGGAGCGGGCGCAGGAGCGGCAGGAGGCCGTCGAGGCCCGGGGCGGCGGGGCCGGCGTCGCGGAGCAGGTCGAGGATGTCCCGGCCCCAGAGCCAGGAGTCGAGGTCGAAGCGGTCGCCGTGCGCGACGACCGCGGCGAGTTCGCTCTCCGGCGCCCGTTCCACCAGGTCGGCGACGAGTTCCTTGGACGGGGTGCGGATCTCCCGCCCGGTGCGCAGCAGCTCGGCGAGCGGCCGTCCGTCGGCGTCCTCGTCACCGCGGGCGCCGAGGTGGTCCAGCAGCTCCCCGACGAGTGCCTCGTCGTTGACCGGTACGACGGCGAGCGCGTCGCCGGCCGCGTAGGTGAGGCCGCTGTCACCGAGGTCGAACTCGTAGTGCCGGATCTCCTTCGCGCCGCGCGGCGAGGAGAGCAGCCGGTTCACCGCGAGCCGGGAGCGGTACGGGTTGCGCCGGTTCCAGGAAGAACGGGCGCGGGGGGCCGGCGCGGCGGCGGGCGTCGCGGCGGCGGGCGTCGCGGTCGCGCCGGTCTGGGCGACCAGCAAATCCAGGACGGCCGCCGTCCACGCCGCCGCGGGTTCCTCGAAGTCGACGTCGCAGTCGACGCGTTCGTGCAGCTTGACGGCGCCGAGCTGTTCCAGCCGGGTGTCGATGACCTTCGCGGCCTGGCAGAAGTCGTCGTAGCCCCGGTCGCCGAGGCCGAGGACCGCGTACCGCAGCCCCTCCAGGCGCGGAGCCGCCTCCGCCTGGAGCGCCTCCCAGAACAGCAGGGCGTTGTCGGGGAGTTCGCCCTCGCCGTACGTCGAGGTGACGACGAGGACGTGGGACATGGCGGCGAGCTTCTCGGGCGGCACGTCGTCGAGCGCGGTGGCCCGGGCGCCGAGGCCGCGGCCGCGGGCCCCGGCGACGACCTCGCCGGCGAGGAACTCGGCGTTCCCGGTCTGCGTGCCGAACAGGACGTCGATCGTGGCCGCGGGCGGGTCGCCCGCGCCGGCGTGGCGGCGGCCGGCCGCCGCCACGCCGGCCAGGAACCCGGCGAGCCACGCCTCCTGCTGGGCGGAGAACGGCGCGTCGGCCGGGATCAGCGATCCGGTCGGGGGCATGAGGGTCACGCGGTCACCGCCTCGGTGGGGGCCTGCGGGGCCAGCCGTCCGGCGAGGTCGGCGAGGGCCGCGCCGGCCAGCAGCTCGTCGAACCGGGCGGCCCGCACGCGGCCGGCGTTCTTGGTGTTCTGGTGCATGATCCAGCCGTAGGTGCCGGGGGCGTCCATGCTCAGGTTGTTGCGCCGGCTGAGCGCGCGCTTGTACGCGTCCAGGCGCAGGATCGCGATCAGCGTGGCGAGTTCGTCGTCACCGAACCGCTCCAGCGTGCCGCGCAGGTACTTCACGACGCCCTGCCGGACGAAGAAGTCCTCGGTGAGCACGAGGTTGCGGACCGCCTCGGCGACCCGCGGATCGTCCGGGCCGCTCGCCCCGGGCACCCGCTTCAGCGCGAGGTCCTGCGCGATGCCGAGCACGGTGTACGAGGACAGCAGCGAGAACATGTCGTCCCCGCCCGCGTCACCGAAGGCCGGGGCCCGGCCGCCGAGCACGGTACGGCGGTCGCGGTAGTCGACCTTGAACGCGCGGAGCTTCTCCGTGGCGATCGAGGCCGCCAGCTCGTCCAGCAGCTCGGCGCGGGTGGCGGCGGCGAGGATCTCGCCGGCGTCCTGGTAGAGCAGCAGCGCGCGCGGCATCCCGCAGTACACGTGCTCGCGTTCGGCCGCCCAGTTCTCCAGCAGGCGGGCCGCGAGCGGCGAGCCGGTGGCCTCGAAGTGCCAGGTGAGCAGCAGCCGGACGGCCTCCTCGTGGAAGGCGCCGTGCGCGGTGTCGGTGACCGGGAAGACGAGGAGGGAGTCGGCGCTCACCCGGCCGGGCAGCTCGCCCGACGGGTCGTACTGGTAGAGGAAGCCGCCGCTCATGCCGTTGCCCAGGCCCTTGCCGAAGCCGCCGAGGTTGAGCACGGTGCCGCCGGTCATGTACTCGCAGCCGAAGTCGCCGACGCCCTCGACGACCGCCGTCGCGCCGGAGTTGCGTACGGCGAACCGGTCGCCGGCCTCGCCCTGCACGAAGGTCCGGCCGCCGGTCGCGCCGAACAGCGCGAAGTTGCCGACGAGCACGTTGCCGCCGCGCTCCGCGGCACCGCCGCCGGGGGCGCGGACGACGATCCGGCCGCCGCTCTGGCTCTTGCCGACGCCGTCGTTGGCGGTGCCGGTGTGTTCGAGGGTGATGCCGTCGTTGCAGAAGACGCCGTAGGACTGGCCGGCCGAGCCGGTGGTGCGGACGTGGACGGCCCCGTCCACGAGACGGCGGCGGCCCCGGTCGTCGGTGGTGACGGCGGGGGCGTCGAAGACGTCGGTGCCGTGGGTGCCGGTGCCGGTGCCGTGGTCGCCGGTGCTGTGGGTGCCGGTGCCCTGCTTGCCGGGCCCGTGATTGAGCAGGCGTTCCACGTCGAGGGAGAGCTGGCCGCCCACCGACTTGTCGCTGTTGCCGAGGCGGACGCCGTCGACGGTCACGGCCGGCTCGCGCCGGTCGAGCAGCGCGGCGCGGACGCGGTCGATGAGGGCGTCGTCGGTGGTGAAGTCCTTCTCCAGGTACTCCGGGTCCGGCACGATCTTCTCCGGCACCCGGGCCAGCAGGCGGCGGACATCGAGCCGTCCCACGCTCGCCGGGTGGTCGAGGAGCTGGAGCAGGTCCGTGCGGCCGCGCGCCTCGCGCAGCGAGCGCAGCCCGAGGCGGGCGAGGATCTGCCGTACGTCGTGCGCGATGTTGAGCAGGTACTGCGCCAGCGCGCGCGGGTCGCCCTCGAACGCCTCCGGGTTGGTGGTGAGCCCGGCGGGGCACTTCACGTTGCAGTTCTTCGCCATGACGCAGCCGAGCATCATCAGCGCGGTGGTGCCGAACTCGAAGCTGTCCGCGCCGAGCAGCGCCGAGGTCACCACGTCACCGCCGGTCTGGTGGGCGCCGGAACACCGCAGGACGACCTTCTGCCGCAGCCCGTGGGTGAGCAGCGCCTGGTGCACCTCGGCGACGCCGATCTCCGCCGACCGGCCGGCGTACTTCAGGCTGGTGACGGCCGCGGCGCCGGTGCCGCCGGTGTTCCCGGCCACGTTGATCACGTCCGCGCCGGCCTTGGCGACGCCGACCGCGATGGTGCCGATGCCCTCCGAGGAGACCAGCTTGACGACGACCCGGACCCGGGCGGCCTTGCAGTCGTGGATGAGCTGCGCGAGGTCCTCGATCGAGTACGTGTCGTGGTGCGGCGGCGGTGAGATCAGCTCGATGCCCGGGGTGCCGCCGCGCGCGGCCGCGATGTCCACGGTCACCTTCGGCGCGGGGAGCTGGCCGCCCTCGCCGGGCTTGGCGCCCTGCCCGATCTTGATCTCCAGTTCCTCCAGCATCGGGTCGGCGAGATAGCCCGCCCAGATGCCGAACCGGCCCGACGCGAACTGCTTGATGCGGGAGCCGCGGACGGTGCCGTACCGGGTGTGGTGCTCGCCGCCCTCGCCGCTGTTGGACATCGCGCCGACCATGTTGGTGCCGTGCGCGACGGCCTCGTGCGCGGTGGCCACCAGCGCGCCGTGGCTCATCGCGCCGGAGGCGAGCGCGCGGGTGAGGGTGTGCGCGGGCTGGACCTCGTCGAGCGGCACGCTGTCGGGCGCGCACTCCAGCAGGGTGAGCAGGCGGGCGGCGGTGCCGGTGGCGGTGACCTCGACGCCGTCGGCGTCCGCCGCCCGCGCCTCGACCTCACCGGGGTGCGCGAGCGCGAGCCCGGCGGCGAGGGCGGCGTGCCGCTCCGCCCGGTCGTCGGGGCCGAGGGCCGCGGGGGAGGCGGGCGAGGTGGGTGACGCGGGGGGCGTGAGGCTCAGCCGGACCGTCACCGCGGCGGTGACGGTAGCGGTAGCGGTGGCGGCGGTGGCGTCCGTTCCGGCCTCGGACCGGCCCGTGACGGTCGCGACGACCCCCCGGGCCGTGACGCTCGCGTTGCCGGTGGTGGAGAACCGGCCCAGCTCCCGCGCGAAGTCCTCGGCGGTACGCAGCCCCGTGACGTCCGCGGGCAGCGCGAGCACGTCACGCAGGGCCGACGGGCGGCGCGAGCGCTCCTCGTGCGTGGTGCGCAGGAAGGCGCGGTACCCCGGCGTGATCCGGAACGCGTCGATCTCGGCGTCGCTCAGCGCGTCGTACCCCGTGTTCCGGTACGCGGCGTCGGTGATCCCGAAGGCGTCGTCGAGCTGGCCGAGGGTGAGCAGGCGCAGCGCGTCGGAGTCGTCGTCCCGGCCGAACCGGGGCTGCTCCTCGGTCATGCCGCCGAAGCCGCGCACGGCGCCCAGGCCGAACGAGTGCCCGGCCCCGTCCGACCGCTCCTTGAACAGGCCGAGCAGCGGGATCTGCCGCTCGTCGGCGACCGTGCGGGCCCGCTCGTGCCAGTCGGTCGCGGCCTGCGCGACGCGGGCGAAGCCGACGCCGCCGACCGGGGCCTCCAGGTGCGGGAAGATCCGGGCGAGGACGTCGTCGCGGGTGTCGAGGTAGTTGGGTTCGAAGAACTCGCCGCCGATGTAGCTCTCGGCGGTGCACAGCCCGACCCGGCCCATGGTCTTGGCGAGGGACTTCTCGGCCGCCTTGCGGAACTTGGCGAGCGCCCGGTCGGTCTCGGTGATCTCGCCCGCGGGCGCCGGTGCGCTCGGGTGCTTCTCCTCGGCGCGCAGCCGTGCGCTGAGGCTGTAGACGGCGGAGGCGCCGAAACCGAGTGCGGTCGCGACGTGGTGCGAGGAGGCGAGCTGGCCGCTCTCCGCCACCAGCGAGACGCGCAGCCGCAGCCCGGTCTCGATGAGGCGCTGGTTGACCGCCGCGACGGCGAGGACGACGGGCAGCGGCGCGCGGGTGGAGGAGACCGCCCGGTCGCTGAGCAGCGCGATGCCGCCGCGCTCGGCGGCGAACCGCTCGACGCCGTCGCACAGGCGGGTCAGCGCGTCCCGGAGCGCGTCGGCGTTGGCGCCGCTGTCCCCGGTCACCGGCGGGTAGAGCATGTCGAACCGCTCGACCGGCACGATCCGCTGGTCCCGCAGCCGCACCATGTCGAGGTGCCCGAGCACGGGGGACGCCACCACGAGCTGACGCCCGATGCGGGCCCCGGTGGTCCCGGTGGTCCCGGTGGCTCCGGTGGCTCCGGTGGCTCCGGTGGCTCCGGTGGTCCCGGCGGCCCCGGTGCCCGCCGCGCTCCCGGTGCCGTCCGGCTTCGGGCCGAGGGCGACCCGCATGCTCATGCCGTCGGCCTCGCGGATGCTGTCCAGCGGCGGGTTGGTCACCTGGGCGAAGCGCTGCGAGAAGTACTTCGCCATGCCGCCCTCGGTGTCGCTGAGCGCGTTGATGGCGTTGCCGTACCCCATCGCCGAGATCCGCTCCGACCCGTCGGCGAGCATCGGGTCGAGCATGAACCGGAAACTCTCCTGGTTCAGCGAGTACGCCACGTACCGCCCGGCCAGGGTCAGGTCGCCGTCGTAGCCGAGGGTCGACGTACCGCGCACGTAGTCGGGGGCGGGCAGGTCGTCCAGGTTGACCCGGGCCGCGTCGAGCAGCTCGCTGTACGGCCGGCGCGCGGCGAGCGCGTCGAGCACCTCGCGGGTGCGCATCCGGCGTCCGGTGCGGTGGTCGACGACGAGCATGCCGCCGGCCTCGATCCGCCCCCGGTGCACGACCTCGTCGTCGGGGAAGGCGACCTGCCCGGCCTCGGAGGCCACCATCAGGTACTCGGCGGTCTCGACGGTACGCAGCGGGCGCAGGCCCAGCCGGTCGAGCCGGGCGCCGACGACGTCCCCGTCACTGAAGATGACGGCCGCCGGGCCGTCGTTCTTCTCCTCGTACAGCGAGAAGTACTCCAGCATGTCCCGGACGGCGACGGGCAGGGTGCGGTCGTTCTCCCAGGCCGGCGGCATCAGCGAGACGACCGCCTCGACGAGGTCGAGACCGTCGTCGAAGACCCGGCTCTGCAGCGTCTGGTCGAGCCGCGAGGAGTCCGACTGCCCCGGCGGCCGCACGATGCTCCTGGTCCGGGCGCGGGCGAGGGCCTCGTCGCTCAGCCGGTTCTTGCGGTCGGTGTTCAGCTCGCCGTTGTGCGCCATCAGCCGGAACGGCTGCGCCATGGTCGGGTGCGGCTCGGTGTTGGTGGAGAACCGGGTGTGGAAGTACAGCGAGCGCACCGAGTGCCGAGGGTCGCACAGGTCACGGAAGTAGCCGACGATCTCGCCGGAGTTCAGGCGCCCCTTGAGCACCTGGGTGCGCGCGCTGAGCGAGAGCGGGTACAGCCCGGCGTACGTCTCCTCGGCGTAGGCGACGGCCTCGACGGCGAGCAGCGCGCGGTGCGCGGCGGCGTCGACGTCGGCGCGCGGCCACGTCCCGGGGGCGCGGAAGACCCACTGCACCAGGGGGAGCTGGTACTGCTCGGCCGCGGGCCGGGCGACGGTGTGGTCCACCGGCACGTCCCGCACCAGCAGCGTCTCGAAGCCCTGCGCGGTGATGCTCGCGGCGACGAGGTCCAGGGCGGCGGCGCGGCGGCGGGCGTCGGTCGGCACGAAGCAGTTGGCGACGCCGAAGTGCCCGGCGCGCAGGTCCTCGCCGGTGAGCGCGGTGAAGAACTCGACCGACAGGTCGACGCTGACGCCCGCGCCGTCCCCGACGCCCTCGGCGGACTTGCCGCCGCGGTGCGGGATGGCGCGCAGCGCCTCGTCGCCCTTGCGGATGACGTCGTGGCTCGGCGTCCCGTCGAGCCGGGTGAGGAAGCCGACGCCGCAGTCACTGTGGTCGAGGGCAGGGTCGTGCAGACCGGGGGTGGAGCGGTTCACGGGCGGATCCTGAGAGCGGGTGCCGGCAGCGGACGGCCAGGCTGCGTCGGTGAAGCGCTCGCCGAGGGCGGACCGGTGTGACGGCCGAGGCCCTGAGTGGTACGACTTTGAACGGTAAGCGTTACCTAACTTCTCCCGCAAGTGGTGCGCCGCCGTGCGCACCGCATCCACACCTCGCGCGCCCGCGCTCACCCCGCGCGCCCGCGCTCACGCCGGTCGGCGCTGTCCCTCCAGGTAGCGCAGTACCGCGGCGACCCGGCGGTCCACCCGGTCGGCCGGGGACAGGTCGAGCTTGGCGAAGATGCTGCGGATGTGTTTGTGGACGGCGCCCTCGGTGACGACGAGGCGCTCGGCGACGGCCGTGTTGCCCAGGCCCTCGGCCATCAGGGCGAGCACCTCGCGCTCGCGCGGGCTGAGCCGTTCCAGGCGGGGGTCCTGCCGGGAGCGGGCGAAGAGCTGGGCGACGACCTCCGGGTCGATGGCGGTGCCCCCGCCGGCCACCCGCCGCAGCGCGTCCAGGAACTCCTCGACCCGCCCGACCCGCTCCTTGAGCAGGTAGCCGAGGCCGCCCACCCCGCCGCCGAGCAGTTCGGTGGCGAAGCTCTGCTCGACGTACGCGGAGAGCACCAGGACGGCCAGACCGGGCCGCCGGCGCCGGGCCTCGACGGCGGCGCGGATGCCCTCGTCGGTATGGGTCGGCGGCATCCGTACGTCGAGCAGGGCGAGGTCCGGCTCGTGCGCCTCGATGGCGGCGAGCGCCTCGTCGGCGGTGCTCGCGGTCGCCACCACGTCGAGCCCCTCGGCGCGCAGCAGCAGCGCGACGCCCTCGCGCAGCAACGGGTCGTCCTCGGCGATCACGATCCGCATGGGAGTTCCACCTGAAGGGTCGTCGGGCCGCCCGGCGGGCTGGTCAGCACGAGGCTACCGTCGTGCGCGGCGACCCGGCGCCGCATACCGGTCAGCCCGGAACCACCACCCGTACCCCCTGCCCTTGCTCCTGCCCCTGCCCTTGCTCCTGCCCCTGCTCCTGCCCCTGCCCTTGCTCCTGCCCCTTCGCCTGCCGCTTCTCCTTCGCCTCCCCTTTCTCCTTCGCCGCCCCGTTCCCCGGCGCCGCCGCGGCCGTCGTCCGTCACCCGCAGCCGCAGCCTGCCCCCGGCGCCGCGGACGGTGACGGTGGCGTGGGCGGCGCCGCTGTGCTTGGCGATGTTGGTCAGCGCCTCGGCCACCACGAAGTAGGCGGTCGCCTCGACGGACGCGGCACACCGTTCGGGTACGTCGACGTCGACCCGGCACGGCACCGCGCAGCCGGCCGCGAGACCGGAGAGCGCCCCGGCCAGCCCCCGGTCGTCCAGGACCGGGGGCAGGATGCTCCGGGAGACCGTGCGCAGCTCGGCGAGGGCCGCTTCGGCGGCCCTCTGGGCGCGTTCCAGCAGCGCCTCGGCGCCGGCCGGGTCGCGGGCCACCATGCGGCGGGCCGCGCCGAGCAGGACGGTGGCGCTGACGAGACGGTTCTGCGTGCCGTCGTGCAGCGCCCGCTCGATGCGCCGCAGCTCGACGGCGTGGGCGTCCAGCGCGGCGGCCCGGGTGGCCGTCAGCTCCGCCACCCGCCGCGAGAGGTCGGCGTCCGCACCGGCCGCGAGCAGATGCCGTCCGGGCCGGGCCTGCGTACGGGCCATGGCGGGGCCGAGACCGACGAGGATGACGATCCAGCTCACGCCCAGCAGCGCCACGGCGAGCGCCTGCGGCCAGGAGTGCGCGACGCCGATCCCCACGGAGGTGGCGGTCGCGTTCTCCGGCACGAGGCGCCAGTACAGCGGGAACGCGGTGTCGCGGACGGCGAGGAACGGCAGCAGGACGCCGATCAGTCCCAGCAGCGCCCCCAGGGTGGCGTGCCGGAGCAGCCAGCGCAGCTCCCGTCGGGTGGTGGGATCGACGAGGGCGAGCCGCAGCCGCGTCGGCGGGGGGAGCGGGGCGACGACCTCGGGCCCCCAGCGGCCGAGCCGCGCGCGCTCCCGTCCGGCCAGGGCGTGCAGCGCGCGCAGCACGGCGGGCGCCATCGGCAGTCCGACGCCGAGCACCCCCGTCACGGCGGTGCCGGCCGCCCAGAGCAGCAGCGGCAGGGCGAGCAGGGCGGTGCCGAACCCGGACGCGAGCTGCGCGAGCGCGCGGCCGGCCGCGCGCAGGGCCGGTACGGCGCCGGCCCTGATCCCCGAGTACGGGCGGCGGCCCGCCGGAGCCTGTCGCTGTACGGCCATCCTTCCGCCCCCCACTTGCCTGTCCGGTCGCCTGCCTGCCTGCCTGCCCGCCTGCTTGCCTGCCGGTCGGTCTGATCGTCCGGCCGGTGCGCGAACCACCGTATGACGCGGTCCGGTTGCCGTCAGGCCGGAGCACGGGAAGTACAGCCTGCTGTACCCGCACCGGGCGGGCTGCGGGATCGGCCGGGAGGGGCGCCGGTCCATAGCGTCGGTGACGACGGCGGAACACCCGCCCCGCACCACGGAGGAACCCCATGCCGCATCCGGCCCCCGACCCCGACCCCACCCCCGACCCCTACCGTCTGACCGGCGATGGCGACGGCGACGGCGATGGCGGCGATGGCGGCGACCGGCCGTCGTCGCCCGGTCTCGCCCCGGGCGAGATCCTCCGCGCGCTGCTCTGGACCCTGGTCGTGCTCAGCGCGGTCGCCAACACGGTCGTCTCCGCCACCGGCGCCGGCACCTGGGCGCAGCTCGCCTGCGGTGCCGTCACCGTGGTCTGCGGCGGCGCCCTCGTCGTACGCCACCTGCGAGGCCGCCGGTGAACGCCATCGCCCTTGCCCACGTCACCAAGGAGTACGCGGGCGGTGTACGCGCCCTGGACGACGTGTCGCTCACCGTGGAGCGCGGCACGTTCCTCGCCGTGATGGGCCCGTCCGGCTCCGGCAAGAGCACGCTGATGCACTGCGCCGCCGGCCTCGACTCCCCGACCTCGGGGAGCATCCGCGTCGACGGGCGGGAGATCGGCGGCCTCGATGAGACCCGCCGCACCGAACTCCGCCGCGACCGCGTCGGTTTCGTCTTCCAGTCGTACAACCTGATCCCCTCCCTCAGTGTCGAGGACAACATCACGCTGCCGCTGCGGCTGGCGGGCCGCGCCCCCGACCAGGACTGGCTGCGCACGCTGGTCGGGCGGGTGGGGCTCGCCGGCCGGCTCGCCCACCGGCCCGCCGAACTCTCCGGCGGCCAGCAGCAACGGGCCGCCGTCGTACGGGCCCTGGCGGCCCGGCCGGCCGTGGTCTTCGCCGACGAGCCGACCGGCGCGCTGGACCTGCGCAGCGCCCACGAGGTACTCGACCTGCTGCGGGACCTCGTGGACGAACTGCGGCAGACCGTGGTGATGGTCACCCACGACCCGGCCGCCGCGGCCCGCGCCCACCGGGCGCTGGTGATGGCCGACGGCCGGGTGGTCGAGGAGCTGGCGAAGCCGGCCGCCGACGACCTGGCCGCCCGTCTCGTCACGCTGGGCGAGGGGTGAGCGCCATGTTCCGTCTCGCGCTGCACATGGCGGGCCACCGCCTCACCGCGCTGATCGCCGTGGCCTGCGCGGTGCTGGGCGGCGCCGCCCTGATCACCGGCACCGGTGTCCTGGCCGAGTCCGGGCTCCGCTCGCACCTCCCGGCCGGCCGGCTGGCCGGCGCCGACGTCGTCGTCGCCGCCGACCAGGAGCACCACCCCGACCAGGACCTCCCGCTGGCGCTCCCGGAACGCCGTACCGTCCCGGCCGCGCTGGTCGCGAAGCTGTCCGGGCTGCCCGGGGTCGAGGCGGCCGCCGGTGACCTCGGCTTCCCCGCCGCCGTGCTGGACGGGCGCGGCCCGGTCGTGGCCGCGGGCGCCGACCCGGCGTCGGCGGGGCACGGCTGGTCCTCGACCCGGCTGCTGGCGGCGGCGAGGACCGACGGCGCGGCGCCGGCCGGTCCCGGCGAGGCCGCCGTGGACACCGCCACCGCCGCCGCGGCCGGGATCGGGGTGGGCGACCGGGTCCGGATCGCCGCGAACGGCCGTCCGGCCACCGGTTACCGCGTCTCGGCGGTGGTCGACGCCCCGCACGCCGGGATCTACTTCGCCGACCCCACGGCCGTACGGCTGGCGGGCCGCGCGGGCGGCTCCGGCGGACCGCGCGCGGGCACCGTCGACCTGATCGGCCTGCGCACCGCGCCCGGCGCGGCGGACCGGGTCGCCGCCGAGGTCCGTACGGCGCTGGCGGGCACCGGACTGGAGACGGTCACCGGCGCGGACCGCGGCGACCTCGTGTCGCCCGGGGCGGGCGCGTCCCGCTCGCTGCTGATCCTGCTCGCCGGTTCACTCGCCGGGATCGTCCTGCTGATCACCGGTTTCGTGACGGCGAGCGCGCTGGCCGTGTCGATCGGCGGGCAGCGCCGGGACCTGGCGCTGATGCGGGCCGTCGGCGCGACCCCCCGCCAGATCAGGCGGCTCGCCGCCGCGCAGGCCACGGTCATCGCGGGCGTCGCGCTCGTCCCCGGCGTCGCAGTCGGCTACCTGCTGGCCGAGGAGTTCCGCCACCTGCTGGCCGACCGGGGTGTCATCCCGGCCGAACTGCCCCTCACCTGGAGTCCGGCGCCGGGCGCCGCGGCGCTGCTCCTGACCGTCCTCGCCGTTCAGCTCTCGGCCCGGGGCGCGGCCTGGCGCACCTCCCGCCGGCCGGCCACGGAGGCGGTCGCGGAGTCCCGCAGCGAACCCCGGCACCCCGCGCGGGCCCGCACGGGCGCGGGCCTGCTCCTGATGGCCGCCGCCACCGCCCTCTCCGCCCTGCCGCTGTTCTCCCGCACGGTCCTCGGCGCCACCGGCACCTCGATGGCGGGCATCCTCGGCGCGATCGGCCTGGCGCTGGCCGGTCCGGCGCTCGTGCGGGGCGTCGGCACCGCCGCCGCCCGGCTCACCCGGTCCGGCGCCTCCGCCCCCACCTGGCTGGCGATGTCCAACCTCCGCGCCTACGCGCTGCGCAACGCCGGGATCGTCGCCACCCTGGCGATGGCGGTCA
This sequence comes from Streptomyces ziwulingensis, assembly GCF_039542605.1. Lineage (NCBI taxonomy): Bacteria > Bacillati > Actinomycetota > Actinomycetes > Kitasatosporales > Streptomycetaceae > Streptomyces > Streptomyces ziwulingensis. Next base: position 254,808 of record NZ_BAABIG010000022.1, read on the forward strand.
TGTTCGTCCTCACCTACACCTTCGCCCAGACCACCGTGCTCGCCGCGACCGCGGCCGAGGTCCGGGCCGGCACCCTCGCCCAGCAGCGGCTGACCGCGCCCGCCCTCGGCGGCCTGCCCGAGGGCACCCTCGCCGCCGTACGCGAGCTGCCCGGCGTACGGGCCGCGGCCCCGGTGGGCGACACCACCGTGGTGTGGACGTACGACATGTTCGGTGAGCCGGAGACCGAGTCCGCGGCCGCGACGGTGCTCACCCCGGACGCCCCGCACGTCCTCGACCTCGACGTGCGCGACGGCGACCTGGGCGCCCTCACCGGTGCCACCGTCGCCGTCGGCGCCGACGTGGCCGGCCCCCGGGACGCGCGGGTGGGCGGTACGGTCCACCTGGTCCTCGGCGACGGCACACCGGTCGACGCGAAGGTCGTCGCGGTGTACGACCGGGGCCTCGGCTTCGGCCCGGTCGTCCTCTCCCACGACCTGGCCGCCGGGCACACCACCACCGGCCTCGACCCGTCCGTCCTGGTCCGCACCGACGGCACGGCCGCGTCCGGGCGGGCCCTCGCCGCCTTCGCCGGCTCCCGCCCCGGCCTGGTCCTCGACGACGCCCGCCCCCGCCCGGCCACCGGCCTGGCGGACGCCCCGCCCGAGGTCTGGATCGACCTGGCCGTCGTCACCGTCCTGCTCGGCCATCTCCTGCTGAACATCGCCAACAAACTGGTCGCCGCCACCGCGCAGCGCCGCACCGAGCTGGCGGCCCTCCGCCTCAACGGCACCACCCCCCGGCAGGTCCGCGCGATGATGCGCCGCGAGGCCGCGGTCACCGCCGCCACCGCCCTCGGCGCGGCCCTGCTGCTCTCCGCGGTCCCCCTCGCCCTGCTCGGGCAGGGCTTCCTGGGCCGCCCCTGGCCGGCCGGCCCGGCCTGGCTGCTCCCCGCCCTCGCCCTGACGGTCACCGCGACGGCGTTCCTCACCACCGAACTCCCCACCCGCCGGGCCCTGCGGGTGCCGCCGGCCGAGGCGGTCCGGGGGCGGTGACGGCGCGAGGGACCGTCAGGCACACCGAGGGCTGGGCGGCCCGGACCCGGTGAGTCCTCCCCGCGGACTTGCCCCGGCGTCCGACACCGGGGCAAGGGTGCTGCAAGAGGTCTGCAAGGAAAGCACCGTACGCACCGGGAACCCCCTTGCCGTCCGATGTATCCGGCGACGAGCGAGGGGGGATCGCGTGACCGTCCACACGACGAGATCCGCACTGATCGAGCAGGGGCACTGGCTCACGGTACGGGACTGCAAGCGGGTCCTGGTGGTCGTGCACACAGTGACTTTCGCCCAACGACTGCGGGAGGTCTTCGAATTACTCGAGACCGACCTGCGTGTGCAACTGGTCTTCACGGCCGCACCGCATGCCTTCGGCAGCGGAGTCACCGAGTTCCTGCGGAGCCTGGGCATCACCACGGTGCCCTGGGAGGAGGCGCTGCGGGCCGAGTTCGACCTCGCGCTCGCGGCGGGCTCCCGCGGCGTGCACGAACTGCGGGCTCCGGTCGTCCGCATCTCGCACGGGGCCGGGCAGATCAAACTGCTCACCGACGTCACCGGGCTGGCACCGGGAGAGCACCGGGCGCCCGGAATGCTGAGCCGTCAGCACCTGCTGCACGACGGGCGGCTGGTGCCGGCCGCGATCGGCTACGCCCACGACCGGGACCTGGAGGAACTGGCCCGGTCCTGCCCGGAGGCCCTTCCCGTGGCGCACGTGACGGGTGATCCGTGCGTCGACCGGATGATCGTCGGCAGCTCCGGGCGCGACTCGTACCGCCGTGCGCTGGGGCTCGCGGACGGACAGCGGCTCGTGGTCGTCACGTCCACCTGGGGCCCGGCTTCGACCTTCGGGCGGCTCGACACCCTGTTGCCGCAGTTGCTGAGCCAGCTTCCGGGCGACGGCTACCGGGTGGCGATGCTGGTCCACCCCAATGTGTTCGCGGGGCACGGCATGCGGCAGGTGCGCGGCTGGCTCTCCTGCTGCCAGGGCCGGGGGATCGCGGTCGTCCCCCCGGAGGCCGACTGGCAGGCACCGCTGATCGCGGCCGACTGGATCATCGGTGACCACGGGTCGCTGACCGCTTACGGCACGCTCACGGAGGCGACGATGCTGCTGACGGCCGGGTCCCGGCGGGAGGTGTCGGCCTGCTCTCCCGCGGCTCTGCTGTCCGCCGCCGCTCCCGTGATCTCCCCGGTGTACCCGCTGGTGGAGCAGTTGGAGTACGCGGCACAACTGCTCCGCCCGGGACAGTACGACCATGTCGCCGCCTCGCTGTCGTCGGCACCGGGCCGGTTCCACCGGCGGATGCGTGCGCTTCTCTACCGCATGCTCGGACTGGGCGAGCCCGCCCGTCCGCCGTCCGTGGCACCGCCCCCGCTCCCGCCGGACCTGACGCGATGGGAGATTCCCGTCGGCAGCGCGGCGGCGCTGTGAGCGGCCGCCGCACCGGCCGGGAGCCGGCCGCGGCGCCGGACGCCGTGTGGGCCGCGGTGTGCTTCCGCGCGGCACGCGGCGCTGTCCGGCCGGGTCGGTACGGCCCGCACATCCGGTCGTCCCTCGTGGTGTGGCGTGCGGACGCGGAGCACGGCGGTGCGACGCACGGCCCGGCACTCGTCCGCTCCGTCCCCTTGCCCCCGTCCGCCGGACAGCACCCGGGTCCGACCCCTCCGCCGTTGCCGTGCGCGCACGGCAACGGTTCCCCGCCCTGCGACGTGCACCTGTGCGTCGACGCGGACAGCCCGGAGCGGTCCGCGCTCGTGGATCACGCCGACGTACTCGTGAGCCATGTGCCGCTGCCGCCCGGTCCGGCTCACCGGCGGGCGCGTGAGCTGCTCGACGACCACCCCGGGTGTCTTGCCGCCGCCGTACCCGACACGGCCACGAGGTGTGTGGTCGGGGTGAGGGACGCCACGGGCGCCGTGTCGTGGGTCCATTCGGAGCCACTGCGCGCGGAGCCACCGCGCCCGCAGTCGCCGCGTGCGCAGGAGCCGGCCGGGCCCGGTGCCCCGGTGCCGGCGCACGCGGTCGCTCTGGTCGGGTCGGTCGTGCACGCCTGGGTGGTGTCCGGGCGGCCGGCCCGCACGCTGCGCTCCGTCGCTCCGGTGCCGCGCCGCTGAGCGGTGGACGGCCGGCCGCGGTGCTCACCACTGCCGCAGCCGGCCGTCCAGCCGTGCCGCGTCCTCGGCGCTCAGCCGCCGGAAGAGATCCCGGGCGGCTTCGTAGTGGCGTACTGCCTCCACGAGGTCACCCCGTGACTCGGCGGCCTGGCCGAGCCATTCCAGGCAACGCGCCTCCCACTCCTCGGACCGGGCGTCGCCCGCCCGGAAGCGCGCGAGCGCCTCCCGCATGCGCCGGACGCCGTCGGCGCGCTCCCCGTCGCGCTCCAGGACGTGACCGAGAAGGGCCAGGACGCGAGCCGCCTCGTACGTCTCGTCCAGCGCCTCCAGTTCGGTGCCGGCCCGGCGCAACTGCGCGGTGGCTGTGACCAGGTCGCCGGCGGCCAACGCGGTCTCGCCGAGGCGCCGCCGGGAGAGGGCGGCCCCGCGCCGGTAGCCGATCGACTCCCTGAGCCGCAGAGCGTGCTCGAAGTGGGCCCGCGCCTCATCGAGCCGGTGGGACAGGAGATCGACGTGCCCCAGACCGCTGACGGCCTGCGCCTGCTGCCGTACGTCCTGGTCGGCCGTGGCCATCTCCAGCGCCCGCCGGTACCAGTCGGCGGCCTCCGGGTACCGGCCGGCGTTGCGCAGACCGATCGCGCCGGAGGTGAGCATGCGGCCCTCGCCCTGCGTCGAACCGCTCCGCCGTGCCGCTTCGAGCCCGAGGCGGTGTGCCTCGACCCACATCTCGGACGGGCGCAACCGGAGGAACAGGGGCCACATGAAGTCGGTGAGCCGCCAGCAGGAGTGGTGCCAGCCGGCCCGGGCCGCGTGCCGTACCGCGCCCATCAGGCCGTTGCGGTGCGTGTCCAGCCAGCCGAGCGCCTCCTCGGCGCTGTCGAGCGGGGCCGGGGCCACCGCTTCGGCGGGCAGGTCGTGGCCGGGCAGCCGGTGGCCGGGGGTGAGGATGTGTTCCGCCGAGGCGGCGGTGGACATGCACCAGTCCACGAAGCGGCGCAGGGTGCTTGCGCGCCCGTGGGGAGTCTCCCGCTCTTCGCCGAGCCGACGGGCGTGCGGCTGGACGAGGTCGTGGAAGCGGTAGGTGCGCGGGCCCGTCTCCTCCAGGAGATTCGCCTCCACGAGCGCGTGGACGGCGAACTCGGCGGACTGCCCGGTGTCACCCGGCCCCTCCGCGCCGCCCGCGAGGGCGGTCAGCAGCGAGAGGTCATGGCGATCCGCCGGCAGCAGCCCCGTCCGGCGGTACAGCACCCGGCTCTCGGCCGGCAGGGCGGCGTACGACATGTCGAGCGCCGTCCGCAGCACGGCCTCCCCGTCGGCGTGCAGCGAGTCGACGACACCCCGGCCGCGGGACAGGCCGGTGGCCAGGGCGGACAAGGAGTGGTGGGGGCGCAGAGCGAGCTGGGCCGAGGCCAGGGCCAGCGCCAGGGGCAGCCGGCCGCAGAGTCTGACCACCTCCCGCGCGGCGGCCGGCTCCCGCTCCACGCGCGCCCCGCCACCGGCGGCGAGGAGTTCGACGGCCGAATCGGCGGGCAGCCCCTCCAGCCGGTGCACCGAGGCGCCGTCGACGCGCAGACCGGTCAGGTTGGTCCTGCTGGTCACCACGGTCAGGCCGGTCGGCGTGCCCAGCAGCAGCGGGCGTACCTGAGCGGCGGTGAACGCGCTGTCCAGGAGGACGGCCAGCCGCAGTCCCGAGGTCATCGAGCGCCACAGCGCGCTGCGCTGCGCGATACCGGCCGGCACCGCGGACGCACCGAGTGCGACCAGGAAGGCTTCCAGCACGGTGGCCGGGGAGACGGGCCCGGCCCCCGCGGTCTCGCCGCTGTCTCCGCTGTCTGCGCCGGGTTCCGCGGTGGCCCGTCCGCCCAGGTCGGCGTAGAGCTGGCCGTCGGGGAAGCCGGCGGCGCGCTGCTGCAGCCAGTGGGTGGCGAAGGCGGTCTTGCCGATGCCGGCGAGCCCGCTGACCACGAGGATCTGCGGTGCGTGCGTCGGCCACTGGGCACGGAAGGCGTCCAGCGCCCGTCGGTCGGCCTCCCGGTCGACGAAACGCGCGGTCACCGGCAGCAGTTGTCGGGGTACGGGTGGGCGCCGGGGCGTCTGGGAGGGGGAATGGAAGTGGATGTCCCCGTGGATGTCCCGCGCCTGCACGGTGGGCCCGTGCAGCACGGCGTCCCCGCTGATGACGTTGGTGTGCACCGCGGGGGCGGCGGGGGCGGGAGCGGGGCCGGCCGAGGGGCGGGCGGGGTGGCGGCGCAGCCACTCGGTCAGCGCGGCCCGGGTCGCCGCGTCACGCGCGGCCAACGAGTCCAGCTCCCCGACCAGTTCCTGCCACGGCTCCGTCCCGGTCGGCTGTCTCCCCGCGGCCGGCGAAGGCCAGCGGCGGGCCACCGCCGGGTCCGCGCGGACCGCGATGTCCCGCACCCGGACCAGATCCCGCCACGCGGGACCTTCCGGGTCGGCGTCACAGGCGGCCATGGCCCACAGCAGCGTTTTCAGATCGTCCGAGGAGAAGGCATGCACGTGCGGACTCCTTCCGGTTTCCCGGGATTCACTCCCCGCTCCGCGCTCGGCGTGAACTGACGTGACCGCTAATCGGTCAACTTTGAGCTGATGTCGTCTCCTTATGGTCGTTGATGGCAATGTCATGTCACTCTCAAATGCTCGACAATCACAGGCCCTACCGGCGGGGAGGACGCTGGTGGAGTTCGAGATCAGGATTTCGGGAGCGGTGGAGATCCGGGCGGCGGGTTGCCGTAGTGATCTCAAATCGACCAAGACGCGACTGGCACTGGCCGCCCTGGCCTGGGACGCGGGCCATGCGGTGAGCGTGGACACCCTGATCCGCCGGATATGGGACGAGCACCCGCCCGGTAAGGCCAGGGACGCCCTCTACCCCCATATCTCCCGGATCCGCAGCGCCCTGCGGATCGCCGGGGACGACGCACCCGCGATCATCAGTCGCACGAACTCGTACTCCCTGGAGGTCGCCCCGGACAGGGTGGACCTGCGCTACTACACAAGCTGTGTCGAGCGGGCCCGCACCCTGAAGGACGGCGTGGACGAGAAGGCCGCCCTGCGCCTGCTCGACCGGGCGGACCGCCTCTGGCACGGTGAACCGCTGGCCGGGATCACCGGTCCCTGGGCCGAGCACCTGCGGTCCGCCGTGGCGGAGACCACGCTCGTGGCGGCGATGACCAGAGCCGAGATCCTCTTCGGCGAGGGGAAGTTCAGCGACGCCGTCCCCGTGCTTGTGCCGTTGGCCGAGGCGCACCCGGTGGACGAGGCGCTGGCCGAACGCCTGGCGGTCGCCCTGTACGGCAGCAACCGGACGGCCGAGGCGACCCGGCTGCTCCAGCGGACCCGGCAGCGTGTCGTCCGGGACATCGGTCTCGACGCCGGCCGTGGGCTGCACCGGGTCCACCAGGGAATCCTGGCGGGAACCCCGGCGGCGGACCTGCTTCCGGGCGCCGGAGCCGGGAAGAGGACGCAGCCGCGGCCGGCGCGCCGGGTCCCGGACAACCTGCCGCGCGATGTCCCCTGGGCCGGCCGCCGCGAAGAACTGCGCCGGCTCACCGCGGCGCTCTGCGAGGAACGGGGCGCCTCGGACGTCGTCACCGTCGAGGCGATCCACGGCATGGGAGGTGTCGGGAAGACCGCCCTGGCCGTCCACCTGGCCCACCGGTTGCGGGACCGGTTCCCGGACGGGCGCGTCTTCCTCCACCTCGGCGGGGGTTTCACCGACCGCACACCGCCCGCCCCGGCCAGGGCCCTCACCGAACTGCTGCGACTGCTCGGTACGCACACCGGGGAACTGCCGCTGGACCTCGACGAACTGGTCGCCCTCTGGCGTGTCACGGCCCGCAACCGGCGGATGCTGGTGATCCTGGACGACGCGACGTCCTCCGACCAGATCCGGCCCCTGCTCCCGGGTGCTTCCCCGACGGCGGTCGTGGTGACCAGCCGCCGCCTGCTGCCCGGACTGCCCGGAGTGCGGCCGGTCTCCCTCGACGTGCTGTCGCCCGCCGACGCGGCCGCGCTCTTCGTGAAGCGGCTGGGGCGGGGGCGGGACACCGATCCGTCGGACGTGGCGGAAACGGTCCGGATCTGCGGATACCTCCCCCTGGCGGTGGAGATCGCGGCGAGCCGACTGCTGGCGCGGGCCTCGTGGACCACGGCCGACCTGCTGCGCCAGTTCGGCGGCACCGGCGGTCACCTCGCTCAGCTACGAGACGTGGAACGGACGTTGACCCACGTCTTCGCGGTCTCCTACCGCGCACTCACGGCCGAGCAGCAGTTGGTGTTCCGCCGTATCGGCCTGCACATGGGGGTCGAGTTCGGGCCGCGGGCGATCGCCGCACTCACCGGATTCTCCGTGGAGACAACGGAACACATTCTTGAGGATCTTCTGATCCACCACCTTGTGTCCGAGCCTGTTCCGCACCGCTTCAGAATCCATGATCTTTTGCGCGATTACGCCCGCTCGCTGATCGATGCCGGAGACAGCGATTCCGAGGATGATGTTCGAGGGGCCGTGCAACGCCTTGTCGATCACTATGTCCTGACCGCCGATCAAGCCGACCGCCTGGCCTATCCCTTCCGTTCGCGCACGGCTCTCGATGCCGGGGACCGGGCCGTGGCACCGTGTCCGGAGATCGTCGACCCGCAATCCGCGGAACAGTGGCTGATCACCGAATCGGCAAATCTGCTGGACACTCTGGACTGGCTTGTCAACCATGGCACGGAAAGGCAACTCGCGGCAGCGGTACATGTATTGGCGGGTTTCCTGGACATGGAGGGGCACCTCGCCGCGGCCGAGCCGCTGCTGCGACGCGCCGCCTCCCACTGGAACGCCGCAGGTGACAGCGTGGCCGGGGCGCGAGCCCTGCTGGACCTGTGCGCGGTGTACACCCACGGTTCCCGCTACGACGAGGCGATCTCGGCCGCGCGCCGGGCGCTGGACGTCGCGCGGTCGCTGCGGGACCGGGAACTGGAGAGCGAGTGCGTTCACCAACTCTCCATCTCGCTGTGGCAGACAGGTCAGTACGTGCAGGCGAAGTCACTTCAGAGGGAATCCGCTGATTCTCTTCTGCGAACAGGCGATCTGCTCCGGATCGGGCGCTGCAGAAATCTTTTGGGAATCATCCACCTTCACCTGGCGGAGAACGAGGAAGCGCTCACGTGCTTCACGTCGGCCCTGGCCGATTTCACGGCAATAGGATACGAGCGCGGAAAATACAGCGCCCTGAACAACACGGCTGAGATCTATAGGAAAACGGGACGTCCGGAAGCGGCGGAAGCGGCCTACCTGAAGGCCATTGTCGTGGCGGAGCGGTTGGGTAATCCGAGAGACCGGGCCACGCTTCAGATGAACTTGGCCGCCGTCATGGACGAGCTGGGCAGAACCGACGAGGCCCTCGCTCTGTACGGCACTGTCCTGCCGGTGCTGCGGGACGTCGGAGACCGACGTGCGGAGGCCATCGCGCTCACCCGGATCGGCCGGGCGTACCGGGCCGCCGGCCGTACGGAAGAGGCTCTGCGGCAGCACATCACCGCACTTGAGGTGACACGTGCCATTCACGCGGCGGGCGAGGAGGCGGATGTCCTCTACGACTTGGCCCTCGCCGAACGGGACGCCGGGCAGACGATTCCCGCGGTGGCCCACCTGGAGGAGAGCCTTGCCGTCAGCAGGCGCATCGGCGCTCCCGCCGAGCAGGCTCGCGCCGCGAGGGCTTTAGCGGAACTGCGAGGAGAAGCTACCGCTTAGTCAAAAAGAGCGGGCGGCCCGGATTTCGATTCCTGTGCCATCGGTACGTACGCCTGACCGAGTGACTGTAGAGTTCTGCCACGTGAGGGCATGGAGGCCATCTTTCCGGGCCGCAGCTCTGCCGTGCTCAAGCGACAGACCTTGTCTCTGCTAGATGAAAGACGCAAATGAGCAAGAAACTTCTGGGATGTCTGGCCGCCACCGCAATGATATTCACGTGCATTGCATGCGTGACAGCCAGCAAGCAGGGCTCATCCTATTCAAGCATGTGAGCGACCCGGTGTCCGGTCCTTTCCGCGAACCCGCGGTTCGGTACCGGGCACCGGCCCCCGGATGTGGCCGACGCGACCGCTCCGCCGAGCAGGCGGCTCTGAGAGGATGGCGTCCCATCCGATCGACTCCGCCGCACGACCGCTGTACGACTGGGGGAACAGGCGTGGATCCGATCTCGGCGAGCCTACTCGTGGCGGCGGCGTCCGGAGCCGGTGGCGAGATGGGGCGGCAACTCTGGGATGCGCTGCGCGGGTTGGTGCGCAGGGGACCGGCGGACGAAACCCCCACGACACCGGACCCGGCGCCCGGTGAAGCGGAGCTGGTCTCCCTGTCCCAGGCTCCGCACAGCGCGGAGCGGGCGAGGGCGCTCAGCGAGGCATTGAGCCGACGCGCCGCTCAGGACGCCGTGTTCGGAGCGCGACTGACCGAGTGGGGTCAGCAGGCGCAGGTGCTCCACGCCGCGGCGGGGGACACCCGGAACACCGTGAGCGGTGGAACTCAGCACGGCCCCCTCCTACAGGGCCGTGACTTCTCCGGGATCACCTTCCAGGCGCCTGACCAGGGCCAGGGTTTGTCAGACAGACCTTGAGGCGCCTGGCCGGCCGGTCGGCCGGCCGGGCCTCGCCGCTCCCCGCCCTCGTCCTGACGGTCACCGCGACGGCCTTCCGCACCACCGGACCCTCACCGGCCTCAGGCGTGGGAGCCTCAGGCGTGGGAGAGGGCGAAAGAGACGAGGAAACCGCTCACGGTGATCAGCCCGATGGCCAGATGCGCGTCCTCGAACGCCTCGGGAATCATCGTGTCGGCGATCATCGCGAGGATCGCGCCGGCGGCCACCGCCGTCACGGCGGCGATCACCGCCGGGGAGGAACCGCCGACCACGCGGTAACCGAGCACGGCCGACGCGGTGCTCGCGGCGGCGATGGCGCCCCACACCCCGAAGACGTACGCCTTGCCGCGGCCGGCCTTCTTCATGCCGGCCGAACTGGACAGCCCCTCGGGAACGTTGCTGATGAAGACGGCCGCCACGGTCACCATGCTGACCTTTCCGCCGTCGAGCAGGCCCACGCCGATGACAGCGGACTCCGGAATGCCGTCCAGCAGCGCGCCGAGCGCGAGCGCCAGGCCGGAGCCGCCCTGCTGGGCCTCGGAGGGCTGGGCCTGGGCGCGATGGTGGCCGGAGCGCTTGCGGTGCCGGGCGCCGCGGCGGGCCAGCCAGACGTTGCCGGCCGTGTAGAGAAGCGCACCGGCCAGCGTGCCGATCGCCGCCGGAGCCAGCCCGGCCTGCTCGTACGCCTCACCGACCAGTTCGAAACTGACCGCCGACAGCAGCACCCCGGCGCCGAAGGCCATCACGGTGGCGATCACCTTCTGCGGGACCCGCAGGCCGAACCCCGCCACCGCGCCCACCAGCAGCGCCGAACCCGCCACCAGTCCCCACAGCCCCGCCTGCACCACCTCTGCCATACGCCTCAGGTACCCGGCACGGACCGGTGATCACCAGGCGCGCGTCGTCCGCCACGCGCCGATCCTGTGATCCAGATCACGCCCCCCAGGTGCATCGTCGGGCAGGAGCCGCTGTCTTACCCATGGTGACCGCAACGGGCGACAGCGAGGACGGCGCGGATGGAGCAGGCTCGGGCCGGTGAGTTCGACGAGTTCGTGGCGGCCCGGTGGCCGGCGCTGCTCCCGCTCGCCCGTCTGCTCGTCGGAGGCGACCCGCACCGGGCCGAGGACCTTGTGCAGGACTCCCTGGTCAAGCTCTGGTTCGCCTGGCCCAGAGTCGGGGACGAGGCGCCCGAGGCGTACGTCCGCAAGGTGATGGTGCGTGCCGCGGCCCGCTCCGGACTGCGGCGCTGGTGGGGTGAGCGCCCCGTCGAGCGGCTGCCCGAGGTGACGATGGCCGGCGACGTGTCCGCCGACGTCGTGGAGCGGGACCGGCTGGAGGCCGCGCTGGCCCAGTTGTCACCGAAGCAGCGAGTGGCGGTGGTGCTGCGCTACTACCAGGACCTGCCCGAGCGGCAGGTCGCCGAGGTGCTCGGCTGCCCGGTGGGCACCGCTCGCTCCCACGCCGCCCGGGGAGTGGCGAGGCTGCGCCGGCTCCTGGTCGATGTCGTCGAGCCGGCCCGGTGAAGGAGGACCCCGTGGATCACTTCGAGCGGCAGTTGGCGCGGATCATGCGCGACACCTCCGGGCCCGCGTCCTTCGAACCGCGCCACCGCGAACGTCTCCGGCTCGCCGTACGGGCCCGCCGCCGCGCCCGCGCCGTACAGGGGGCCGTCGGCTCCGTCCTCGCCGTCGCCGCGGTCGGCGCGGGGCTGTTCCTGCTGCCGCAGAGCGCCCACCGCGTCGAGCCCGGCAGCCCCCACCCCGGACCCCGGCCCGCGACCAGTCCGTCGCCCACCGCCCCGGCCACGACCCCGGACCCCTCCTTCAGCGGTGCCCCCTCCTCGGCGGTCACCACCACGCGCGCGTCGCTGCCCCCGGCCACGACCGGCGCTCCCGCCACGGACGGCGCGTCCCCGCCCGGGAGCACGGCTTCCACGCCCCCGCCCACGACGGATCCACCCCCGCCTTCGGGCGCGTCGGACACGGGGGGCGCGTCGGGCGAACCGACGTACCAGCCGTCGGCGACCCGCACGGCCCCCGCCTCCTCCCTCCCTTCCTACGACGCCTCGCCCGGAGGCGGATGACGAGCCCGCCGACGCCCCGCCCCGCCCCACGCCCACCACTGCCTTCGGCGTGCCCTGAGCCAGAGGACAAGGACAAGGACAAGGATGAGAGACCTACCGAAGGCGCACCACCAGCACTACCAGCACTACGAGCACCACCAGCACCACCGCGAGCCGGAGCCCGAGCCGGAGCCCGAGCCGGAGCGGGAACAGGAGCAGCCCGTCCTGGACGTGGTCGTCCCCGTGTTCAACGAGGAGACGGATCTGGAGCCGAGCGTGCGCCGGCTGCACGCACACCTGCGCGAGACCTTCCCGTATCCCTTCCGTATCACCGTCGCCGACAACGCCAGTACCGACCGCACCCCGGTGATCGCCGCCCGCCTGGCCGCCGAACTGCCCGGGACGCAGTGGCTGCGGCTGCCCGAGAAGGGCCGCGGCCGGGCGCTGCGCGCCGCCTGGTCGCGGTCACCGGCCCCGGTGCTCGCGTACGTGGACGTCGACCTGTCCACCGAACTCGCGGCGCTGCTGCCGCTCGTCGCCCCGCTGATATCCGGCCACTCCGACCTCGCCATCGGCACCCGTCTGGCCCCCGGCTCCCGGGTGGTGCGCGGACCGAAGCGGGAGGCCACCTCCCGTTGCTACAACGCCCTCCTGCGCGCCACTCTCGCCGTCGGCTTCACCGACGCGCAGTGCGGTTTCAAGGCCGTACGGCGTGAGGTGGCCGAGCGGCTGCTGCCCGGGGTGCGGGACGACGGGTGGTTCTTCGACACCGAACTCCTGGTGGCCGCCGAGCGCGCCGGACTGCGTATCCACGAGGTGCCCGTCGACTGGGTGGACGATCCCGACAGCCGGGTCGACCTCCTCGCCACGGCCCTGGCCGACCTGCGCGGCATCGCCAGGATCGCCCTCGCGCCCAGACGCGGCCCCGGGTCCCCCGCCGTACCGCGCCGTGCCGGGGGACCCGGCGGGGAGCCGCCGCCCGGCGAACTCCTCACCCAACTGCTCCGCTTCGCCGGGGTGGGCGCGATGAGCACCCTCATGCACCTCGTCCTGTACGCGGTGCTGCGTCCGGCGGCGGGCGCCCAGGCCGCCAACGCGCTCGCCCTGCTGGTCTGCGCCGTCGCCAACACGGCCGCCAACAGGCGCCTGACCTTCGGGCTGCGCGGCGGCGGCGTACTGCGCCACCAGGGCCGGGGCCTGGTGGTCTTCCTGATCGGCCTGGCACTCACCAGCGGCTCGCTGGCCACCTTGCACCACTCGGCGCCCTCGGCCGCGCACTCCACCGAACTCGCCGTCCTGCTCGGGGCCAACCTGGCCGCGACCCTGCTGCGGTTCCTGCTCTTCCGGGCGTGGGTGTTCCGCGGATGAACCCGAGCGCCACCCCGGCAGGCGCCTGGCACGCGAGACCGCCGCGATCACCGTCCGCCCCCGCCCCCGCCCCCGCCCATTTCCCGGCCCCTGCCCCGGCTTCCGTCCCGGACCACGGTTCCCCTCCCGGTCCGCCCGGCGGGTGGCGGCGGAGTCTGCGCCGCACCGCCGCGCACCTCGGCCCCGTACTGGCCCTCTACGGCACCCTGAAGCTGATCGGCTTCACCGTCTTCATGTGCCTGCTGCACTCCGCCGGGGACCACCGGACGAAGAATCCGCGCTTCGGCGGCGGCGAGCGGCCGTGGGACGTCCTGGCCACCTGGGACGGGTGGTGGTACCAGCAGATCGCCGAGCACGGCTACGATCCCGCCCTGGTCCCGGTCCCCGGAGCCACCGGCCTGATCACGCTGGAAGGGAACTCGGCGGCGTTCTTCCCGCTCTACCCGGCGCTGATCCGGCTGACCTCCGAGACCACCGGACTCGGCTCGTACGGTGCCGGCCTGCTCGTCTCCGTCCTCGCGTCCTTCGCCGCCGCCCTCGGGATCTACGCGATCGCCGAACTCCTCGGCGGCCGGCGGGCCGGACTGGCCGCGGCCGGGCTGTGGGCCGTGTGGCCCGGTTCGGGGGTGGAGTGGGCGGTCTACTCCGACTCCCTCTACGTGGCGCTGGCCGCCTGGACCTGTCACGCCGTCCTGACCCGCCGCTGGCTCACCGCCGGCCTGCTCGCCTGTCTCGCCGGACTCAACCGGCCCACGGCGGGCGCACTGATCGCCGCCGTCGCGCTGGCCGCCCTGCTCGCGCTGTACCGGCGCCGGGACGGCGTCCTGCGCCCGCTGGCCGCGCTGGCCGTCGCCCCGCTCGGTCTGCTCGCCTACCTCGCCTGGGTGGGCCATCGCATGGGCGACCTCAGCGGTTACTTCACGCTGCAGTCCGGGGCCTGGGCCCACGAGTGGGACTTCGGCGTACAGACCCTCGACGTCCTCACCTCACTTCCGGTGGGACATCGCGACTACCTCTTCGCCTGGCCCTTCGCGGACCTGATCGCCGTGGCGGTCGTGCTCCTGGATCTCGCGCTTCTCCCCCTGCTGATCCGCACCCGCCCCCCGCTCGTGCTGATCGTGCACACCGTGCTCACCCTGGTTCTCGTCCTGGGCAGCCAGCAGATCTTCAGCAACGTCTCCCGCTACCTGCTCCCCCTCTTCCCCCTGTTCCTCCCCCTGGCCTTCGCGCTGCGCCGCCTCGGCCGGCCCTACCTCTTCGGCCTGCTCGGCCTCGCGGCCCTGGCCTCGGGCTCGTACGCGGGCTACGCCCTCTTCGAACTCGGCGTTCCGTAGGGGGCGGGGCACTCCCGCAGTCGTCGCCCCCGGGGGAGCGACGACGCCCCGGGCATCCGGCTGACGCTACGAGAACGGGTGACCCGGGCGGCTGGGGTCGTCCGAGGGCAGGTCCCCCTCGTAGGTGTCGATGTCCCCGAAGTCCGGGGCCTGGAAGGGGTCCGTCGCGGGAAGTGGCGATGCCGCGTTGGCATAGCGGGGCGCTCCTTCCGGAGCGGAGAAAAGCGAGGTCGAGTCGATGAGAGGCTCCCGTTGGTGATGCAGGCCACGAAGGGGCCTGGCGTGCCGTGACCGGGCACGTCGGTACTACAGCTTGCTCAACTTGGGGTACGGACTCAGGATCCGCTCCTTCGTGGAACCGAAGTCCACGAGCACCGCGATTCCTTCCTCGATGCCGATCACTCGGCCGAGGCCGTACATGTCGTGTGTGACCTGGTCTCCCACGGCGAACTGCTTGGGAGGCGGCGCGACCGGAGCCTTGAAGGGGCTGGTGGGCAGATAGCGCTTCGCTGCAACTGGCTTTGTCATTGTGCCCCCAGTATGCGCCAGTGCGCACCGCTCGGTGTGGCCGTCGGCGGCCGTTCCCCTTCCCGATCCCCGGACGGCGGCGGGAGCGTCCCGGGCCGGTCCCCGAGATCAAGCCCCTGACCTGGCCCTTCGGTATCCGGCAAGAAAACTGGCCGCCACCGGGACCGCACCCGCGCCGACCGGGCGTCGCGGGTGACGCGGTCGACGACGAACCGAGGCAACCCAAGCTGTGACCTTTCTGTCTAGCTCCGACGGGCAGTCCTTGTGAGGGAATGACACTGCGGCCGAAAAACCACGGGTAAAAACCGCTCGTATATAACTAAGTGCGACTAAACAACCACCAGAATCTAGCAAAGCAGCCAAGAGTTGAGCCACATACCACCGCAGGATCTGCGGAACGTCCCGCGACCGGACCCGCGACCGGACCGAATAAGCGCCTCCCGCGCGCCCCGTGGAGCACGGCCCGTGCTCCTCGTCGCGGCGGGTGTCGCGGCCCTCGGGTTCTTCGCCGCGCTGGAGTTCGCCGCACGTCATTACGGTCTGCCGGGCCCGGTCAGCACCCAGGTGCGAGAGCTGGTGGCCGCCCCCAAGTCGGGCGCTCTGCTCTACGCGGCCATGGCGTTGATGATGGTGGTCCTCACCTGGCGGCAACGGTTCCTCGCGGCCGGTGCGGCGATCGGTATCGACCTCGTCCTCTCCCTGGTCCGGCGGTTGGCGCAGGCCGGCCCGAGCGACGGCCACCCCTTCGGCAACGGCGCGCTGTGGGTGCTGCTCGGCTGCGCGGTCATCGCCGTCACGCGCCGTACCGGCCAGGAACGCGTCCTCCTGCTGAAGGGCGTCGGCCTCGGCCTGCTGCTGGTGGCCGGCCGCAAGACCGGCGACACCTGGCTGCTGATCACCTCCAAGGCCCGCCCGGTCGTGCTCGACCAGTACGTGGCCACCGCCGACCACGCCCTGGGCAACCCGTCCTGGCTGGCGGGCCGGCTCCTCACCGCCACCGGCCCGATCGGCTTCAATCTCCTCGACGTCGTCTACGGCCAGCTCGCGGTGGCCGCCGTGATCGTCGCCCTGTACCAACTGCGGGACGTCTCCGTCCGCCGCCGCTTCCCGGGCCACCACCTGGTGCGCACCTTCCTGGCGATCGGGCTCCTCGGACCGGCCGTCTACATGATCTTCCCGGTGGTCGGCCCGATCTTCGCGTACGGCGACGGCCCCGCCCACTGGGCGACGGTCAGCCTGTGGGCGGACACCCCGTCCAGCGGGTCCTGGGCAGTGGCCCACCTGTGGCCGCAGACCCCGCCGCCGCCGGCCGTCCCGCACCCGATGCCGTACGACGCCGTCACCCCCCGCAACTGCATGCCGAGCCTGCACACGGCCTGGGCCACCGCGCTCTTCCTCCACTCCCGCACGGGCCCCCGCGCGCTGCGCCACGCGGGAACGTTCTGGCTGCTCGCGACCCTCGCCGCGACGCTCGGCTTCGGCTACCACTACGGCGTGGACCTGCTCGCCGGGGTGGTCTTCGCCCTCACCGTCGAGGCGGCCCTGCGCGCGTACGACCGCGGCTGGGACCGCGCCGGCATCCGGCTGGTCGGGCACGGCGCGGCGGTCTTCACCGCGCTCCTGCTCTCCTACCGCTACCTGCCCCTGCGGATGGCCGAACACCCCTGGCTGGCCGGCCCCCTGCTGGTCCTGGCGGCCACCTCGGTGATCTACCACTACCTGCGCACCACCAAGCTCCGGAACCCGGGAACCCCACCCCCACACCCCCCGTACGCTGTGACCCACGGCACGCCGCCGTTGTCATGGCCCGGGGGAGCATGATGGAGCAGCTTCAGAGACTCGTCGTCCGCCACGAAGACTGCGTACAGGAGCCCGTGCGCTTCCGCCCCGGCACCTGGCGCTCGCGGCTGGAGCCGCTCGGGGCGGCGCACGTGCTCGACATCGGCGTCCCGTCCGCGCACGGGGCGAACGGCGACCGTCTCGTCGCACGGGCCGACCTGACCGAACTCCGCGACCGCGTCGGCGACGACGCCGACGGCCTGCGCGACCTGTTCGTGGCCGTCATGATCTGGGGCGCGGGCACCACCAACGGACGCGGGCCGCGCTACACCGAAGCGGCCCTCGCCGACCCGCGCATGCCCGCGGTCCTGCGGACCACGCGCGAGGCGGTCCGCGGCGGCGATTTGAGCGGCGCCTACCGGAAGTTCGTCCTCACGGGGGTGGGGCGGTCCTTCTTCACCAAGTGGCTCGCGGCCGTGGACGACCGCCGAGCCGGACGCGACCGGGCGCTGATCCTCGACGACCGGGTCTTCCGTTCCCTGAACGCCCTCGGCTGGTCCAGTTGGGAGACGGCCGGCACCCGCCACTGGCCCACCCGTTACGCCACCTACGTCAGTTCCGTGCACGGCTGGGCCTCGTCCATGGGGGTCACCGCGGACCGGCTCGAATGGCTCCTCTTCCACCTGAACGGCCACGTCGACGAGGCCTGAACCGAAGCGGCGCGCCGGGAGACGATGCCCGGCCCGGACACCGGAGGGAAGTGTGGGAGGCGCGCGAGAGCCGCGCGTTCCCCTGTCCCGATCGCGATCCGCCGGTCCGGCCGGACCACGGGATCGACCGGCCCGGCGTGGTGCTGCTCAGCGGCACGCTGCTCGCGTTCATGTCCACGCGCGGCAGCACACGGTCGAGAATACGGGGCGGCCACCGGGCCCGGTGGCCGAGCGGCGCCAGGACCGCGGGGACGATCGCCCGGGAAGAGAAGGCCCGGCAAGAGAAGGCCCGGGAAGAGAAGTGGGAAGGAGACCAATCCTCCGGCCCGCCAGATACGGATTCCCTGAGTGACGAATGACCCGGGGTGCCGCGGTGGGTACCGCGGTGGGTACCGCGTCGTCTCCCGCCGCGGGCCGCTCCGCTCGGACAAGGACGGATCTGTTGGAAGAGCCCGTATTCATCGGCCGTTCCCCGGCGCACCAACCGGACCCGCAGGCACTGATGCGCTCGGTGGCCTGCGGTGACGGTGACGCCTTCGCGGCGCTGTACGACATCGTCGCGGCCCCCGTACTGGGTGTGGTCCGCGCGGTGCTGCGGGACATGGCGCAGTCCGAGGAGGTCGCCCAGGAGGTGCTGGTGGAGATGTGGCGCACCGCGCCCCGCTACCGGCCCGAGCGCGGCACCGTCATGAACTGGGTCCTCACTCTCGCCCACCGGCGTGCCATCGACCGGGTCCGTTCGGTGGCGGCGGCCGCCGCCAGGGACCACAAGGCGGCGCTGCTCGACCAGGTGCCCGAGTACGACGAGGTGACCGAGCAGGTCGAGCACCGCCTGGAGCGGGAACAGGTCCGCCGCTGCCTGCGGACACTCACGGAGCTGCAACGCCAGTCCGTCACCCTCGCCTACTACCGGGGGCTCACCTACCGCGAGGTGGCCGCCCAGTTGTCCGTTCCGCTGGGGACGGTCAAGACCCGTCTGCGCGACGGGCTGATCCGGTTGCGTGACTGCCTGGGAGTGAGCGCATGACGACCGCCGACACCGACCCGCACACCCTCACCGGCGCCTACGCCCTGCACGCCCTGCCCGACGAGGAACGCGCGCGGTTCACCCGGCACCTGAGCACCTGCGGTTCCTGCGCCGACGAGGTGGCCGAGTTCACCGCCACCGCCGCGAAGCTCGCGGTGGCGGTCGCGGTCACCCCGCGCCCCGCCATGAGGCAAGACGTCCTGCGCCGGGTCGCCGCCATCCGGCAGCTCCCGCCGCCCACCCGCCCCCCGAGACCGGCCGGCACGTACCGGCGGCGACTTCCCCGGCTGGCCCTGGCCGCCTGTATGGCGGTGGCCGCCGGGCTCGGCGGCATCGCCGTGCGGGAGCACGGGAGGGCCGAGGACGCCGCGACCGAGGCACAGCAGGCCCGGCAGCGGACGGACGAACTGGTCGCTGTGCTCGGCGCACCCGACGCCGCCTCCCGGCGCGTGCCGCTGGACGGCGGGGCTGACGCCACGGTCGTCGTCTCCTCCGCCCGCGACAAGGCCGTCTGGATGACGTCCGGCCTGACCGCGCCTCCCGCCGGCAGGGTCTACCAGCTCTGGTACGACGTGGACGGCACCATGCGGTCGGCGGGCCTGATGGACGCCGGCCGCACCGACCGGGCCGTCGTCCTGGCCGGTTCCGCGAACTCCGCCTCGGCCGTGGGCATCACGATCGAACCCGCGGGAGGTTCGACCCGCCCCACCACCACGCCCCTGGCCCTGGTCACCCTGCCGGCCTGACGGACACGGCGTGACTGTGCCCGGCACGCGACGCGGACCGCCGCGACGCGGACCGCCGCCGGGCACGCGGGCGCCCGTACGTAGCCGTCGAAGCCGCGGATCGGTCCGAGAAATTCGCGACTTGCCCGGATTCCGGGCCAATCCGCCGGCCGACCGGAGCCGGATTACCGGTGTGAGCGACGAAGAGCAGGAGACGCGGAACCCGGGGCGGGCGACACGCTTCGGCCTGGGCGCGCTGATCGGCCTGCTGGCCGGGTTCGCCGCGCTCGCCGTCGCCGAGCTGGCGGCGGCCGGAGTCCGCCCCCAGGCCGGTCCGGTGACCGCGGTCGGCGGTGCCGCCATCGACCGGGCGCCGATCGCCGTGAAGGACTGGGCGATCCGCACCTTCGGCACCGACGACAAGCTGGTACTTCAGCTCGGCATCCTCGCCGTGCTGGCCCTGTTCGCCCTGGCCCTCGGCGTGCTCGCGCCGCGTCACCGGCGGGCCGCCGCCGCCGGGGTCCTGCTCTTCGGTGTGGTCGGAGCCGCGGCGGCCACCACCCGGCCCGACTCCACCAGCTTCACCGACTCCCTGCCGTCCGCCGTGGGAGGGGTGGCCGGGGCGGTACTCCTCTACGTCCTCGCCGGCCGGCTGCCGGAACCGGACGCCGCCCCGGCCGCGCCGCGGCACCCGGGGCAGGGCTGGGACCGGCGTGGGTTCGTGATCGCCGCGACCGCGGCTGCCGCCGCCTCGGCCGGGGCCGGGGTACTGGGCCGGGTCCTGAACGGCGGTGGTGACCGGGACGCGGTCGCCTCCCGCGACAACCTCCGCCTGCCGCCCGCGGCCTCGCCCGCTCCGGCGGTGCCCGGTCGGGCGCAGGTGCGGGTCGCGGGCGTCAGCTCGTTCATCACCCCGAACGACGACTTCTACCGCGTGGACACCGCCCTGGTGGTGCCCCAGGTGGACGCCACGGCCTGGCGCCTGCGCATCCACGGCACGGGCGTACGCCGTCCGGTGACGCTGTCCTTCGACGACCTGCTGCGGCGGAAGCTGATCGAACGGGACATCACGCTCACCTGCGTCTCCAACGAGGTCGGCGGTCCCTACGCCGGTAACGCCCGCTGGATCGGCGTACGCCTGGCCGACCTGCTGGCCGACTGCGGTGTGGTGCCGCCCTCCCGCGGCGGACCCGCCGACCAGCTCGTCGCCCGCTCCGTGGACGGCATGACCATCGGCAGCCCCGTCGAGGACGTCATGGACGGCCGGGACGCCCTGCTCGCCGTCGGCATGAACGGCGAGCCCCTCCCCTTCGACCACGGCTTCCCCGTCCGGATGGTCGTCCCCGGCCTGTACGGGTACGTCTCGGCCTGCAAGTGGATCGAGGACATCGAGCTGACCACCTTCGACGCCTACGACTCGTACTGGGTCAAGCGCGACTGGGCCCGTGAGGCCCCGGTGAAGACCCAGTCCCGGATCGACACCCCCAAGCCGTTCGCCCGGCCGAAGACGGGGACGGTCATGGTGGCCGGCGTCGCCTGGGCCCAGCACCGCGGTGTCGACAGGGTCGAGATCCGGGTCGACGAGGGCCCCTGGCAGGACGCCACCCTCGCCGCCGAGGACTCCCGCGACACCTGGCGCCAGTGGTCCTACGCGTGGCAGGCCACGAAGGGCGGCCACACCCTCACCGTGCGGGCGACGGACCGCACCGGCGAGACACAGACCGAGAAACGCACCCGGACCGTCCCCGACGGCGCCAGCGGATGGCACTCCGTCGTGGTGACCGTCGAATGACCACCCCCGACCACCTTCCCCCCCCCCAAGACGGCGACCGCCGCGCTTGTCCGCTCGCTCCCAGGAAGAGAAACACCATGACGCACACCCGTATCCGCCGTATCGCCCTGACCGCCGCCGCGGCGGCCGTCCTCCCGCTGGCGCTCAGCGCGTGTTCCGACGACGGCGGCGACTCGGCCGCGTCGGATGCCAGCGGCAACGCGTCGGCGTCCGCGTCGGCGTCCGACGACTCCATGGCCGACTCCGGCAGCGGTGACTCCGCCATGAGCGAGCCGTTCGGTCCCGGCTGCTCCGCCGTGCCCGAGGACGGTGCCGGATCCTTCGACGGCATGGCCAAGGACCCGGTCGCGACCGCCGCCTCGAACAACCCCGCCCTGTCCACCCTGGTGGCCGCGGTGAAGAAGGCGGGCCTGGTCGACACCCTCAACAACGCCGAGAACATCACGGTGTTCGCCCCGACCGACGACGCCTTCGCCAAGATCCCGAAGGCCGACCTGGACAAGGTCCTCAGCGACAAGGCCCAGCTCACGAAGATCCTGACCTACCACGTGGTGGGCCAGAAGCTGACCCCCGGCGACCTGGACTCCGGCTCCTTCGACACCCTGGAGAAGACCAAGCTGATGACCTCGGGCGCCGACGAGGAGTACACCGTCAACGACTCCGCCAAGGTGGTCTGCGGCGATGTCAGGACCGCCAACGCCAACGTCTACCTCATCGACACGGTCCTCATGCCCGCGAGCTGACCGGGCCCGGCCGGCAGCCGATCCCCGCCCGCCTCCTGCTCAGATACTGACGCTCGCGGTTCCAGGCAACACCGAACGGCTCCGCGCCACTTCGTCGTACCGTCGGGGAAGGGCCGTCCCGTGCCCACCGGGCGTCGCCGGCGAGGAGTTGGACATGAGCGCGCAGGACCCGCAGGACGCGCAGGACACGGCCAGGCGGCTGCGGGCGATCAGCGACGAACTGTCGGACCGTTTCTACGAGCGGGACGACGTGGTGCGGACGCTGTTGGTGACGCTGCTGGCCGGACAGCACTCACTGGTGCTCGGCCCGCCCGGTACGGCGAAGTCCGAGATGGCCCGTGAGCTCACGGGCAGGTTCGAGGGGGCGTCGTACTGGGAGATCCTCCTGTCGAAGTTCACCGCGCCGACGAGGATGTTCGGTCCCATCGACGTCGCCGCGCTGGCCCGCGGTGAGTACCGCCAGGTGTATGACGGCCGTGCCACGACCGCGCACATCGCGTTCATCGACGAGATCTTCAAGTGCTCCGCAGCGGCGCTGAACGAGACGCTGGGCTACCTCAACGAGCGGATCTACCACCCCGAGAGCGGCGGCGAGCCGATCCGCACAGTGAGCCGAGCTGATCGGCCGTTTCCGGCAGATGGCCGGCGGTGAACGCGCCCGCAAGGTGGAGAACGCCACCGGGGAGCTGATCGGCGTCACGCTCGGCAATGACCTCTTCCGTGTCATCCCCTCCGAGCTGGCCAACCTCGGCCTGCCTGAGCTGCGCGCGGTGTTCGCCGCGCGCTACGCCGCCGGGGAGCTGATGCCCTACGACAGCCAGGGAGAGCAGCCCACCGGCCGGGGCGCCGTCATCGCGTGCGTGGACACCTCGCACTCCATGTACGAGGCAGGGCCCGGCGGGGTCACCCGGGAGGCATGGGCCAGGGCATGCGCACTGGCGCTGCTGGACCAGGCCCGCCACGCGGGCCGTGACTTCGTCGGCATCCTGTTCTCCGCCGCCGACCAGCTCCAGGTCTTCCGCTTCCCGGCCGGCCGGGCAGCCGGCATCGACCGGATCCTCGACTTCGCGGAGACCTTCCTCGGCGGCGGCACCAGCTACCAGAGGCCCCTGTCGGCGGCCGGCGAACTGCTGGAGAAGGAGTTCGACGACGCCTCCCGCACGCGCGGCGACATCGTGCTGCTCACCGACGACGACTGCGGCGTCACCGAGGACTGGATGCGCGCCTGGAACGACGCCAAGCACCGGCTGGGCTTCCGGGTCTTCGGCGTGGCCGTGGGCGTTCCACGCGTAGCCGAAGCCGACTCGGTCCTGGAGTCCCTGTGCGACAACCTCCGCTCCATCGACAACCTCACCGACGTCCAGGCCGCCGCCGACCTGTTCCGCGTGATCTGACCCGCCCCGCTCCCTCAGCACGCAGGATGACCGAGCCGCCGCTGTCACTGTCGAGCCTTAGAGTGAGCTGATCGTCACCTGTGACCAATGTGCCGGGGACAACCCAGAAAGCCGGCCGTGGGCCTGGGCCGTGGTACCCACCTGGGCGTACCACGACTGGACCTCGTCGACCCGTCGGGCCGAGGAAGCGCCTCCTACCGGTCGGTCCCGATGCCGCCCTCAGCTGACTGGCGGCGTCGCCGCACCGAGCAGGCCCTGATCCCGGACGTGCCCAGCGCACGATGTTGTTTTAGGGCTCGCGGAGGGCACGCCGCCCCCGAATTGGACTGGACAACAAACAACCCCCGGGTCGGCGACCTGGGGGTTCCACATGGAGCGGGTGACGAGAATCGAACTCGCGCTCTCAGCTTGGGAAGCTTGGGTTTCTTGGGGGCGTTTGCGGCGCTGACCTGCGGCGGAGTGGTGTTGGAGTCCTGGTCGCACCGGGGCGAGTTCCCGCTGTTCCCCGTGGTTCCCCGCAGGTTCTGGCACGCGAACGGCACGGGCCCTTCGCCTCGTACGCCCCTTCTCGGAGCTGCGCTGGAGTGTCCGATCCTCAGCCGACGACAGTCAGCAACGATGGTGGGTACTCCGACCGATCAGGCGCGCGTGTGCCTCGCCGCACCCCCACCGGCCTTAGCCACGCTGCCATGGCGTCGACCAGAGCAAGCTACGTCGGTGGAAGCGCGGCGGTGAGACCTTTGACGATGACCTCTTCGTCCCGAAGCAACTGGGACAGGAGCGTTGCATTGGGTCGGTGGGCGTCTCACCTGCGCTGACGGTTCGCAACCGTCCGTGCTTGTTCGCTGGTGTGCGTGCGTGTTGTCACGCAGTTAGACACGCAACCCTGCCCCATGCTGAGTGTCTGCGCTCAGGTAGGGCCCCCGCAGAGCCTTGAGTCCGCTTGCGTTCTGAACCTAGAAACTTACGTCGCCCTGTACATCCTTGATTGTAACGATCTTTCCAACATTGGCTTGATCTGTCACAGTCACTTGATTGTTCAGCACCTCTTTCTGGCTGTATCCCTGAGAATCCAGTACGGACAGCAACTCACTGCGAAAGCCCGGGTCCGTGTCCAGATAGCGGTCTAGCGCGGTACGCACATCGGCTTGCGCTGATGCACTAGAGGGATCATCTTCGCAGCGTTGCAGGGCATCGAGTGCTTGCTGATCCCGCCCGAATTTGTTTCGCAAAAAGGCAACAATACGAGTGGTCGTTCGCCAGGCCCCACTTCCAGCCTCAGCCAGGTATCCTCCGGCCAGCAAGGTTGCTACAGTCAAGGAAATAGGATCAGTCATGGTGTTTCCTTCGTTGTTGATCTAATGACTGCCAAGGGGCTTGCGCTCTTCCGAGGCGACGCGCTCAGCCTCACGAGTAAATTCTGACGCTCTAGCAGAATAAAATTCCGCCTTATCGGTGTCGCCTAGTTCTGTCCAGATCAAGGAGAGCTCTTGTGCTGTTTCGCGCGCGCTCCCATGTTGCTGCATGAGAACCTCCAAACGCATTTTTTCCGCGTATATCTTCGCGGCACCCTCTATACGATTGAGTCCTCGCAGAGACATTCCTACTCTGCGCAGACATTGCGCGAGATGCTTTGCCGAACCGTATGATGTCGCAATATCTGCAGCCTCGCGGGCAAGAGAGAGCGCCTCAGTAATGTCCTCATTCTTTTGCAGTGCTGCACTCTGACAGAGCAATACCTTTATCAGCTCAGGCACTCTGTCATGCTGGCGGGCGATATCTTGGGCTTTGTCCAGCAATTCATTAGCCCGGTCGAAATTTTCGCGCCGTATGTGGGAATCTGCCCAGCAGTGCAGCGTGTTGATCAAACCTTCCGGCACCTCATCAATGCCGTCAGTGTTGAGAATATCCGCGTACAGAGAATCTGCTTCCTCGTACTTCTTCGCCCTTTCGTGGTTGTCCGCGAGATTGTGCAGGATCCATGCAATTCCTGACGTGTCATTCTGCTCACGCGCCAGTCTCAGAGCCTCTTCGTAAGTCGCGCTGGCCTCATCGGCCTTACCCATGCGCTGGAGGACACTGGCTTTCCTCGCTAGCCGGATTCGAAGAGCTTTCTTGTCCCTAGCGGCCTGCGCCTCAGAAATCGATTTTTCATAAGCGTTGATCGATTCTTCGAGCATGCCTCCAGCGGCCAAGCAAGATGCCATGCCTTGGTAGGTGGTGCTAAGGGAATTTGAGTTGGCGCTAGCTTTTATGGCCAGTGCAAGTTCTTCCTGAAAATACTTTAGCGCTTCGTCATGACGCCCAATTCCGCTGTGCAAATGCCCAAGTGCATGGAGGGCCCTAGCTTGGCCTGGCGGATAACCTAGCGCAGTGTATATCTCAACAGATTCCCTGTAGGCAGACATGGCTCGACCGACGTCCCACTGGCTGCTTGAGGTATTACCAATTTCCCAGAGAACTTCGGCGCAACGTTCAAGGTCCTTCAAGTCACGAAAGACCTTCAAGGATTCTTCTAGATATGATCGGGCGTCATTAAACCGATTTAGACGCCTGCTTGCTTGACCGAGTCCTCCGAGCATCAATGCTTCGCCTTCGCGAGCCCCGCATCTGCGCGCGGCTACTAGGCCAGCCTCGTTGCATAGGATCCAGTCGCTGTAATCACGTTCTATTGAATGGAAGTCGGCCAGGTAATCTGCTGTTTTCCAGCACAGATAATCCCAATGGTTTTCATTGGCCAGCAACACGCCAGCGACAAGACTGGGCCTTTCTAGACGCACCCATTTGCGGATGGATGGACTGCTACCTTCCAGGATTTCGAGGTGCCACTGAAGCAGGCGATGAACAGATTCTGTTACAGCCGTGGGCGCGTCTTGATCGACAGCCCTTTCTTTCGCAAAAAGGCGCATCAGGTCATGGATCTTGAACCTGCCGGGAATGTCGTCAGGACTGATCAAATGGCGATCTGCTAGGTCTTCCAGCGCATCTTCAACAAAATACTCGTCGGCATCAGTTAACCTGGCGACTGATTCCACGCTGAATGAGAATCCAAGAGTTAGTCCTACTGCGCGAAATATGCGCGATTGGGCATCAGTTAGCGATTCGTAGGCCGTTGCGAAAACTGATCGGATTGCAATATCGTCAGCGCGCAGTACCTCCAGACGCCTCTGTTCGTCTCGCAGTCGGCTCACCATGCGCGCCAATGGCCAGAGTGGACGCCTGAGCAACTGTGCTCCAGCGATACGCAAAGCTAGTGGGAGTCGTCCGCAGATCTCCGACAGCTCATGGACTTCATCAATGCTGTCTGCGATACGGTTGGCACCAAGAAGTACTTTGAGGAACTGTGTACACTCGTCCAAAGTCCATACGTCAACCGAGATGCTTTGCGCTCCCGGAAGCGTGGCCAATGGGCGACGGCTTGTGATCAGTGCAGCACTGCGCGGCGATGTAGGGATCAAGTCGTTCACTTGCGCCGTATCAGCTGCATCATCGAGGACTACGAGTATCGCCTTGGTTGCAATTAGTGTCCTGTAGGCGGTCACGAGACTTTCGTAATCTCCTGGAATCTCGCCGAGCGTGACGCCTAGGTCCTTTAGGAAGCGCACCAGGATCTCATTGGGATCTGCTGGATTGGAACCTGCGCCGGCGAGTTTCGCATAGAGGATTCCATCGGGAAATCTTTCCGAATGCCTATTTGCCGCCCTGATGGCGATTGACGTTTTTCCTACGCCGGCCATTCCTGAAAGAACCCAAATGGCCGGGGTTTCGAGGTTGATGGCGAGAGATCCGCTAATCTTTTCAAATATTCCCTCGCGTCCGGTGAATTCAGGAATATCGCGTGGAATCTGTAGCGGACGTCTGCGCTGCTTGAGTTCCGGTCCGCTCAGGGATACATGGCCAGCGTGTTCGATCACCACGGCCTTGCCGACCGTCGCATGATCCGATATTCGGAGGTTGGTTCGGTCTTCTTCTTGCTGCATGTAGCCCCCCGCTACTGAGATCTGGCCCGGCAAGGGTGGATGCGCATGCGCACCTCATGTAAGCGTACCGAGCAAGTTGGCAGTAGGTGTGGCTAACGTGAACTGGAAGCCGAGTCGGCGTAACGGGTTCGGCCGGTGGCCTGCCCGGTCTGGGGTCGAGCATGATCAGGGGGCCGTACGCTGGTTGGCAACTCGGGCAGGCTTTTGGCCTGACCGCAATGTGCACGAGTGGCCCCCTGGTCTTGCTCGACGCGGGACCCGGACCGGGGAGGTGGCTAAAAGCCGTGGAGCCGACCGCCCCAGCCATGACATACCCCTTCTCTGAGGTCAGGTGGCTGATTGCTGTGCGCGCGGCCTGGGCGTCGGCCGGGCTGGAGCGGGGCGGAGACTGGAGCGCAGGCCCGGCCGGGGGCCGGGCCGCGTGCGGGGAGCGGAGCGAGCCGCCTTGAACCAGTAAAGAAGGTTGTAACTCAGGTGGCGTCTGGGATGCGCCAGAGTGGGGCTGCGTACTGCTCCGGGCGTCTGTTGAGCAGGAGGTGGCGCAGGTCGCTGCGCTGGGAGCCGTTGAGGTGCAGGACCTCGGTGAGGTGGCGGAACGTCGTGTGTGTGACTCCGCGGGTGCGGGCTTCCGACTCGAACTCGTCGACCTGGCGCAGTACCGCCCCTTCGTCGAGCGGGGCCGACGGCTGGTCCTTCAACCACAGGGCCTTGTTGCGTTCGTAGTCGATCTCCGAGAAGCCGCAGATCTCGCGGCTGTGGGCCTCGGCCTCGTCCAGGGTCGTCGTTGCCGTGATGGCTCGGGCGAGGGTGTTGTGGCTCAGTGCCTCGTCCAAGTCGACTTCGTGGACACGCGGGCCTTCGTCCCTGAGCGGTACCGGCAAGCCGGCGTCGCGTACCTCGCAGATGCCGCGCGTTCCCCGGGCCGTCGCCGCGAGCATCCCCGTGGCTTCGGACGGGTGCCACTCCAGGACGTTGCCGACCGGGGCCACGTCCTGCGCCGTGAGGGTGTGGACTACGGGGCCCAGCAACGGGCGGAGATCCTCCGCCGACAGCTCGCCGTCGAGACCGGGGCCGGCGACCAGGAGCCGGACCGGGGCGTTTACCTGGCAGCACGCTGCAAGCGTCACTGCGTCGGCAAGCGGGCTCTTCAGGGTCGGTTCGTCGCCGCGGGCGAGGATGTCTCCGCCGACGTCCAGGAGGTCGATCGACTCGGGCGCCAAGTGGGCCAGCAGCTCTTCCAGCTGGCGCGTCACGCCCTCGACTCCGTGGGAGGGGTCTAGCAGGGCGAGTATCTGTGGGAGCTCGGCCGCGAGGCGAGGGAGTGTCGACCCTGCCGGAGCGACTGGGCGGGCGGTCGCCGGCACTGACCACACGGACGGGGTGACGGCTTCCAGGTCGGTGAAGTCGTGCGCGCCGCGCGGGCCCGGTACCGGGTCGACCAACAGGCGGTCCCACGCGTACGTGAGGATCACCGCCTGGTCCTCGTCGCCGTACAGGGCGGCGTGAAGCATTGCGGCGGCGACTGCGTCGCCCCCTCCTCCTGCTGCGACGATCAACCGCGTCATGTGGTCAACATTACGGGTTCTGCTATTTACCACTCACCCTATAGTGGCCAGAGGCCATAGCCACTTGGACGAGGAGGGAATGTGCCGCAGATCGAGGAGGCGCAGCCGAAGTATCTCCAGATCGCTCACCACATCCGCGATCAGATCCTTCGGGGCGACCTGCGAGCGGGTGACGAGGTGCCGTCGGAACGGCAGTTGGCGGCGGACTGGAAGGTGTCGCGTCCGACTGCGGCCCGTGCTCTGGAGGCGCTCAGTCATCAGGGGCTCGTCGAGAAGCGGCAGGGCTCGGGGACCTACGTGCGCAGCTTGGAAGTCAACCGGCGGGCGCGGGAGTTGTACGGCCGGGCGCGTCAGACGGGGAAGATCTACACGCCCGGTGAGTACGCGGTGATCACGTCGGCCGGGTGGATGGACGCACCGGACCACGTGGCCGAGGCTCTCGGGCTGGTGAAGGACCGCCGGGCCGTGCACCGCCGGCGCGTGACCAACAACCAGGACGGTCCCATCACGTTGTCGACCTCGTGGTTCGCTCCGGACGTCGGGCAGCGGGCGCCCAGGCTCACGGATCCCGGGCGGATCCAGGAGGGGACCCTGATGTACGTCGAGAACATGACCGGCCGGCAGGGGAGTTACGCCGAGGACCGGATGTGTGCCCGGAGCGCCACCGAGGAAGAGGCCGCCGACCTGGAGCTGCAACCGGGGTCCGCCGTGCTGATCGTCCACCACGTCGTCTACGACATGCAGGACCGGCCGTTGGAGTTCGCCGAGGCGACCTATCCGCCGCACCGCTGGGCATTCGAACAGGGCTATCCGCTGGTGTGACATGACGGGTCATCAGTTAGGTGAACCGCTTGCGCGACGCGAGTGGCTAATGCCACTATCCAGTAAGTGGCTAAGGCCACTTACTGGAAGGGGCAGGGTGTGACAGGTCGGCGGCCGGATCAGGGCACGCGCGCAGCATGCCGGGGATGCCGGGGACGCGGTTGGAAGCGCGTCGCTTCGCGTACGTCGGTGGTCCTCGCCACCGCCAACGACCACACCCGTGCCACGTCGAAGCGGCGCTGCCTCGACTGCGACGGCAGCGGCAAGGAGTGAGCGCGGATGACCTACCGGTTCAACCGCTTCCCCAGCGAGGAATCACCGTGGCTCGGGGCGATGACCCTGCACCCGGTCCCGGAGTCCGTACCTCGGGCTCGACGCTGGTTCCGGAAGTTCATCGCCCCGTACAACCCGGCCTGCTCGGTCGACGACTGTGCGCTGATGATTTCCGAGTTGGTGACCAACGCCATCCTGTACGGACGGGCCGACGAGGAGTGGCGCGTGCGCGTGGAGTGGTTCCGGGAGAAAACCTCGCTCCGCGTGGAGGTGCACAACCCCGGCTTCCCGGCGAACGTGCGCATGCGCCGGCCGGACGCGAATGACGCGCATGGGCGCGGGCTGCTGCTGGTCGACGCCATGGCCGAGTCGTGGCATTCCGGGCCCAGTCGCTTCGGCGGGACGGTGGTCTCCTTCGTGATGGCTGATGCCTGGCCTTCCTAAGGGAGGAGTGCCCCGCTTCTACATCTGCTCAGGGATTGTCGCTAGTCTGGTTGACCAGTTGACTTGGCCAATCGCGACGGGCGGCGTTCATGGGATATGAGGTGGAGGCCCCCAAGTACGTGCGCCTCGCGCAGACCCTGCAAGGTCGCATCGAGGACGGAACGTACCCGCCCGGTACCCGCGTTCCCAGCGAGAACCAACTTGTCCAGGCATTCGGGATGTCCCGGCCCACGGTCGTGCGAGCCCTGGAGCTCCTGAAGCGTGACGGCTGGCTGGAGTCCCGGCAGGGGTACGGCACCATCGTGCGCGGTCGCCCCGCGGGCGCCGAGGAGAGAGAACGGCGCGGCCGTGTCGTGCTCACGCGTGATGAGTTGCAGACGGCCGGGCGGCTCGTACAGGTCGGCGAAGTGGCGGTACCGGCCCGGGTGGCCTCGGCCCTCGGGCTGCCGAAGCGGGCCAAGGCGCTCATGCGTCGCCTCCTGGTCGAGGAGGACGGGGAGGCCGCCGAACTGGTCTCCTCCTACTTCCCCGCCGGCCTGGTCGACGGCACCGATCTGGCGAGTCCCGAGGCGCTGGAGTCCGGTACGCGCGCGCACCTGGAGGCGCGCAAGAAGGTCCGCTTCGACCACGTGACGGAGCGCGTCTCCGCTCGCCTGCCCCACGCGACCGAACGTGAGCTGTTGGCCCTGCCGGACGGTGTACCGGTGCTGAGTGTCCTCGTCATCGCCTGTGACGCCTCCGGGCAGGCGCTGCAAGTCTCTGACGTGCTCCTGCCTGCCGACCGGCAGGAACTGGAAGACACCTACCGGCTGAACTGACCCTGGATGCGGGCCCGTTCACCTTGAATGCCACTTGACAAGTCAACCTGACAACTCTAGCTTCGAACTTGCTAAGTCAACTTGTCAGGCGGCAGGTTGCCGACTCTCAAGCTCAAGGAGACATCTGTGCGTGTGATCCGTATCGACGCCTCGTCCGCCACCGTCCTGCTCACCGAAGCGCCGGCGCCGAAGGTGCGCGACCGGAAGACCGGGGAGATCGCCAAGGACGCCGTGAGCGGTGAGGCCCTGATGACGGTTGGCGTCGTATACATCGACGAGGGCGAGTCGTCGCTGATCCAGGTCACCATCCCGGAGAGCGGAGTCACGGACGGTCTGACCGTCGGTGCGCCCGTCTCCCTGCCCGGCCTGGTGGCCCGTCCGTGGGAGAGCGTCTTCAACGGTCAGCAGCGGCACGGCATCGCCTACCGTGCCACCGCCGTCACCCCCGGCGCCTTCCCGATGGCACAGGCGGGCTGACCGACATGACCGACTGGACGACGGTGGCGGAGGTGGGCGGGTCGCTCACCGCGATAGGCGGCGCGGCCTACGCCCGGCACGCCCACCCCGCCGCGTACTGGTCCGCGGTCGGACTCCCGGCCTCGGTGGTCCGGCTGCTGACCTCGTACTCCTCGACCATGGACGCCTGCGGCCTGACCGTCGAACCGCCTCGCTGGCGGGCCCTGGCGGTCAAGGCCACCACTCGCCGGGAGATCCGTCCGGTCCCGCCCCGCCGGGGGCTGATCCGGCCCACCGCGACCGGCCTGCGGATGCGGCTGCGGCTCGCTCCCGGGCAGGAACCCGCCGACATCGCCGCCTCGGCGGAACGGCTGCGGCACGCCTGGGGCGTCCACGCCGTGTACGTACGTGACATCAAGCCGGGCGTCGTCGAACTGCGGCTCGTCGGCTTCGACGTGTTGCGCGACGTACGGATGCCCCGGCGTGCTCGGGGCGGGTTGCTGCGGGTGCCGGTGGCGCTGCGGGAGGACGCGACCGCGTTCGTCCGCGACTACCGCGCCGTACCGCACGAACTCGTCCTCGGCGCCACGCTGTCCGGCAAGTCCATGTACCTGCGCAACCTCATCGCCGGACTGGCCACTCAGCCCGTGGCCCTGGCCGGCATCGACTGCAAGCGCGGTGTCGAACTGTCGCCCTTCGCCGACCGCTTCTCCGCGCTCGCCGTCGACCAGCGACAGGCCGCCGCCCTGCTGCCCGTCCTCGTGACCGAGATGGAGGACCGCTACG
Source organism: Streptomyces ziwulingensis (assembly GCF_039542605.1). NCBI lineage: Bacteria > Bacillati > Actinomycetota > Actinomycetes > Kitasatosporales > Streptomycetaceae > Streptomyces > Streptomyces ziwulingensis. Next base: position 287,207 of record NZ_BAABIG010000022.1, read on the forward strand.
ACCTGATCAAGGCCCGGCAGGGCATCGCCCCCGGCACCCCCGACGAACTGATCACCTCGGACATCTGGGGACTGCCCGACGAGGACCGTCCGCCGCCCATCGTGCTGTTCATCGACGAGGTGGCGGAACTCTTCCTCGTCGCGAGCAGGAAGGACGAGGACCGGCGCGACGAGATGGTCACCCAGCTCATCCGCCTCGCCCAGCTCGGCCGCGCCGCCGGCATCTACCTGGAGGTCTGTGGACAACGCTTCGGCGCCGAGCTGGGCAAGGGCGCGACCATGCTGCGGGCCCAGCTCACCGGCCGCGTCTGCCACCGTGTCAACGACGAAGCCTCCGCCAAGATGGCGCTCGGCGACATCGCCCCGGAAGCCGTGTACGCGGCCTGCTCCATCCCCGCCGAACGGCCCGGCCTCGCCGCCGTCGGCGACACCTCCGGCGGCTGGTCCCGCATCCGCACCCCGCACCTGACCCTCGCCGAAGCCGCGGCCACCTGCCGCGCCGCGTCCGTCCTCACCCCCGACGTACCGGGGCTCGCGCCCTTCCGGCCGTCGCCCCCGACCGTGCCCGCGCAGTCGCCCCGGCCCGTGCCCGCACCGCACCCGGCCCCGTAGCCCGCACCCCTCCCACGGCTGGCGCGGCCGTCCCGCGCCGAGTCCCTACCCCCGCCATGCCTCAAGAAAGGAGACACCCACCGTGTGCCCCGACTGCGAGGACTTCGCCCGCACCGTGCTCCTGCTGGGCCACCTCGCCACCTACGCCGAGACGCCCGGCGCTGACGCGGCCTTCGTAGAGGCCGTGGGACCGGCGCTGGCCGGGTCACTGCCCGAGCCTCCGCCGGGCCACTTCCCCGACGAGTCGGCCTGATGGCCCGCCTCACCGCCGTGCGCGCCGACGCGGTCCTCGTCCAGGCCGTCATCGCCGGAGCCCTGTCCTTCGCCCACCTCCACGACCTCGCCGCCGCTGCCGGACAGGACGGATGGAAGGCGTGGGCCTACCCGGTCTCCGTCGACCTGCTCCTCGTCGCCGCCTGGCACCGGCTCCGTACCGGCGGCGCGAAGGCGTCGGCCTGGTGCTGGTTCCTCGTCGCCCTGGTCGCCTCCCTCGGTGCCAACGTCGCCACCGCCGGCCTCCTCGACCTGCACGACGTACCGGCCTGGCTGCGCATCCTCGTCGCCGGATGGCCCGCGGTCGCCTTCCTCGGCGGAACCCTGCTCGCCCACGGAACACGGGCGCTCCCCGAGGTACCGAAGACACCGACGGCACCGGAAGCGGAGACGACCGGGCGCCCGGAGACCGAAGATCCGGCCGCGCCGACGGCCCCTGAGCTGCCCACCGCACCCGCACCCGCACCCGTCCCCGCGTCCGTCCCGCCGGCACTCGTCACCCTGGCCCGCAAGGTCGCCGACGAACACCGGACACGGACCGGAACCGCCATCGACACCTCGACCCTTCGCGCCCGGCTCGGCGTCCCGATGCCGCTCGCCGAAGCCATCGCCGCACACCTCACCTGATCAACGGAGGACCTCCGACCGTGCGCCCGTCCACGCTCCGCGCGCTCAACCGCGCCGCCGAGCTGACCCGCCAGAACCGCCTCACCGAAGCGATGCTCATCGCCGAACCCGTGATCCTCACCGCCGACGAGTACGAGGGCGAGGAGATCCGGCGCTGGCTCCTCGACCACGTCACCGACTTCACCGGCGAGCACCACGAGGACCCGAAGGAGCTGCCCTGATGCCCCGCACCCCACGCTTCCGCCGCGCCGTCCGCATCGGCCCCGTACAGGTCGCCACCTACTACGACGACCGGGGCCGCGAGAAGCACACCGCCGCCTGCACAGCCCCGCGCTGCGGCTTCTCCGCCGACTACGACAGCCGCGCCGCCGCCGAACTCGCCGCCCGTACCCACCGCTGTCGCGTCCGCTGAGGGAGCCCCCGTGACCGTCTCACTGCCGCTCGTCCTGGTCCTGGGCCTCATCGCCTGGGGCGCGGTCCGCTTCCTCGGCGTCCGCGTCTGGATCGTCGTCGTGATCGCGCTCTTCGGCTTCCTGCTCTCCCGGACCGTCCTCGCCCCGCTCATCGACTCCGGCACCCGCTCCGGGGTCGACGTCATCAACGGCACCCACGACTGACAAGGAGATCCGCCGTGTTCCGTCCCAAGCTGCCCGACGTCCCGACCCCGACCACCCTCACCCAGCACCACACCCACGACCCGGTGCCCTCCGCCGGCCGCGCCCTCGTCCCGTACGTCGGCCCGGTCGCCGCCGTGGTCATCGTCGGCGTCGTCCTCACCGCGCTCCTGGCGGCGGTCGCCATCACGGCCGTCTCGGTGGCCGTCGCCGCCGTCGTCCTGCGCTCCCTCGTCACCAGCGCGACCAAGCGCTGACCGGCCGCCGGGGCGGCAACAAGCCGCCAAGCATCCCGCCGCCCCGGGGCCGTCCCTCCCGACCGCCGTAACAGCCGAAAGGAACCCCCATCATCACCCGGCAGACTCCGCCCCCGCTGGCGGAACTCTCCAAGCTGGCCGCATCCGGCAACCTCCCCCAGCTCGCCCACCAGCTCTCCGGCCTGGGCGGCTGCACCCACCCGATCCGCCTCGACGGCCACCGCACCGAGTACGCCGTGAACACCCGCACCGGCGAGATAGGCAACCGCCTCCACCACCCTCCCCGCCGGTCACCTCTTGGTCCGCTGCAACAACCGCCGCACCACCCGCTGCCCGGCCTGCGCGGAGGTCTACCGCCGCGACACCTTCCACCTGATCACCTCGGGCCTGCGCGGCGGCAAGGGCGTCCCCGAACGCGTCGCCGCACACCCCTGCGTCTTCGTCACCTTCACCGCCCCCGGCTTCGGCCCGGTCCACAACCGCCCCACCGGCCCCGCCCGCACCGTCCGCCCCTGCCGCTGCGGCACCCTCCACCACCCCGACGACCCCGCCCTCGGCACCGCCCTCGACCCCGACACCTACGACTACGAAGCGGCCGTCCTGTGGAACGCGCACGCCGGCCTCCTGTGGCGGCGCTTCTCCATCTACCTCCGCCGGGAAGTCGCCAAGCGGGCCGGCCTCACCCAACGCGACTTCCGCGAACACGCGCGGGTGTCCTTCGCCAAGGTCGCCGAGTACCAAAAGCGCGGCGCGGTCCACTTCCATGCGGTGATCCGCATCGACGGCCCGGAAGGTGGCGACACCCCGCCCCCGGCCTGGGCCACCGCTGAGCTGCTCACCGACGCCATCCGCGCCGCCGCCACCGCCGCCCGCGTCGACGGCCCGACCATCGACGGCCGGGCCCACACCTTCGCCTTCGGACGACAGCTCGACGTCCGCACCATCCGCTCCGCCGACTTCAGCAGCGGCCAGGAGCTGACCGAACGCGCCGTGGCCGCGTACATCGCCAAGTACGCCACCAAGGGCGCCGAGACCGCCACGGGAGGCCTGGACCGGCTGCTGAAGTTCCTCGCCGAACTCGCCCAGCTCGACATCACCGACCACGCCCGCCGCCTCATACGCACCGCCTGGACTCTCGGCGCCCGCAAAGACCTCGAACACCTCCGCCTGCGCGCCTGGGTCCACATGCTCGGCTTCCGCGGCCACTTCTCCACCAAGTCCCGCCGCTACTCCACCACCCTCGGCGCGCTGCGCACCGCCCGCGCCGAATGGCGCCGCGCCCAGGCCACAGCAGCAGCCGCGCACGAGGACGGCTCGGAGACGACCACGCTCGTCCTTGCCCACTGGGTCTACGCCGGTACGGGCCTCACCGACGCCGAAGCCTGGCTCGTCGAAACCCTCGAACCCGCCCCCGGAACGGAAGGGGAACCCACCCGTGGCTGAGCGCCATCTCTCCGTCGACCAGGTCGCCGAGCTGCTCGGCACCACGTCCCGCTTCCCCCGTCGCCTCATCGAGGAGCGGCGCATCCGGTACGTGAAGGTGGGCCGTCACGTCCGCATCCCGGAGAGCGCGGTCGACGAGTTCCTCCGGGCCCGCACGGTCGAGCCGGTCAGGCGGTCCCGCTCCCGCTACGGGAGGGCCGCCTGATGGCCAACAACCGTGGCAGGCGTCGCCGCTTCGGCGCGATCAGGAAGCTGCCTTCCGGCCGTTACCAGGCTCGTTATCCGGGCCCGGACGGTGTGATGCGTCCGGCCCCTGAAACCTTCGCGACGACGGCGGACGCTGACGACTGGCTGGCCGAGAAACAGACGGAGATCCGCCGGGGCGAGTGGCGGGACCCTGATGCCGGTGCCGTGAGCTTCCGGGCCTACGCCGACAAGTGGGTGGACGAACGCGACCTCGCACCCCTCACCCGGGACCTTTACCGCTACCTCCTCGACAAGCACCTGACCGCCTTCTCGGACCTCGACCTCGACGAGATCACCGCACCCCGCGTCCGTGAGTGGCGTGCCGAACGGCTCCGCACCACGAACGCCAAGACGATGACGGCAAAGGCGTACCGCCTTCTGAAAGCCATCATGGAGACGGCCGTCGACGACGAGCTGATCCAGCGCAACCCGTGCCGGATCAAGGGCGCCGGCAAGGAAAAGGCAGCAGAGCGGCGCATTGCCACCGTCACCCAGGTCGACGCGCTCGCCGACGCCGTGGGGATGCGCTGGCGGCTCATGGTCTACCTCGGCGCTTACGGCCCGATGCGTCCGGAGGAGCTGGCCGGCCTCTGCCGCCGGGACGTCGACGTCGACACCCTCCGCGTCCGTGTCCGCCTCGCCGAGCCTGAGCGGATGAACGGTCGGCGCGTCCGGGGCGACACCAAGTCGGAGGCCGGAACCCGGACTGTGATTCTTCCCGCGTTCCTCCGCCGGGAGCTCCGCTGGCACCTGGAGAGCTACGCCGAACCGGGCCCGGACGGGCTGCTCTTCGTGGGGGAGAAGGGGGCGCCCTTCCGGCGCAGCAGCTTCGGGCGGAAGTGGCGGAAGGCTCGGGACGTGGTGGGCATGCCGGAAGGCTTCCGGTTCTACGACCTCCGGCACACCGGACACACGCTCTCGACCCGCTCCGGCGCCACCCTCAAGGACACAATGGTCCGCGCCGGCCAGTCCTCCGAGAAGGCCGCGCTGATCTACCAGCACTCCGACGAGGAGCGACAGCAGGAGGTCGCCGCCGGACTCGACGCCACCGTCCGGAAGGCGAGAGCCGCGGCGACTGGGAAGCCGCCCGCCGGGCCTTCTGGCACGGATCTGGCACGCGACGACTGATGACAACGCACAGCAAAAAGGCCCGGGTCTCTGACCTGGGCCTTCTTCATGGAGCGGGTGACGAGAATCGAACTCGCGCTCTCAGCTTGGGAAGCTGATGTTCTACCATTAAACTACACCCGCATGCGCGCACGGAGCCCGGTCGGAACCGGTGTCCGGATGCTTGGTCACTCTACCCCATGGCAGGTCCCCGGTGCTCGTGCCGTGGGGCCTGTGCGTGTTTGCGGGGGGTCTTTCCGGGGTGTGGGACGCGGCTGTGGGGGAAGGGAGTTGGGGCGTAGCGTGGGGGTCTTCGGTGAGGGGTGCGGCGCGGTGTCGTGCCGTCGGCAAGGGCGTTCCTTTCATCCCGTAGTGTGGCTTTTGTCGTCAGGGAAGACATGGCCAGACGGGGCTCTTGGGGAAGGGACTTGAGGGACTTGAGGGACTTGAAGGACTTGATGGGGTCGCAGGGGTCGCAGGGGTTGGCGGAGGGCACTCTCGTCCGTTGTGGTGACGGGCATGTGTTCAGCACCTCTTCGCTGCCGATGCGGCAGGCCGAGCGACTCGGCCCCGGACGGCTCGTGCGCTGCCCGCGGTGCACACGGCTGCGCAGCGTCGTACCGGTGAGTCTGGAGCCGCGCTAGCGGACTCCGAGGCGCGCGGGGCGGTCGATTGTGGCTGCTCCGCGCGCCTTGCGTATCCTCGGGACGTGCTTCTCTCAGACAAGGACATCCGGGCCGAGATCGACGCCGGACGGGTACGGATCGATCCGTACGACGACTCCATGGTGCAGCCGTCGAGCATCGACGTACGTCTCGACCGGTATTTCCGGGTGTTCGAGAACCACCGCTACCCCCACATCGACCCGTCGGTCGAGCAGGTGGACCTCACGCGGTTGGTCGAGCCCGAGGGGGACGAGCCGTTCATCCTGCACCCCGGTGAGTTCGTGCTGGCCAGCACGTACGAGGTGATCTCGCTCCCCGACGACCTCGCCTCGCGGCTGGAGGGGAAGTCCTCGCTCGGGCGGCTCGGGCTCGTCACGCACTCCACGGCCGGCTTCATCGACCCCGGTTTCTCCGGGCACGTGACGCTCGAACTGAGCAACCTCGCGACGCTGCCCATCAAGCTCTGGCCCGGCATGAAGATCGGCCAGCTCTGCATGTTCCGGCTCAGCTCGCCGTCCGAGCACCCGTACGGCAGTGAGCGCTACGGATCGCGGTACCAGGGCCAGCGGGGACCGACCGCCTCCCGGTCCTTCCTCAACTTCCACCGGACCCAGGTCTGAGCAGCACACCCCTCCGAGCAGCACACCCACACGAGCACGACGCAGGGACGAGTGACGCAGGTATGAGTGACGTACGGGAGAACCTGAGCTACGAGCAGTTCGGCGTCGCCGTCCGCGAGCTGGCGCAGACGGTCGCCGACGACGGGTTCGAGCCCGACGTCGTGCTCTCCATCGCCCGGGGCGGGGTCTTCGTCGCGGGCGGGCTCGCCTACGCGCTCGACTGCAAGAACATCCACCTCGTGAACGTGGAGTTCTACACCGGTGTGGGGACCACGCTGGAGATGCCGGTCATGCTGGCCCCCGTCCCCAACGCCATCGACTTCTCCGCCAAGAAGGTCCTCATCGCCGACGACGTCGCCGACACCGGCAAGACGCTGAAGCTGGTGCGGGACTTCTGCCTCGACACCGTCGCCGAGGTGCGCAGCGCGGTCATCTACGAGAAGTCCCACTCGCTGGTGAAGTGCGAGTACGTGTGGAAGCGGACCGACGACTGGATCAACTTCCCGTGGTCGGTCGAGAAGCCCGTGGTGAAGCGGAGCGGGCAGGTGCTCGACGCCTGAGGGGCGTGAAACGCGGCGAAGGGGCTCCCTCGGGAGCCCCTTTCCTCATGCCTGCGTCAGGTCCGGTCGCGCGCCCGCCCGCTCAGAACGTGCCCAGCTTCACGATCGACAGCAGCGCGATCAACTGGATCGCGGAGGCGCCGAGCGCCTTGGGCCAGGGCAGGTCGTGGGAGCGGCTGACCATCAGGGTCAGCAGGACACCGGCCGCGACCCAGGTGATCCAGCCCAGGATCTGGACGAAGGGCGCGTCACCGCCCGCGAACATCGCCACGATCAGCCGGGGCGCGTCCGTCAGCGACATGATCAGCATGGAGAGGCCGACCGTGGGCTGCCAGGCTCCGTCGCCGCCGAACTGCCGGGCCAGGGTATGGGTGACCACGCCCAGGACGAACGCGGCGAGGACCATCGCCACGGCGGTGACCAGCACGATCGGGATCGCGTTGGAGAGCGTGGCGTTGATCGCGTCCTCGCGGGCGCCGTCGAAGCCGAAGACCGCGATCAGGCCGTAGATGAAGGTCACGACGAGGGCGGGGCCCCACATCGTGTAGTCCCGCATCTGGAGGAAGGTCTGGTTGGGGGCGGTGAAGACGCCCCTCAGCAGCGCCTTCCAGTGCAGCCGCGGGCCGACCGGACCGGCCGCGGCCGAGCCCGCGCGGTAGGTGTCGCCCTGCTGGTAGGGGTCCTCGCCGACCGAGAACGCCTGGGTGTGGCCGGGGTTGTTGGCCGCGTACGGGTCGTGCGGCGCGCCGGGCCCGCCGGGTCCGCCGGGTCCGCCGGGCGCACCGTACGCGGGGCCGCCCTGTCCGGCGTACCCGCCGTCGCCGAAGTACTCCGGCTCGCCGTGCCCCCCGCCCTGGCCGCCGTGCCCGCCGGCCTGCCCGCCGCCGTGGGGCTGCGGCCACTGGCCGCCGCCCGCGCCGTACGGCTGCTGCTGCGGGTACGGCTGCTGCGGCGCCGGGGGATAGCCGTACGACTGTCCCTGCGGCGCCTGCTGCCCGTGCGAGGGGTTGTGCGGTCGCGTCTGAGGAGCGCCGTTGTCCCGGCCGCGTCCGATCCTGAATCCAGCCACGTCTTCGAACGTACCTGGTCCCGGAGAGTGACGTGCCGGACCCGGGCGTCCGGACCCGGCTTTGCGGCCGAGCTGTGACATCCCTTACGGGGACGGGACACCAGGTCCCTAGGGGACCCGGGCCGTCCGGCCGCCGGGTCGTCCGGGTCCCCGGGTCGGGATCAGTCGGCGAAGTTGGCGCCGAACACCGGTGTACCGGTCGTCGACACGCCCGCCTGGCTCGGGGAGACGGTACGGGCGCCGGCGGGGGCGATCTTCGCGCCGTTGGACGGCAGGTAGGTCACCGCGCCGTTGCCCGCGTTCTCCTGGGAGCCGATGACGAGGTCGGCGCGGCCGTCGCCGGTGACGTCGTCGAGCTTGACGTCGGTGCCGAAGAAGTCGTCCTTCTCGTTGGCGCCGGGGATGCCCGCGGAGTCCTGGGAGAAGGACTGGGCGCCGGAGCCGGTGTTCAGGCCGTCCGCGGTGCCGTAGAGCAGGGTGACCGAACCGGCGTTGGTGGCGCTGCCGATGTTCTCCCCGGCGACGCCGATCGCGAGGTCGAGGAAGCCGTCGCCGTTGACGTCGCCGAGGTCCAGCTCGTAGCCGAAGAAGTCGTTGCCCTCGGCGGTGCCGGGGACGTTGCCGGTGTTCTGGGTGATGCCGGTGGCGGAGCCGGGGCCGGTGCTCGTGCCGTAGGTGACCCAGACCTTGCCGCCGTTGGCGGAGTCGGGGATCGCGGTGCCGTCCTCGCTCTTGGTGTTCCAGTAGGCGCCGCTGACGATGTCGCCGCGTCCGTCGTGGTCGATGTCGCCGATCGCGGTGATCACGCCGGGCTTGAGGGCCTGGGCGGAGGACGTCTTGAGGCCGCTCGCGGAGCCGGGGAGGTAGTAGTTGCGGTTCCAGCCGTACTCGGTGGCCGTCTCGTAGCCGTCGACCACGAGGTCGGTGCGCCGGTCGCCGTTGATGTCGCCGGCGGTGAGGTTGAGCGGGCCGCCCGCCCCCTTGTCCAGGATCGGGGGCTTGACGGTGTACTTGCCGCCGGGCTTGCCCGCGCTGCTGAAGCCGCCCTTGAGGACGTGGACGGTGGCGTTGTCGCTGCCGACGGCGAGGTCGGCCTTCCCGTCGCCGTCGAAGTCGCCGGCGGCGAGGTTCGTGCCCCAGAAGTCGTGGCCGCCGGCGGCCGGGTCGGCGACGGTGACGCTGCTGCCGGTGAGGCCGGACCTGGAGCCCCACAGGAGGGTGACGGCGCCGCCGTCCTTGTCGCCCCCGACGTCCTCGCCGGGGGAGCTGACGACGAGGTCGTCGTAGCCGTCGCCGTTGAAGTCCGCGTAGGCGGAGTCGTTGCCGAACCAGTCGGCGGCCTCCGCGGAGCCGGGGACGCCGGTGCTGTTCTGGCTGAGGGTGGTGCGCTTGGCGGCCGAGACGCCGGTGGCCGTGCCGTAGAGGACGACCATCTGGCCGGCCGTGGTCCGGCCGGCGACGTGGGCGCCGGGGGCGGAGAAGGCGATGTCGCCGCGGCCGTCGCCGTTGAAGTCGGCCCGGGCGACGGCTGTGGAGTCGGCGGCCGTCGCGGTCACGGTGGCGGCCGAGAGCAGTCCGCCCGTCAGCCCGGCCGCTGCGGCCGTGGCGAGGGCGAGACGCACGTGTCTGTGCATGCGGTTCTCCTGCTGCACGCGGGATGCCCGGTGGACACCCGCAGGGGATGGGGTGCGACCGCGGGCACCCCTCGCGGGGCGCGTTCGACGGGAGTTGGCTCCACGTTCATGCTGCGGTCGGCGATCAGGAGACCGCCGACGGGGGGTGAGGGTTGTACATGAGTTCGAGACGGGTCGAGCCGAGACGAGACAGGTCGGGGCGGGGCGGGTCGTTGGAACGTGAGGCGGGCGGGCGGGCGGGGAACGCCGATGCCCCCGTCCGGCACGGCGGCGTGGACAGGGGTCGGCTATGGCTCCGGTTACTTCACCGGCTGTGGCTCCGGCGCGTTCTCCGAGTCGGTCGTCCCCGCCGGGGGCTCCTCGTCCAGCGGGGTGCGGACGGAGTCGAGGAGGAGCTGGGCCACGTCCACGACCTGGATGGACTCCTTGGCCTGGCCGTCGTTCTTCTTGCCGTTGACGGAGTCGGTGAGCATCACCAGGCAGAACGGGCAGGCGGTGGAGACGATGTCGGGGTTGACGGAGAGGGCCTCGTCGACGCGCTCGTTGTTGACGCGCTTGCCGATCCGCTCCTCCATCCACATCCGCGCGCCGCCGGCTCCGCAGCAGAAGCCGCGTTCCTTGTGGCGGTGCATCTCCTCGTTGCGGACGCCCGGGACGGCGGCGATGATCTCGCGCGGGGGCGTGTAGATCTTGTTGTGCCGGCCCAGGTAGCAGGGGTCGTGGTAGGTGATGATGCCCTCGACCGGGGTGACCGGGACCAGCTTGCCCTCGTCCACCAGGTGCTGGAGCAACTGGGTGTGGTGGATGACCTCGTAGTCGCCGCCGAGCTGCGGGTACTCGTTGCCGAGGGTGTTCAGGCAGTGCGGGCAGGTCGCGACGATCTTCTTGGCCGACTTGGGCTTGCGGGACTCCTCGGTCACCTTGCCCTCGTCGTCCGTCTCCTCGCCGAAGGCCATGTTCAGCGCCATGACGTTCTCCATGCCCAGCTCCTGGAACAACGGCTCGTTGCCCAGGCGGCGCGCGGAGTCACCGGTGCACTTCTCGTCGCCGCCCATGATCGCGAACTTCACGCCCGCGGTGTGCAGCAGCTCGGCGAAGGCCTTGGTGGTCTTCTTGGCGCGGTCCTCCAGGGCGCCGGCGCAGCCGACCCAGTACAGGTACTCGACCTCGGAGAGGTCCTCGATGTCCTTGCCGACGACCGGGACCTCGAAGTCGACCTCCTTGAGCCACTCCAGGCGCTGCTTCTTCGCCAGGCCCCAGGGGTTGCCCTTCTTCTCCAGGTTCTTGAGCATCGTGCCCGCCTCGGACGGGAACGCCGACTCGATCATGACCTGGTAGCGGCGCATGTCGACGATGTGGTCGACGTGCTCGATGTCGACGGGGCACTGCTCGACGCAGGCGCCGCAGGTGGTGCAGGACCACAGGACGTCCGGGTCGATGACGCCGTTCTCTTCGAGGGTGCCGATCAGGGGCCGTTCGGCCTCCGCCAGGGCGGCGGCGGGGACGTCCTTGAGCTGCTCCTCGGACGCCTTCTCCGCGCCCTCCATGGTCTTGCCGCCGCCGGCCAGCAGGTAGGGGGCCTTGGCGTGCGCGTGGTCGCGCAGCGACATGATCAGGAGCTTGGGGGAGAGCGGCTTGCCGGTGTTCCAGGCGGGGCACTGCGACTGGCAGCGGCCGCACTCGGTGCAGGTGGAGAAGTCCAGCAGGCCCTTCCAGGAGAACTGCTCGACCTGGGAGACGCCGAACACGTCGTCGTCACCGGGGTCGGTGAAGTCGATCGGCTCGCCGCCGCTCGTCATCGGGAGCAGGGCGCCCAGCGAGGTGCCGCCCTTGGCGTCGCGCTTGAAGAAGATGTTGGGGAAGGCCAGGAAGCGGTGCCAGGCGACGCCCATGTCCGTCTTCAGGGCGACCGTGATCATCCAGATGAAGGAGGTCGCGATCTTCAGGCCGGCGAAGAGGTAGACGAGGTTCTGGAGGGTGGCGACGTCCAGGCCGCTCAGGCCCGACACCACGGGGTAGGAGATGAAGAAGGACGCCTCGTAGCCGTCGACGTGGTGGAGGGCGCCTTCGAGGGCGTGCAGCATGAAGATGCAGACGCCGACGATCAGGATGACCGCCTCGACGAAGTACGCCTGGCCGAAGTTGGAGCCGGCGAAACGGGACTTGCGGCCCGGCTCGCGCGGGTGGCTGAGCTGCCGGATGACGATCAGGGCGAGGATGCCGAGCACGGTCATGGTGCCGATGAACTCGACGAAGACGTTGTACGGCGCCCACTCGCCGATGACCGGCAGGATCCAGTCGGCCTGGAAGAGCTGGCCGATCGCGTTGACGATCGTCAGCAGCAGGGAGAAGAAGCCCACCGCCACGAACCAGTGCGCCACCCCGACGACACCCCAGCGGTTCATCCGGGTATGACCCAGGAATTCCCTGGCCACGGTCAGGGTGCGCTGGACGGGTTCGTCGGTCCGGGTGCCGGCCGGTACGGGCTGGCCCAGCCGCATGAAGTGGAAGATCTGCAGGAGGGCGCGGCCGAACAGAGCCACGCCGACCACGATCAGGACCAGCGACACGATGATCGCGGCGAGTTGCATTTGGGGGCTCCTCGGGCCTGCGAGGTGACGAGGGGGCGGTATTACTAAGCGGTAACTTAGGTAGTCCGTCTGAGACTACCCCGATCCTGGGCCGCACTGTAGCCGGGCGTGCGGTGATCTGTGTCGCTGAGGCGACCCTGACCAGCGGGGCGACGGCCCTCACCGGAAGAAGGCCGAGATCCATATCCCGGGCGACCGGCCCCGGCCCCGGCCCCGGGAACTGGTCGGCCGGTCCGGCACCCGGCCCTCCGGTCGGGCACCCGGCACTCCGGTCCGCCACGCCGCATCGGACAGGTCATCATCGTAAATGGTGATATTCCGCTTAGTTTGGGTCCGTGCTCTCAGCGATCGTCGCAGCCACCGTCTCCTTCCTCCTCGCCGCCCTGCTCGCCTCGCTGGTGCGGGCCCCGGCCCTGCGGCTGGGGCTCGTCGAACGCCGACGCCGTCGTCCTGTGCCGCTGCTCGGCGGGGTCGCCGTCGTGCTCGCCACCGGGCTGGTCGCGGGTGTCCTCACCCGGGCCGGTGTCGTCCCGCTCGGCCCGGCGGTGGGCGGCCTGCTCGTCGCCGGGGCCGCGGTCGGCCTGCTGGGGCTGGCCGCCGATGTGTGGCGGCTGCGCCCGCGCCGGCTGCTCGCGGGGACGGCCGCGGCGGCGGCGTGCGTGATGCCGTACGAGGAGACCGGGGTGGTGGCCGGGGCGCTGGCGGCGGTGTGGGTGGCGTTCGTCGCCGTCGCCTTCCGGGGGCTCGACCACGTCGACGGGCTGGCCGGTGCGGTGGGGGTGGTGACCGCCTTCGGTGTCGCCGCCTGCGCGGCGGCGGAGCTGATGGACGGGCTGGCGGTGCTGCTGAGCGTGCTGGCCGCGGCCCTCGCCGGGTTCCTGCTGCACAACTGGGCTCCGGCGCGGGTGGGGCTCGGCGCCTGCGGCTCGCTGTTCACCGGGTTCGTGGTCGCCGCGGGGGCGGTGTTCGCACGCGCGGGGCACGATCCGGCCTCGGGCGGCCTGGTGCTGTTCGCGCTCACCGCCGTGGCGGCCGGTGACGCCCTACTGGTGCTGCTCGCGCGCCGGCGGACCGGGCGCCCGGCGGCGCGCGGGGCGCCCGGTCACCTCGGTCACCGGCTGCGGCGGCTCGGGCTGACGGCGCGCGGCGCGGTGGTGGTGCTGACCGCCGTGACGTTCGGGTGCGTGCTCGTCGGGGTACTCGTGCACACCGGCCGGCTGGGAGAGGTCGCCGTGCTGTGGGTGGCCGGTGTGGTGATCGTCGGAGTGCTCGCGATGCTGCGGGTGCGGATGCCGCGGCTGCGGCGGCTGCCCGCGGGGCCTGCCGGGTGCCGAGCCGGATCCGGCCCCGCCGCCCGCCCCGTATCGCGGCCGAAGTCCCCGCCGGAGCCCCTGCCGGAGCCGCTTGGGGAGCCTCGGCCGGTATCGGATTTCCCGGTTCGGCAGACTCGGCGGAGCACGTCTTCGCAGGTCAGGGCGGGGTTGCGCGTAAGGAACGGATAAGACTTGAGCCTGCTCGGCTCAGGTCTGTTGACCGGACGGCCGTCGTCGTGCACACTTGAGCCTGTTCCACTCAAGTCCGTTGGAGGAATCACCATGGCACGTGCGGTCGGCATCGACCTGGGCACGACTAATTCCGTCGTCAGCGTTCTGGAGGGCGGCGAGCCCACCGTCATCACCAACGCAGAGGGCGCCAGGACCACGCCGTCCGTCGTCGCCTTCGCCAAGAACGGCGAGGTGCTGGTCGGCGAGGTGGCCAAGCGCCAGGCGGTCACGAACGTCGACAGGACCATCCGGTCGGTCAAGCGCCACATGGGCACCGACTGGAAGATCGAGCTGGACGGCAAGCCGTTCAACCCGCAGCAGATCAGCGCCTTCGTCCTGCAGAAGCTGAAGCGGGACGCCGAGGCGTACCTGGGCGAGAAGGTGACCGACGCGGTCATCACCGTCCCGGCGTACTTCAACGACTCGGAGCGCCAGGCCACCAAGGAGGCCGGCGAGATCGCGGGCCTGAACGTCCTGCGCATCGTCAACGAGCCGACCGCCGCCGCCCTGGCGTACGGCCTCGACAAGGACGACCAGACGATCCTCGTCTTCGACCTCGGTGGCGGCACCTTCGACGTGTCCCTCCTGGAGATCGGCGACGGCGTCGTCGAGGTGAAGGCCACCAACGGTGACAACCACCTCGGTGGTGACGACTGGGACCAGCGCGTCGTCGACTACCTGGTGCAGCAGTTCAAGTCCGGTCACGGCGTGGACCTCGCCAAGGACAAGATGGCCCTCCAGCGCCTGCGTGAGGCCGCCGAGAAGGCCAAGATCGAGCTGTCCTCGTCCACCGAGACCTCGATCAACCTGCCCTACATCACGGCTTCCGCCGAGGGCCCGCTGCACCTGGACGAGAAGCTCACCCGCGCCCAGTTCCAGCAGCTCACGGCCGACCTGCTGGAGCGCTGCAAGACGCCGTTCCACAACGTCATCAAGGACGCGGGCATCCAGCTCTCCGAGATCGACCACGTCGTTCTCGTCGGTGGCTCGACCCGTATGCCGGCCGTCGCCGAGCTGGTCCGCGAGCTGACCGGCGGCAAGGACGCCAACAAGGGCGTCAACCCGGACGAGGTCGTCGCCATCGGCGCCGCCCTGCAGGCCGGTGTCCTCAAGGGTGAGGTCAAGGACGTCCTGCTCCTCGACGTCACCCCGCTGTCCCTCGGTATCGAGACCAAGGGCGGCATCATGACCAAGCTGATCGAGCGGAACACGACGATCCCGACCAAGCGGTCCGAGATCTTCACCACCGCCGAGGACAACCAGCCCTCCGTGCAGATCCAGGTCTACCAGGGCGAGCGCGAGATCGCGGCGTACAACAAGAAGCTCGGGATGTTCGAGCTGACCGGTCTGCCGCCGGCCCCGCGCGGTGTCCCGCAGATCGAGGTCTCCTTCGACATCGACGCCAACGGCATCATGCACGTGACCGCGAAGGACCTCGGCACGGGCAAGGAGCAGAAGATGACCGTCACCGGTGGCTCCTCGCTGCCGAAGGACGAGGTCAACCGGATGCGCGAAGAGGCCGAGAAGTACGCGGAGGAGGACCACGCCCGCCGCGAGGCCGCCGAGACCCGCAACCAGGGCGAGCAGCTCGTCTACCAGACCGAGAAGTTCCTCAAGGACAACGAGGACAAGGTCCCGGGTGACGTCAAGACCGAGGTCGAGGAAGCGGTCGCCGAGCTGAAGGAGAAGCTCAAGGGCGAGTCCGCCGAGGGCGACAACACCGCGGAGATCCGTACCGCCACCGAGAAGGTCGCCGCCGTCTCGCAGAAGCTGGGCCAGGCGCTCTACGCCGACGCCCAGGGCGCGCAGGCCGCGGGCGGCGAGGCGCCGGGCGCCGACGCCGGCCAGGCCAAGGCCGACGACGACGTGGTGGACGCGGAGATCGTGGACGACGAGCGCAAGGACGGTGCCGCGTGACGGAGGAGACCCCGGGTTTTGACGAGAAGCCCGACGTCCCTTCCGGCGCCACCCCCGACGACGCCGAGCCGAAGGCCGCCGCCGCCTCTTCGGAGGCGGGGGCGGCCCCGGCCGGGGACGTGAACCAGGACGCGGGTCTGCTGGCCCAGCTCGACCAGGTGCGTACGGCGCTCACCGAGCGCACGGCGGACCTGCAGCGGCTCCAGGCCGAGTACCAGAACTACCGGCGCCGGGTCGAGCGGGACCGGGTCGCGGTCAAGGAGGTCGCCGTGGCGAACCTCCTGACCGAACTCCTCCCGGTGCTCGACGACATCGGCCGCGCGCGGGAACACGGCGAACTCGTCGGCGGTTTCAAGTCCGTCGGGGAGTCCACCGAGGCGGTCGCGGCCAAGCTGGGCCTGCAGCAGTTCGGCAAGGAGGGCGAGCCCTTCGACCCGACCATCCACGAGGCCCTGATGCACAGCTACGCGCCGGACGTCACCGAGACGACCTGCGTGGCCATCCTGCAGCCCGGGTACCGGCTCGGCGAGCGCACCATCCGCCCCGCGCGGGTAGCGGTGGCCGAACCGCAGCCGGGCGCGCAGCCGGCCAAGGCGGCCGAGGAGAGCACCGAGCCGAAGGCGGACTCCGCCGAGGACAAGGAGAGCGGTGGCCCGGACGAGGGCTGACGTACGAAGGAGAGAGGAGGGACGTCGGGGATGAGCACCAAGGACTTCATCGAGAAGGACTACTACAAGGTCCTCGGCGTCCCCAAGGACGCCACCGACGCCGAGATCAAGAAGGCGTACCGGAAGCTCGCCCGCGAGAACCACCCGGACGCCAACAAGGGAAACGTCAAGGCGGAGGAGCGCTTCAAGGAGATCTCCGAGGCGAACGACATCCTCGGGGACACCAAGAAGCGCAAGGAGTACGACGAGGCGCGCGCGCTCTTCGGCAACGGCGGTTTCCGTCCGGGGCCGGGCGCGGGCGGCGGCGGCAACTTCAACTTCGACCTGGGCGACCTCTTCGGAGGCGGCGCCCAGGGCCAGGGCCAGGGCGCCGGCGGTTTCGGCGGCGGACTGGGTGACGTCTTCGGGGGCCTGTTCAACCGCGGCGCCGCCGGTGGCCCCCGGACCCAGCCCAGACGCGGCCAGGACGTCGAGTCCGAGGTCACCCTGAGCTTCACCGAGGCCATCGAGGGTGCCACCGTTCCGCTGCGGATGTCCTCGCAGGCGCCCTGCAAGGCGTGCTCGGGCACCGGCGACAAGAACGGCACGCCGCGCGTGTGCCCGACCTGCGTCGGCACCGGGCAGGTCGCGCGGGGTTCCGGCGGCGGCTTCTCGCTGACCGACCCCTGCCCCGACTGCAAGGGCCGCGGCCTGATCGCGGAGACCCCCTGCGACATCTGCAAGGGCTCCGGACGCGCCAAGTCCTCCCGGACCATGCAGGTCCGGGTCCCGGCCGGGGTGTCGGACGGGCAGCGCATCCGGCTGCGCGGCAAGGGCGCGCCGGGCGAGCGGGGCGGTCCGGCGGGCGACCTGTACGTGGTGGTGCACGTCAAGGACCACCCCGTCTTCGGCCGCAAGGGCGACAACCTCACCGTCACCGTCCCGGTCACCTTCGCGGAGGCGTGCCTCGGCGGGGAGATCCGGGTCCCGACGCTCGGCGGCCCGCCGGTGACGCTGAAGCTGCCGGCCGGCACGCCCAACGGACGGACCATGCGCGCCCGGGGCAAGGGCGCGGTCCGCAAGGACGGCACCCGCGGCGACCTGTTGGTCACCGTCGAGGTGAGTGTGCCGCAGGACCTGACGGGGAAGGCTCGTGACGCACTGGAGGCGTATCGCGAGGCGACCGCGGACGAGGATCCGCGGGCGGAGCTGTTCCAGGCCGCGAAGGGAGCTTGAGGGAGATGGACGGCCGTCGACGCAATCCGTATGAACTGACCGAGGAGACCCCGGTCTACGTCATCTCGGTGGCGGCCCAGCTCTCCGGCCTGCACCCGCAGACCCTGCGTCAGTACGACCGCCTGGGCCTGGTCTCCCCGGACCGGACCGCGGGGCGGGGCCGGCGCTACTCGGCCCGGGACATCGACCTGCTCCGTCAGGTGCAGCAGTTGTCGCAGGACGAGGGCATCAACCTGGCCGGCATCAAGCGCATCATCGAGCTGGAGAACCAGGTCCTGGCCCTGCAGTCCCGGGTGGCCGAGATGGAGTCCGCGCTGGACGGCGCGGCGGCGGCGATGCGCCAGCGCGAGGCGGCCGTGCACGCCTCCTACCGCCGGGACCTGGTCCCGTATCAGGAGGTCCAGCAGACCAGCGCGCTGGTGGTGTGGCGCCCGAAGGGACGGCAGTCCCCGGACTGAGGGCCGGGCGGACCGGAACCGGGACGGACACGGACGGAGGGGCCCGCGGGCAGTTTGCCCGCGGGCCCCTCCGTCCGTGCGTGCGGCTCCGTACGTGCGCTGCGGCTCCGTACGTACGGTGCGGATCAGGTGTAGTGCTGGACCACGTCGTCGGTCGGCGCGGTGGAGCCGTCCGGGTACACGGGCGCGACGCGGTAGAAGACGGTGCTCGCGGCGGGCGCCTGGGGATCGGTGGCGAAGTAGTAGGCGCTGTCCTCCTTGTCCCTGGCGACGACCGTGACGGCCGTCCAGGTACCGGCCGCCGCGTTCCAGCGCTCCACCCGGAAGGAGGCCGCCGCGCCGCGGTGGTCGTACTCCGGTGTGTAGTTCCAGTGCAGCGTCATGGTGCCGGCGGCCGAGTCGTAGGCCTCCACGTCGAACGCCTGGATGGCGTGGTCGGTGGGCACGTTCTCGTGCGGCGGGACCACGTTGTGCTCCGTGACCTCGACGGTGGCGGCGGCCGGGTCGTCCTGGGCCAGGGCGTTGCCGTCGTCGTCGACGGCGATCACCACGTAGCGCAGCCGGGCGCCGTCGGGGAGCGTGTGGTGCGTCAGCTCGGAGGTCCGCGGCTCGTCCGAGCCGTACCACTGGCCGGGGTCGTCGACGTCCTGGAAGACGACCCGGTAGTGGTCGAAGTCCTCCGCGGTGCTGTCGTCCCAGTCGAGGAACACCCCGTTGTCCCGGGCCGTCGCCGTCAGGCCGGTGACCGCGGCGGGGGCGACGACATCGCCTTCGTGGCGGACGGTGACCTTCTCGGAGGACGGGCCGGGGTTGCCGGCCGAGTCGATGGACCGCAGCCAGTAGGTGTGGGTGTCGCCCGGCTTCAGGCCCCAGTCGTCGGTGAAGCTCGTGCCCCGGGTGGTGGCCATGATCGCGTCGTCGCGGTAGAGCTGGAACTCCCCCTCGTCGGAATCGGCCATGGGGGACCAGGTCACGGTGATGGAGTGCTCGCTGTCGACCACCGTCAGCCCCCGCGGGGTCCAGGTGGGCGGGGTCTCGTCCAGGGTGGAGAAGAAGGCGGGCTGCGAGGCGGCCGACTCGTTGCCGTAGATGTCCACGGCGGTGACCACGTACCGGTAGTCGTCGCCGGTCTGCGGCAGCGGCTCCGCGTAGTAGCTGTTGGCCGGGGTCGCCACCAGGTGGTCGGCCGTGGTCGGCACGGTCGGCCCGGTCGAGCGGTAGACGCGGTAACCGGCCAAATCGCTCTCGGTGTTGCCGTCCCACCACAGCTTCGCCTCGGTGGAGTGGCCGATCTCCCAGTTGTCCTCGACGCCCTTCGGCGCGGCGGGAGCGGTGGCGTCGCGGACCGTGGTCACCGCCTTGTCGGCCGTCCCCGCCGACTCGCCGCCCGCCTTGTCGTAGGCGCGGACCTCGTAGTAGTAGGTCTCTCCCGACCTCGGCAGGGCGGAGTCCTTGTACGTCGTGCTCGTCGTCTTGGCCAGCGGCTCGGCGGGGTAGGCGGCGCCCTTCAGCCGCCGGTAGACGCGGTACCCGGCGAGGTCCATCTCCTTGTTCTTCGTCCAGGTCAGGGTGGCCTTGGCGGTCGCCTTGTCGTAGGTGACGGCCGCGCCCGCGGGCGTGAGCGGCTCGACCTTGTCGACGGTCGCCGACGTCCTCGGCGAGTAGGAGAACTTGACGTCGGCGGCGCCGGTCCAGTTGACGAAGTCGATCCGCAGGGTGTGCTTGCCCTTGGGGACGGTGACGTCGACCGTCTTCTTCTTCGTCGACGACACGTTCTTCCACACGTCGACCTTGCGGGTGCCGTCGAGGTAGACGCGGATGCCGTCCTGGGCGGCGGCGCTGAACGTGAACGGGCCGCCGCCGCCGAAGTCGCGGGTGACGGACCAGCGGACGCCGAAGTTGTCGGACGGCAGACCGGAGGCCGGGGCCTTGGTGCCCCAGTTCTGGTCGATGACGCTGTCGCAGTCGGTCTTCTTCGGCTTGCCGGAGAAGGCGGTGTTCGCGAAGAACTGCCGGGTGAAGACCGGCGAGGCACAGGTCGTGGCCGCCGCGGCCGACGTGGTGGCCGCGGTGAGAAGCCCGCCCGCGGTGGCGAGCACGACAGCGGTCGCGGCGGCGGCCGTGGTCGTACGTCTGGCTGGGTTCATTCGGTCCTCTGCTCAGGGAACACGGAGGCGTAGGTGGCCTCCTCCGTGATCACGACTCGCGGGGAATGCCGTTGGTTGTACGGATCTTGTCCGGTCGTCCGAGCGTTTTCGGTGGGCGGTGTGTGAAGAGGAGTGGGTGAAGAATCCGCTCCGTCTTCACCATGATCGCGGAGTGTGATGTTGCCATCTCGTTAAGTGGATGGTGCTTGACGCTGTCGACGTCGGCAGCGTTGGCTTTTCAGTCACTCGGGTTGCACCGCGGCCCCCGCGTCCGGAAGGCACCAGAAGTGAGCTCACGTATCCGTCGTACCGCCCTGTTCCTGGCCGCGTCCACGATGGCCGTCTCCCTGGCCGGCTGCGGGATGGTCGGTGCCGCCGGCGGCACCGGCGGAGCGAGTCCCACCAGGGGCGACGACCTCACGGTCGGGCTGCTGCTGCCGGAGAAGGCGAACACCCGCTACGACCAGTTCGACCACCCCATGTTCGCCAAGAAGATCGACTCCCTCACCGACGGCAAGGGCAAGGTCGAGTACGCCAACGCGGACGCGAGCGCGAGCAGGCAGGACGAGCAGCTCCGGCGGATGGTCGAGGACCGGATCGACGTGATCGTCCTGGACGCGGTCGACGCGCACGCCATCGCGGACGGGGTGCGGGCGGCCAAGGACGCGGGCATCCCGGTGATCGCGTACGACCGGCTGGCCGAGGGCCCGATCGACGCCTACATCTCCTTCGACAACGAGCTGGTCGGCGAGGTCCAGGGCCGCTCCCTGCTCGACGCCCTCGGCAGCGACGCCGCCGCCAAGGAGATCGTCATGATGAACGGCTCCAAGACCGACCCCAACGCCCGGCAGTTCAAGGCGGGGGCGCTGACCGAGCTGGCCGGCAAGGTGAAGATCGCCGCCGAGTACGACACCGTGGACTGGAAGCCGGAGAACGCGCAGGCGAACATGGCCGAGGCGATCGGCAAGTACGGCGTCGACAACATCGCCGCCGTCTACTCCGCCAACGACGGCATGGCCGGCGGCATCATCAAGGCGCTGAAGGCGGCGGGCGTGACCGACCTGCCGGCCGTCACCGGCCAGGACGCCGAACTCGGCGCCGTACAGCGGATCCTGGCCGGCGAGCAGTACATGAGCGTCTACAAGTCGTACCCGCAGGAGGCGGAGAGCGCCGCCGAGATGGCGGTGGCCCGGGTCCAGGGCCGGGACATCCAGTTCGACTCGTTCACCCGCGACAAGGTCGACAGCCCCACCCACAAGGGCATTCCCGCCCAGTTGGTCCCGGTGGTCGCCCTGACGAAGGACAACATCGCGGAGACCGTGGTCGCCGACGGCATCCACAAGGTCTCCGACATCTGCACCGCCGCGTACGAGGAGCGGTGCGAGGCGGCCGGCCTCAAGTAGGCCCGGTGGGCCCGGTGGGCCCGGCGGACCCGAACTCCCGGAGGAGGCGCCTGTCTGCCCGTCCCGCCTCCCCGTCCCCCTGTCTCCCCCCTCCCCCGTCTCCTCAGCGAGGGGCATACCCGTCCCTACCCCTGTTTTCCGCTTTTCGGGGTATCAGGAGCCGTGTTGCGGACCGGGTCCGGGCCGCGCATAGTTGCGCTGCGGAAAGAGCCGGATACCGGGGGTGGGACGGGCGATGGCCGGGCACGGGACGGACGAGCATCCACACGGTGCTGACCGACTGTGCGCTGCCGGGGACCGCGTGTACTCCCGGGCCGTACGGCGGGGCCGCGTGCCGCGCCGGGACGCCGGGCCGGTGCCCTGTCTGCTCGACCTCGCCCTGCTGCACCCCGATCCGGACGACATGGACTGGCTGGTGCCCACCTCCCCGCAGGAGGTCATGACCCGGCTGCTGCGCGGCCTCTACGACGAGGTCAGCGCCAGCCAGCGCCGGGTGGGCTCGGCGGTGACGGCCTTCGAGTGGTACGCCGACCTGGGGCA
This sequence comes from Streptomyces ziwulingensis, assembly GCF_039542605.1. Taxonomy (NCBI): domain Bacteria; kingdom Bacillati; phylum Actinomycetota; class Actinomycetes; order Kitasatosporales; family Streptomycetaceae; genus Streptomyces; species Streptomyces ziwulingensis. The sequence goes on from NZ_BAABIG010000022.1 coordinate 309,416, forward strand.
GCGCCGGCTCGCGCCCGCGGCGGCCGAGGGCACCTCGATCCGCGTACTGGACGGCCTGGCCCGTATCCAGGCCGCGATGGACGAGGCGACCCAGGCGTGCACCACGGAGGTGCTCACCGTCCAGCCGGGCGGCATCCGGCGCGAGCACGAACTCTCCGAGGGGCTGCACCGGGCGCTGGCGCTGCGCGGGCGCGGGGTGCGGATGCGGGACCTGTACACCCATGTCGCCCGGCACGGTCAGGGGCTGCTCAACTATCTGGAGCTGATGGGTGACGCGGTGGAGGCGCGGACGCTGGACGAGGTGATCGACCGGCTGATCCTCTTCGACCGCACGGTGGCCTTCGTCCCGGCCAACACCGACCGCACGATGGCGCTGGAGCTGCGCCACCCGGCGCTGGTGGAGTACCTGGTGACCGTCTTCGAGCGGTTGTGGCGGCTGGCGCTCCCGCTCACCGCCCCGCTGCCGGACACCGGCATCGAGGGCATCTCGCACCGCGAGCGGTCCATCGCCGCGCTGTTGGCGGAGGGCCATCAGGACGCGGTGATCGCCGAGCGGCTGGGGATCAGCGTGCGCACCTGCCGGGCCCACATCGCGCGGCTCTCGGAGACGCTGGGCGCGGCCAGCCGCACCCAGTTGGGCGTGCGGATAGCGCAGACCGGCCTGGACGCGCTGCCGGGCTCCTCCGCGCCGGTCGGGGCGCCCGGTGGCCGGGGGACCCCGACCGCGCGCTGAGACGGCCCGTAGGGGCCCGGCCGGGCCGGTCCGGGGGACGCGGAGAGCCCACGGGGCCCAGGGGGTCCAAGAGGCCCAGGGGGTCCGAGAGGCCCAGGGGGTCCGAGAGGCTCAGGGGTCCTGGGGGTCCGGCGGGGTGTGGGCGACCTTGTGCTTCTTGTCGAGGATTCCGGACTGCGCGATGAGGTAGCCGAGCTGGGCGCGGCTGCCGCTGCCGAGCACGAGGGCCAGCTTGGCGATGTGGGCGCGGCAGGTGCGGACGTTCATGCCCAGGCGGCGGGCGATCGCCTCGTCGACGTGGCCCTCGACCAGCAGCTTGGCGATGGAGTGCTGGATGTCGGTGATGCCGTCGGCGGCGGTCTCGTAGGGGGCGCCGGCGCTCAGCGGGACCGCCCGGCCCCACATGAACTCGAAGACCTTGACCAGGTAGCGGACGAGGCCGACGTGCCGGATCTCCAGGGCGACCTGGCGGTCCTCCCGGATGGGGATGAAGGCGACGGTCTCGTCGCAGACGATGAGCCGCTCCACCAGTTCGTCGATGGTGCGGTACTCGGCCTTGCCGCTCGCGAACCGGTCCACGTAGGCCAGTCGCTCCGGGCTGTAGCGCGCCGTGTGCTGGTAGAGGGTGCGGATCCGCACGCCCCGGTCGATCAGGGTCTTGTCGCGTTCCATGCCCTCGATGAGCCGGCGCTCCGGATGGCGGGCGCTCGGCTGGACCGTGAGCATCTCGCCGCGGCACTGCTCGGTGGCCAGATCGAGGGCGCCGTTGATGCGGTCGAGTCCCTCCAGCACGGTGATGGAGTGGGTGGGGGCCGCTCCCTGCGCACTGAGTGCCAGGAACGGTTCGAACGTCTCGGCCAGCGCGATCGAGGTGTGCCGGCGTTCGGAGATCTCGCGCTCGATCGGCATCAGGCGCCGGGCCAGCGCCACCGAGGGAGGTACGGGGCGCAGCCAGTTCGGGTCGTCGGGATCGGCGTGCAGCAGCGCGAGTTCCAGCAGACACGGAGCGGGTTCCGCGTCCGCGCGGGCGATCCGCCCCATGCGCAGGGCGTTTGCGTACAGACGCCCACCTTCCTCGCACAGCTCAGTGACAGCATGGGGATGTCTCGCTTGTGCCTGATTTGTTGTCATATCTCCACCCCCCAGGGTCCTGAACATGCAGGAACATGATGCACCGATTGTGTGGCCATGACGTGCTTATATGAGCCATCGTCTTATCCGACGGGGGAACGAGGGGACCTTCAAGTGAGGACGAAGCCGACTATGTCTAAGAGATTGCTTCGCTCGGTGCTTGTCGCCGCCTTCTCCGCCGTTGTGGCCTTCGGAACGCTGAATGGCCTCGATGCTGCGCAGGGCGACGGGCGAGCGGACAGCGTGTGGTCGATGACGGTGGTGTCTGCCGGGCCTGTCGGTACGGACGTCGAGTCCGGCACGGATGACAGCGTTTGGTCATGACATGACGATTCCACCCGACGACCGCTCCTTCCGTCGTGAGATGGCCACCGCCTACCGGTCCGGCTGGCACTTCATCGACCTGGCCACCGCCATCCCCCACAGCGGTGACTCGTTGATGGTGACCGTCTTCGGCGAGCCGGTCGTCGTCACCCGGGACGATGACGACGACGTACGGGCGTACCGGTGTCTGCGGCGGCCACGCGGGGCTCCGCAGCCCGTGCGCTGTGCCATCCGGTACGGAATGATCTTTGTGAACCTGGACCAGCGGGACCACCGGCTCGCTCAGCCGGAGGAACCGGAACCGAGGACCATCTCTGCCACCCCCCGCAGTGCCTGACGCGATTCCCCCGTCGCAACAGATCGCTCAGGTGCTTCCCCCCGCAGCGGCGTCACCGTGACCTGAACACGGTGACGCCGCTGCATTTTTCCCCGGCGTGTCCGGGTGGCGGGCGGTTCGATCACTGGCCGGAACCGGTCGGTCCGCATCGGCGGCGCGGGACGCGCTCAGCCGTGCCCCAGCGCGCGCTCCAGCGCGATCTCGATCACCACCCGCGTCGGATTCGGACGCGGTGGCCGGTACCGCTCGGCGTACCGCCGCTCCGCCTCCGCGATCCGCTCCGGGTCCGTGTACGCCCGCGCCCGGCCCTCCAGCGTCGCCCACCGCCTGCCGTCCACCTGGCACACCGCCACCCGCGCGCCCCCGGGGCCGGCCGCCAGGACGTGCCGGGCCTTCGCGCTGCCCCCGTCCGTGATCACCCGGGCCAGCCGCGCCCCGGGGTCGTAGGTGACGCCCACCGGCACGACGTGCGGGGAGCCGTCCGGGCGGAGTGTGGTCAGGGTGCAGACGTGCCGCTCGCGCCAGAAGGCGAGGTAGAGCGGGTCCGGGGCGCCTGGGTCGACCGTGTTCGCTGAGGCCATGACCCGGGAACCTACCGTCCGGCCGGGAAGTCGCCACCGACGCACCTCCCACCCGCGCCTTGAGTGGAATAGACTCAACTTTGTGCACGTTGCTTGAGTCAGCACGGAGACACAAGGGAACGCGCAACGGGAAGCGCCACCGGAAGCGCCGTCGGAGGCGCCACCGGAGGAAGCACCACTGGAAACACGTAACTGGACAACAAGGCCGACCGCCGTCGCCAGGAGGAGTACTCGAACGTGGACGCCGAGCTGACCAACCGGAGCCGGGACGCGATCAACGCCGCCAGCAACCGGGCCGTGACCGAGGGGAACGCCGACCTCACCCCCGCCCACCTGCTCCTGGCTCTGCTCCAGGGGCAAGGCCGCAGGCAGGACAACGAGAACATCACCGACCTGCTCGCGGCCGTCGACGCCGACCAGGCGGCCGTACGCACCGGGGCCGAGCGGGTGGTCGCCGGGCTGCCCAGCGTGACCGGGTCGACCGTGGCGCCGCCGCAGCCCAGCCGTGAGATGCTCGCCGTCGTCGCCGACGCGCAGACGCGCGCCAAGGACCTCGGCGACGAGTACCTCTCCACTGAACACCTCCTGCTCGGCATCGCCGCCAAGGGCGGGGCGGCCGGTGAGGTGCTCAAGCAGCAGGGAGCCGATGTCAAGAGGCTCCAGGACGCCTTCCAGAAGGCGAGGGGAGGGCGCCGGGTGACCACCGCGGACCCGGAGGGTCAGTACAAGGCGCTGGAGAAGTTCGGCACCGACTTCACCGCCGCCGCCCGTGAGGGCCGGCTCGACCCGGTCATCGGGCGGGACCAGGAGATCCGGCGGGTCGTGCAGGTGCTCTCCCGCCGCACCAAGAACAACCCCGTCCTCATCGGCGAGCCCGGCGTCGGCAAGACCGCCGTCGTGGAGGGGCTGGCCCAGCGGATCGTCAAGGGCGACGTGCCCGAGTCGCTGAAGAACAAGCGGCTGGTCTCGCTCGACCTGGGCGCCATGGTGGCCGGCGCCAAGTACCGCGGTGAGTTCGAGGAGCGGCTGAAGACCGTCCTGGCCGAGATCAAGGACTCCGACGGCCAGATCATCACCTTCATCGACGAGCTGCACACGGTCGTCGGCGCGGGCGCCGGCGGCGACTCCGCGATGGACGCCGGCAACATGCTCAAGCCGATGCTGGCCCGCGGCGAGCTGCGCATGGTCGGCGCGACCACGCTGGACGAGTACCGCGAGCGGATCGAGAAGGACCCGGCGCTGGAGCGCCGCTTCCAGCAGGTGCTGGTCGCCGAGCCGAGCGTCGAGGACTCCATCGCGATCCTGCGCGGACTCAAGGGCCGCTACGAGGCCCACCACAAGGTGCAGATCGCCGACAGCGCGCTGGTGGCCGCCGCGACCCTCTCCGACCGGTACATCACCTCCCGCTTCCTGCCCGACAAGGCGATCGACCTGGTGGACGAGGCCGCCTCGCGGCTGCGCATGGAGATCGACTCCTCGCCCGTCGAGATCGACGAGCTCCAGCGCGCCGTGGACCGGCTGAAGATGGAGGAGCTGGCGATCGGCAAGGAGACCGACGCCGCCTCCCTCCAGCGCCTGGAGAAGCTCCGCCGCGACCTCGCCGACAAGGAGGAGGAGCTGCGCGGCCTCAACGCCCGCTGGGAGAAGGAGAAGCAGTCCCTCAACCGCGTCGGTGCGCTGAAGGAGAAGCTGGACGAGCTGCGCGGGCAGGCCGAACGCGCCCAGCGTGACGGCGACTTCGACACCGCCTCCAAGCTGCTCTACGGCGAGATCCCCACCCTGGAACGGGACCTGGAGGCCGCCTCCGAGGCCGAGGAGGAGGTCGCCAGGGACACCATGGTCAAGGACGAGGTCGGCGCCGACGACATCGCCGACGTCGTGGCCGCCTGGACCGGCATCCCGGCCGGCCGTCTGCTGGAGGGCGAGACGCAGAAGCTGCTGCGGATGGAGGACGAACTCGGCCGGCGGCTGATCGGCCAGACCGAGGCCGTACGGGCCGTCTCGGACGCCGTGCGCCGCAGCCGGGCCGGGATCGCCGACCCCGACCGCCCCACCGGTTCCTTCCTCTTCCTCGGCCCCACCGGCGTCGGCAAGACCGAGCTGGCCAAGGCCCTCGCGGACTTCCTCTTCGACGACGAGCGGGCGATGGTCCGCATCGACATGAGCGAGTACAGCGAGAAGCACTCGGTGGCCCGCCTGGTCGGCGCCCCTCCCGGCTACGTCGGCTACGAGGAGGGCGGCCAGCTCACCGAGGCGGTGCGCCGGCGTCCGTACAGCGTCGTCCTGCTCGACGAGGTGGAGAAGGCCCACCCCGAGGTCTTCGACATCCTGCTCCAGGTACTGGACGACGGGCGGCTCACCGACGGGCAGGGCCGCACGGTCGACTTCCGCAACACGATCCTGGTGCTCACCTCCAACCTGGGCAGCCAGTTCCTGGTCGACCCGCTGACCACCGCCGCGGAGAAGAAGGAACAGGTCCTGGAGGTGGTCCGGACCTCCTTCAAGCCGGAGTTCCTCAACCGCCTGGACGACCTGGTGGTCTTCTCCGCCCTCACCAAGGACGAGCTGAGCCGGATCGCGCGGCTCCAGATCGGCTCCCTGTCCCGCCGGCTGGCCGAGCGGCGCCTCACCCTTGAGGTCACCGACGAGGCCCTGGAGTGGCTCGCCGACGAGGGCAACGACCCGGCGTACGGCGCGCGCCCGCTGCGGCGCCTCGTCCAGACCGCGATCGGCGACCGGCTGGCCCGGGAGATCCTCTCCGGCGAGGTCAAGGACGGCGACACGGTCCGGGTGGACCGCTTCGGCGACGACCTGATCGTGGGACCGGCGGCGTCCGGGGCGACGGAGAAGTCGCTCTGACGGCCGGCGGTTCTCCGGCCCGTCGCGCGGGCCCGCGGGCTCGATCCCAGCGGTGTCGGGCACAGCCCCGATCCGGCCACCGGAGTGTGGCGTCTCGTGCGGCGGACAGAGGATCGCTGACCGGATCGGGTCAGCCCACGGCTGACGCGCCCGGCAGGGCTTGCCACCCCCCTCCCCGCATGGGGGAGGATGGCGGAATCCGTACGAAGGGAAAATCACGGTGACCATCGACCCGTCCTCGATTCCGAACTTCGGGGGCCAGCCCGAGCCGCAGCCGCAAGGACCGGCGGGCCCCGTCGTCCCGGATCAGGACCTGGTGAAGCAGCTCCTCGAACAGATGGAGCTGAAGTACGTCGTCGACGACGAGGGTGACCTCGCGGCGCCGTGGGAGCAGTTCCGTACGTACTTCATGTTCCGCGGCGAGGACGACCAGAAGGTCTTCTCGGTGCGGACCTTCTACGACCGCCCCCACCAGATCGAGGAGAAGCCGCAGCTCCTGGAGTCGATCGACGACTGGAACCGGCGCACCCTGTGGCCCAAGGTGTACTCCCACACCCATGACGACGGCACGGTCCGCCTGATCGGCGAGGCCCAGATGCTGATCGGCATGGGCGTGAGCCTGGAGCACTTCGTCTCCTCCACGGTGAGCTGGGTCCGCGCCGCCATCGAGTTCGACAAGTGGCTCGTGGAACAGCTCGGCCTGGAGCAGGAGGTCGACGAGGCGGAGAAGCCGGGCGACGAGGAGGAGTAACCCCCTCCCGCCCGCGAGAGCCCGGCCGGCCGCGCACCCCCCCCAGGTGGCGACGCGCCCGACCGGGCTCCCGCGCGTCCACAGGCTGTGGACGCCGGACCTGGCGCCCGGACGGCGAGCGTGCCGTCAGAGCTGCCGGCGCAGGGTGGACAGCCTTTCGATCGCCTGCTGGATCACCTCGTGCCGCTTGCAGAACGCGAACCGGACGAACGGGGCCCCCGCCTCCCGGTGGTCGTAGAAGACCGCGTTGGGCACGGCGACGACGCCCGCGCGTTCCGGCAGGGCGCGGCAGAAGGCGAAGCCGTCGTCGTAGCCGAGGGGGCGGATGTCGGTGGTGACGAAGTACGTGCCGGCGGGGCGGAAGACGCCGAAGCCCGCCTCCTCCAGGCCCGCCGTGAGCAGGTCCCGCCTGGCCCGCATGTCGTCGCGGAAGCCGGTGAAGTAGGAGTCGGGCAGGGCGAGCGCCTCGGCGACGGCGTACTGCAGCGGGCCCGCCGACACGTACGTCAGGTACTGCTTCGCCGAGCGGACCGCCGTGACCAGGGCGGGGGCGGCGGTGATCCAGCCGACCTTCCAGCCGGTGAACGAGAACGTCTTGCCCGCCGAGCTGATCGTGACCGTGCGCTCGCGCATGCCCGGGAAGGACGCCAGCGGCACATGCGTGGCGTCGTCGTAGACCAGGTGTTCGTAGACCTCGTCGGTGACCACCAGCAGGTCCCGCTCGACGGCCAGTTCGGCGACGGCCGCCAGCTCGGCGCGGGTCAGTACGGTGCCGGTCGGGTTGTGCGGGGTGTTGATCAGCAGCAGCCGGGTGCGGTCGGTGACCGCGGCGCGCAGCTCGTCCAGGTCGAGGCGGAAGACACCCTCGTGCGGGCGCAGGGTGACCGGCACGCGCGTGCCGCCCGCCATGGCGATGCAGGCGGCGTAGGAGTCGTAGTAGGGCTCCAGGGCGACGACCTCGTCGCCGGGCTCGACCAGGGCCAGCAGGGAGGCGGCGATGGCCTCCGTCGCCCCGGCGGTGACCAGGACCTCCGTGTCGGGGTCGTAGGACAGGCCGTGGTGCCGCTGTTGGTGGGCGGTGACGGCGGCGCGCAGCTCGGGGACGCCGGGGCCCGGCGGGTACTGGTTGCCGCGGCCCTCGCGCAGGGCCCGCACGGCGGCCTCCCTGACCTCTTCGGGGCCGTCGGTGTCCGGGAAGCCCTGGCCCAGGTTGATCGCGCCGGTCTTCACGGCCAGGGCGGACATCTCCGCGAAGATCGTCGTCCCGAACCCGGCGAGCCGGCGGTTGAGCAGAGGGCGTGCGCTGGAGGTCATGCCGGTCATCCTGCGCCGAAGCTCTGGAGTTGCTCAACTCCGCTTTGGGCCGTCGCGGGCATGGGCATCTCCCGGTCACGCGACGAGAACGACCAGCGCGACGAGAACGACCAACGCGACGAGAACGACCAGCGCGACGAGAACGACCAGCGGAACGAGAACGACCAGCGCAACGAGCGAGGCACCCTACGGGGGGTTGCTTCGGGGGAGCCCCCGGGAGAGATCTCCGGGGTCGGCATCGGAAGGAGGGTGACGTCATGATCATCGGCATCATCCTGGTATTCATCGTGATCACGGCCATCACCTGGAAGTCCGTCACCCGCCGGGACGCGAACGCCCGCCGGACGCGGAGCCGCGCCGGACGGTCGTCGCGCGGTGGGAGCGGCGGCGGGCACAGCGGCGACAGCGGCGGCCCGAGCTGGTGGGCGGCCGGCGGGGAGGCCGGCGGGTCCTCGTCCTCGGACGGGTATGCGGACGGGAACTCGGGTGGCGGTTCTGGTGGTCACTCGGGTGGCCATTCGGGCGGTCACTCGGGAGGGCACTCGTGCGGGGGCGGTTCGTCCTCGTGCGGAGGCGGCTCCTCCTCCTGCGGGGGCGGAGGAGGCGGATGCGGCGGGGGAGGTAGCTGACACGGGGCAGCCAGCTCCCCGAACGGGGGGCCGCATCCCCGGCCCGGGGCCCGCGCGCGACGCGGACCCCGGGCCGGAACACGAGCGTCCGCCGGGCAGCACGCCCGGCGGACGCTCACGTGCACCGGCGTGCGAGGCACGCGGCAGGCGCACGCCAGACTGAACAGTTGCGCTGAGGAGCCCTCTGAGGGATGGAAACCCTCTGAAGTTGGGTAAAACCGCTGTGGCGGCGCCCCTGTTCGTGGTTCCCTCTCAGACAGCAACGCAGCCCCTGGGACGTTCCCGCGGCCCCTCCTGACCGGCCGACTGGGCTGACCGGGCCGCATCCTTCGGTGATCGGGATGTCCAGGGCCCACCCCTCCCTTCCTTGTGTGTTTGCGGAGCCGATCCATGCTCACCACCCTGAACACCGTCTACACCGACACGCGCGCCGCGGACCTCGCCTGGGCTCTGGGCCGCGAACCACTACCCGCACTGGCCTGGCTCGATCTCGAACTGGACCGTTCCAAGATTCAGTTGAGACTTCTCGGTGCCTCGCACCAGGTACTCCTGGAGGAGGAGCGGGGCACCTGCTCGGAGACCGTCGCCTGCATGCCGGGCAGCCGGACCCCGCTCCCGCTGGGCGTCGCCAAGCGCGTGGGTGACTGGGAGTACGAGTTCGCGGCCCATGTCGAGGTGCTGTCACCGGGCTCGTTCGCGGGCCGCGCCCAGGAGTTGCTCGCCCTGGTCTCCGAGCATCCGCACGGACTGGTCGGGGTCTTCCCGGGCAGCCCGTACGCCTTCACCGCGCTGCTCGCCCAGCGCCACGCGGGGCAGGTGCACTGGCGGACCTGGCACGCCTACCCCCAGGAGGGCCAGCTCGTGGCCACCCGGACCCGGGTCGGCGCGCACGCCGGTGCACCCCGGTTCACCGCCTCCTCCGGTGTGTGACCCGAGTTAAACCTCCGGCGCCGTTCCCACCGGCGATTCCACTCGTGTGGGTGACGATGCGCAGCGGAGAAGTAACGTAACGTCACAGAGTGATCGAACCGCGCGCGCCCGCCCCACCGGGCTCCCCGCCGCCCTGGGACGGCCCCCGCGGGCCCGACCCCGCCCCCGCCCCCGCGCGGCTGCCCGTCCGGCCCGGTACCGGACGCTTCCTGGTCCTCGCCGGTGTCTTCGTCTGCGCCGCCTGCGGACTCGTCTACGAACTCGAACTCGTCGCCCTGGCCTCCTATTTGATGGGCGACTCGGTCACCCAGGCGTCCGTCGTGCTCTCCGTGATGGTGTTCGCGATGGGCATCGGCTCGCTCGCCGCCAAGCGGCTGCGCCGGCTCGGGGCGGCCGGCTTCGGCGCCATCGAGACCGCCCTCGCCCTGGTCGGCGGGTGCAGTGCCATGGTGTTGTACGCCGTCTTCGCCTGGACCGGCGACTGGGGCGGCCTGTGGGTCCAGGGGCCGCGCTTCCTGCTGGTCGCCTTCTCGCTCGCCATCGGCCTGCTGATCGGCGCCGAGGTGCCGCTGCTGATGGAGCTGATCCAGCGGATCCGGCGGCAGGACGCGGGCGGTGCCGTCGCCGACCTGTTCGCCGCGGACTACACCGGGTCGCTCGTCGGAGGGCTGGCCTTTCCCTTCCTGCTGCTGCCGTTCTTCGGGCAGTTGGAGGGCGCGCTGCTCACCGGGACCGTCAACGCGGTCGTCGGCGCCGCCCTGGTGCTCGGCCTGTTCCGGCGCGACCTGAGCCGCCGGGCCCGCTGGCTGCTGCTGGTCGCCAACGTCGTCGTGGTCGGGCTGCTCGCCTCCGCCGCCGTCCTCGTCGACGACTTCGAACGGGCCGCCCGGCACGCCGTGTACGGCCCCGACGTCCGGGTGGCCGAGCAGACCGCCGTACAGGAGGTGGTCCTCGTCGGCGGCACCGGCGGCCGGCCCCTCGACCTGTACCTGGACGGCCGGCTGCGGGTCGCCGGGAGCGACGAGCGCCGCTACCACGAGACCCTCGTCCACCCCGCCATGGCGGGAACCCACGCCCGCGTGCTCATTCTCGGCGGCGGTGACGGACTCGCCGCCCGGGAGGTGCTGCGCCACCCGGGCGTGCGCCGCGTCGACCTCGTCGAACTGGACCCGCGCCTGGTCACCCTGGGGCGCCGGGACCCCGGCCTGTCCGCGCTCAACGAGCACGCCTACGCCGATCCCCGGCTGCGCGTGCGCACCGACGACGCTTTCGGACGGCTGCGCCTGGCGCCCGTCGCCGAGTACGACGTGGTCATCTCCGACCTGCCCGATCCTCGCCTGACGGCCAGTACGAAGCTGTACTCGCAGGAGTTCTACGGTCTCGCCCGGCGGGTGCTCGCGCCCGGCGGACGGCTGGTGGTGCACGCCGGGCCGACCTCCGCGCGCCCCTCCCGGTTCTGGACGGTGGAGTCGACGCTGCGCGCGGCCGGCCTGCGCACCGCCGCGTACCGCGTGCGCGGCCCCGGCACCGCGCCCGGCACCCACGCCGACACCGGCACCGGCACCGGCACCGACGCGGGCACGGCCGCGGGGCACGCGCCCGCCGACTGGGGCTTCGTCCTCGCCGCCCGTACGCCGCCGGTCCCGCGCCTGGACCCGGCCGGGCCGCGGCCGGGCACGCTCACCCCCGACACGCTCGACCGCGCCGTCCGGGACGCGGCCGCCACCCGGGTACGGGATCTGCCGCCCTCGACCCTCGTGCACCCCCGCTACTGAGGCGTTCACCCGCCTGGCACCAGGGGGGAAGCGTTACTTCGCTCGGACAGGGGGTGCTCCGGCCGTCCGCTGGGTAGGCTCCGCAGACATGGAGCATGAGGTGTTCGTTCCGGTTCCGGCCGAGCGGCTCAGGGAGGCGCTGGCGGACCCCGCCCGGGTCGCCGGCGCGGTGCCCGGGCTCCAGCAGGACGCCGGCGCCGAGCCGATCGCGGGCCGGCTGAAGGTCCGCGTCGGCAGCCACTCGGTCACCTACCGCGGCGCGGTGCGGCTGTCCGCCGGGGGCGACGGCGGCTACGTCCTGGAGGGCGACGCCACGGAGACGCGGGGCACCGGCACGGTGGCGCTGGCGCTGGCCCTGCGGGTCCGGGAGAGCGACGGCGGCTGCACACTGGCGTTCACCGGCACGGCCACGGCGGACGGACGTCTCACCGAACTCCCCGCGGACGCCGTCGCCGCCTCCGCGACCCGCCTGCTCACCCGCTTCGCGGAACGCCTCGCCGAAACGGCAGGTCAGGGATCGGCCACGGAGGCGGAGGCCGCGGACACGGCGGCGGGTACGGAAACGGGGGCCGCGGACACGGCGGCGGGTACGGAAACGGAGGAGGCTGCGGGTACGGGCACGGGTACGGATGCCGAGCCGCCGGCCCTCCCCGATCCCCCCTCCTCCGTCTTCGACGCCGACGTCCCCCCGTCCGCCCTCGGCAGGGAGCCGGAGGACGACGGGGCGGTGGTGCCGCCGGCCGAGGCGGCTCATGCCCGGCGGACGATGATCGGGCGCAGCGCCGAGGAGGTCGACCACGCCCCGCCGCGTGGACGGTACGCACCCGTCCCGGTCCCGGAGGACTCCGCCTCCGTCACCTCCCTGCGCTGGGCCGCGCCCGCCGCCGCGGTGGTCCTCGCGTCGGCGATCGTCGTGGGCCGCGCGCTGCGCCGACGCCGTTGACCCGGACGGGCCATATCGGCGGCCCTCACCCCAGTAGGGTCGGGGCGTGAGTACCAAGAAGATCACTCTGACCGCGGGCGACGCGGAGGCGACCGTACTGCCGGACAATGGCGGCCGGCTCGGCTCGCTGCGCCTCGGCGGCGTCGAACTGCTCCGCCAGGGCGACCGCTACGGCTGCTTCCCGATGGTCCCCTGGTGCGGCCGCATCCGCGACGGCCGCTTCCACGACGGGGCCACCGTCCACCAGATGCCGCTGAACTCCCCGCCGCACGCCATCCACGGCTTCGCCCGCGACGGCGCCTGGGCCACCGCCCGCACCGCGCCCGACGAGGCCGTCCTCACGTACGACCTCACCGATCCCTGGCCCTACCCGGGCCGGGTCACCCAGGTGTTCGCCCTCGCGCCGGACGCGCTGACGCTCACCCTGGCCGTGGAGACGTACGACTCGTCCTTCCCGGCGCAGCTCGGCTGGCACCCCTGGTTCCAGCGGGAGCTGGACGGCACCGGCGTGCAGATCGCCTTCGACGCCGCCTGGCAGGAGGAGCGCGGCGCGGACCACCTGCCCACCGGCAACCGCACCGCCCCCCGCCCCGGCCCCTGGGACGACTGCTTCGGCATGCCCGACGGTGTCGACGTCACCCTCACCTGGCCCGGCACGCTGGAGCTGAACGTGACCAGCCCCGAGCCGTGGGCCGTGGTCTACGACGAGCAGGAGGCCGCCGTGTGCGTGGAGCCGCAGACCGGGCCGCCCAACGGGCTCAACACCGCCCCGCGCCTGGTCACGCCCCTGGAGCCGTTGGAGGCCACCACGACGTGGCGCTGGCGCCGCCTCTAAGCTGGCCGGCATGAGTGATGTACGTGGCGTGTTGCTGCAGCAGATCAAGGACAAGGCCGTGGTGCACGGCAAGGTGACCCTCTCCTCGGGTCTGGAGGCCGACTACTACGTCGACCTGCGCCGCGTCACCCTCGACGGTGAGGCCGCGCCGCTGGTCGGGCAGGTGCTCCTGGACCTGACCGAGGACCTCGACTTCGACGCGGTCGGCGGCCTGACCATGGGCGCCGACCCGGTCGCCGCGAGCATGCTGCACGCCGCCGCCGCGCGCGGCAGGCGGCTGGACGCCTTCGTCGTACGGAAGGCGGCGAAGGCGCACGGCCTGCAGCGCCGCGTCGAGGGCCCGGACATCGCGGGCCGCCGCGTCCTGGTCGTCGAGGACACCTCCACCACCGGTGGTTCCCCGCTCACCGCGGTGGAGGCCGTCCGCGAGGCCGGTGCCGAGGTCGTCGCCGTCGCCACCATCGTCGACCGGGCGACCGGCGCCGCCGAGAAGATCCAGGACGCCGCGGGCGTCCCGTACCGCTTCGCCTTCGGCAAGGACGAACTGGGCCTGGACTGACCCCCCGCCCGGCCCCCCTGCCCGGCCCTCCGCCCGGCCCTCCGCCCCTGATCCGTTCCGAGCCCACTCGGCGCATTTCACCCGGCCCCCGGGTCTGGAAAGATGGGGCCGACGATGACGTCGCCCGCAAGGTCTAGGTCAGGGCCGTAAGCACGCACCACGCCCACCCGCACAACAAGGAGCGGACATGCCCATCGCAACTCCCGAGGTCTACAACGAGATGCTGGACCGGGCGAAGGCAGGAAAGTTCGCCTACCCGGCCATCAACGTGACCTCTTCCCAGACGCTGCACGCGGCCCTGCGTGGTTTCGCGGAGGCGGAGAGCGACGGCATCGTCCAGATCTCCACCGGCGGCGCCGAGTTCCTGGGCGGCCAGCACAGCAAGGACATGGTGACCGGCGCCGTCGCCCTCGCCGAGTTCGCGCACATCGTCGCCGCGAAGTACGACGTGACGATCGCCCTGCACACCGACCACTGCCCGAAGGACAAGCTCGACGGGTACGTGCGTCCGCTGATCGCGGTCTCCGAGGAGCGCGTCAAGGCCGGCCGCAACCCGCTCTTCCAGTCCCACATGTGGGACGGCTCGGCGGAGACGCTGGCCGACAACCTCGCCATCGCCACCGAGCTGCTGGAGCGCGCCCGCGCCGCCAAGATCATCCTTGAGGTCGAGATCACCCCGACCGGCGGCGAGGAGGACGGCGTCACCCACGAGATCAACGACTCGCTGTACACGACCGTCGACGACGCGGTCCGTACGGTCGAGGCCCTGGGCCTGGGCGAGAAGGGCCGCTACCTGCTCGCCGCCTCGTTCGGCAACGTGCACGGCGTGTACAAGCCGGGCAACGTCGTGCTCCGTCCCGAGCTGCTCAAGGAGCTGAACGAGGGCATCGCCGCGAAGTACGGGCAGCCGGCCGGCGCCAAGCCGTTCGACTTCGTCTTCCACGGCGGTTCCGGTTCCTCCGCGGCGGAGATCGCCACCGCGCTGGAGAACGGCGTGATCAAGATGAACCTGGACACCGACACCCAGTACGCGTTCACGCGTCCGGTGGCCGGCCACATGTTCGCCCACTACGACGGCGTCCTGAAGGTCGACGGCGAGGTCGGCAACAAGAAGACCTACGACCCGCGCACCTGGGGCAAGCTGGCCGAGGCCGGCATGGCCGCGCGCGTCGTCGAGGCCTGCGGCAACCTCCGCTCGGCGGGCACCCGGATCAAGTGAACGACGGGTCCGGCACCCTCGCGGTGCCGGGCCCCCGGCATGCAGCAGACTGGGTGCATGGCCATTCACGAGAACCTGCTCGGAGGACCTCCTCCGACCCTCCTTCCCGACGACCCCGGGCCGCGTGAGCTGCTCGCGGGCGGTGCCTCCCCCACCGATGTCGCGGCCCGGTACCCGACGTCCTCGCTCGCGTGGGCCCAGCTCGCCGACGACGCCTTCGACCGGGGCGGTGTGGTCGAGTCGTACGCCTACGCCCGTACCGGCTACCACCGCGGCCTGGACGCCCTGCGCCGGGGCGGCTGGAAGGGCCACGGCCCGGTGCCCTGGGAGCACGAGCCGAACCGCGGCTTCCTGCGCGCCCTGCACGCCCTCGCCCGCGCCGCCCAGGCGATCGGCGAGAAGGAGGAGTACGAGCGCTGCAGCCAGTTCCTGCGCGACTCCTCGCCGGAGGCGGCCGACGTACTCGGCTGACCCCGCGCGTGACCCCTTGGGGCCCGTCCGCACGGGCGGGCCTTGCGGTCACCTGGGATGATTGCGGAGGATGCCGTCGGGGACCGGGGCCCCGTGCCGGTAACGGCAGGGCGGACCGCTACCCGTAGTGCCCTCAGGAGACAGCGATGTCCCACGACGCCCCGAACCCGAACCCGGACCCGAACTCGAACCCGGACCCGCGTCCCGTGGTGGATGCCGACCCGAATCTCGACTTCGAGGGCAGCACGCCGTACGAGGACTATGTCAAGGCGGACGTGCTCACCCACCTTCAGCACCTCCTCTCCGACGACCCCGGGGAGATGGTGTTCCTGGTGACGACGCAGGTCATGGAGTTGTGGTTCACCGTCATCGTCCACGAGTGGGAGACCGCGGCCCGCGCGCTGCGCGAGGACCGGACCGAGGTGGCCAAGGACGCGCTGAAGCGGTCGGTGCGGGAGCTGGAGGCGCTCAACGCCTCCTGGAAGCCGCTCGGCGGGCTCACGCCGGCCCAGTTCAACTCCTACCGGGACTCCCTCGGCGAGGGCTCCGGCTTCCAGTCCGCGATGTACCGGCGCCTGGAGTTCCTGCTCGGCGACAAGTCCGCGTCCATGCTGGTCCCGCACCGCGGGTCGCCGCGCGCCCACGCCGAGCTGGAGAAGGCGCTGCACGAGCCGAGCCTGTACGACGAGGCGGTACGGCTGCTGGCGCGGCGCGGGTACGACATCCCGGACGCCGTGCTCGGCCGTGACCTCTCCCGGGCGTACGAGGCGGCGCCCGAGGTGGAGGCGGCCTGGACGGCCGTCTACTCGGGCGACCAGAACGGCGAGCTGGCGCGGCTCGGCGAGGCGCTGAGCGACGTCGCCGAGCTGGTGTGGCGCTGGCGCAACGACCACCTGGTCGCCACCCGCCGCGCGATGGGCGCCAAGACCGGCACCGGCGGCTCCGCCGGGGTGGCCTGGCTGGAGAAGCGGGCCCGGAAGAACGTGTTCCCCGAGCTGTGGACGGCGCGGTCGTATGTCTGAGCTGACGAGCAGCGCGGCGGAGTGGGACGCGAGTGACGAACTGGCCGCGGTGCGCGGCCGGTTCGTCCTCGACGACGGGGTGTATCTGGACGGGAACTCGCTGGGCGCGCTGCCCGCGCACGTCCCCGGCCGGGTCGAGGACGTCGTACGGCGGCAGTGGGGCGAGCTGCGCATCCGGTCCTGGGACGAGAGCGACTGGTGGACGGCGCCGGAGCGGATCGGCGACCGGATCGCGCCGCTGGTCGGGGCCGCGCCGGGGCAGGTCGTGGTCGGCGACTCCACCAGCGTCAACGTCTTCAAGGCCGTCGTGGCGGCGGTGCGGATGGCGGGGGAGGACCGGGACGAGATCCTCGTCGACGCGACCACCTTCCCCACCGACGGGTACATCGCCGCCTCGGCGGCCCGGATGACCGGCCGGACGCTGCGGCCGGTGGCGCCCGCAGACGTCCCGGCGGCGCTCGGCCCGCGCACCGCCGCCGTGCTGCTCAACCACGTCGACTACCGCACCGGCCGGCTCCACGACCTGCCCGCGCTCACGGCCGCCGTGCACGCGGCGGGGGCGTACACGGTGTGGGACCTCTGCCACAGCGCGGGCGCGCTGCCCGTCGGGCTCGACGCGCACGGCGTGGACCTCGCGGTCGGCTGCACCTACAAGTACCTGAACGGCGGCCCCGGTTCACCCGCCTACCTGTACGTCCGCCACGGCCTCCAGGACCGTTTCGACTCGCCGCTGCCCGGCTGGAACTCGCACGTCGAGCCGTTCGGTATGCGGTCCGCGTACGCACCGGCCCCGGGCGCCCCGCGCGGCCGGGTCGGCACGCCGGACATCCTGTCCCTGCTCGCCCTGGAAGCCGCCCTCGACGTGTGGGACGGCGTGACGGTCGAGGCGGTGCGGGCCAAGTCGCTGGCGCTGACCGACTTCTTCCTGCGGTGCGTCGGGGAGTACGTGCCCGCGGGCCGGGTGGAGTCGGTGACGCCGGTCGCGCACGCCGAGCGGGGCAGCCAGGTCGCCCTGCGCTGCGCGGACGCCGGCGCCGTGATGGAGCGGCTGATCGGGCGCGGGGTCGTCGGCGACTTCCGCCCCCCGGACCTCCTGCGCTTCGGTTTCACCCCGCTGTACGTCTCCTTCGCGGACGTGGAGCGGGCGGCACGGGTGCTGGCGGAGGTGCTCTGAGAGGGGCCGGGAACCGTGCGGGGGAGTCCGCACGTCGAGGCGGGTGTGAAGAGACGGACTCAGGCCGGTGCCGGTGCCGGTGCCGGTAGCGGTGCCGGCTGTCTGCTGGCGGGTGCCGGGGCCGTGATCGCCGTGCTGGCCTGGGCCCCGCTCGCCCGGGTCAACGTGACCGGCGGCTTCGAGGGGCAGCACCGCGACCTCAGCGTGCTCTATCTCGACTTTCCGCTCATCGCCCTCGGCGGCGCACTGCTGCCGGTCGTCGCCTGGCGGGCCGGGCTGACGGTGGTGGGCCGGCCGTGGGCGGCGGTGCTGGGGGCGGTGGCCGCCCTCGCGCTCGGGGTGTGGGGGCTCACCGCTTGGTGGGAGCCGTCCGGGCCCCCGGTGTTCCGGGAGTGACACCGGGATCACCGGGATCACCAGGATCACCGGGATCACCGGGATCACCGGGATCACCAGGTCAATCGCCGTCAGCCGCCGTCAGTCGCCGTTCACCGCCGTTCACCGCCGTCCACCCCCATCCCCTGCCGTACCGGTTGCCCTCACCCAGCGTGACAACCCCGTGTTCGCGCACGTCACGGGCCTGATAACGTCCCGCCAACGGCCGATTCCTTTCTCCTGGTGGGTCAACGCCGTTTCGTCGCAGGAAGGTTGGAGCATGCCGGACGCTGCCGCAGAAACGGGGAACGCCGTCGCGCGGAACGCCGCCGAGGAGAGGTCGCTCCTGGCGCACCCCCCGGTCGCCCCCGACGCCTCCGCCGCTTACGGCGACCACGCCGACCAGGTGATCGACTTCTACCTCCCGCGTACCTCGGCCGGCCCCGGCGGACCGGCGCCCGTCGTCGTCGCCCTGCACGGCGGTGCCTGGCGTGCCCCGTACGACCGCCGCCACCTCAGCCCGTTCGCCGGTTTCCTGGCCGGCCGGGGGTTCGCGGTGGCGAGCGTGGAGTACCGCAGGGGCGGCGGCGAGGCGGGCGGCGCGCCGGTGGCCGGGCGCTGGCCGGACACCTTCGACGACGTGGCCGCCGCCCTCGACGCCCTGCCCGCGCTGGTCCGCGCGCACCTGCCGGGCGCCGACCCGCGCCGGACCGTCCTCACCGGTCACTCGGCGGGCGGCCATCTCGCCCTGTGGGCCGCGGCCCGTCATGTGCTGCCCGCCGACGCCCCCTGGCGCACCGAGCACGCCCCGCCCCTGCGCGGGGTGGTCGCCCTCGCCCCGATCGCCGACTTCGAGGTCGCCGGCAAGCTGGAGGTGTGCGGGGACGCCGCGCGCCAACTCCTAGGCGGCGCCGACGACTTCGTAGCGCGTCGGCCGTACGCCGATCCGGCGCTGCTGCTGCCGACCGGCATCGCCACCACCCTCGTCCAGGGCCGGACCGACACGGACGTGCCGCAGGCGGTCGCCGACTCGTACGCGGACGCGGCGGCCAGGGCGGGGGAGGTGGTGGGGGTGACGCTGCTGGAGGACGTCGGCCACTTCCCGCTGATCGACCCGGCGGCGGACGCCTGCGCGGTGGTGGCGGAGGAGATCGCCCAACTCGCGTGGTGACCCGTTTTCCTGGTGCCCCCGTGCGTAGTACTTGAGAGGGACCCCTGAGGACCCCTCTCGCAGCGGACGACGCCGCCGCCCGCGCGCCCCTACGTTTGGGTACGTGACCGAGACGACCCAGATACCGTCCACTCCGCCGAAACGTGGGGAGGGACCGCGCAGCCCGGAGTTCCGGGTGGCCGCGGACGCCCTGCGCGGGCTGCGGCAGGACCTGTGCCACGACGCTTTCGCGTACCGCCCGCTGCCTCCCATGCGGACCGACGGCCGCCTCACCCGGCGGCTGTCCGGCCGCACGCGGGAGTTGGCGGCCCACGCCCCGCACGCCGCGGTGGCGGCGGCCGGACTGATCGCCATGCTCATCGCCTTCGGCGGGACGATCGGCGCCGGCGGCGTCGTGGAGCTGCTGTACGCCTTGCTCGCCCTGGTCCCCGTCCTGCTGACCCTGGTGCGGCCGGTCGGCGCGTTCTGGGTGTCGCTGGCGGCGGCGCCGGTCACCGTGCTGTTCGCCGAACAGGGGGAGGAGTGGCCCTGGTCTCCCGGGAGCTTCGCCTGCCATCTGATCGTGCTGACGGTGGTGGCACTGCGCACCCGGCCCCGGACGGCGGCCTGGATGTGGGCGCTCACCGCCGTCTACAGCCTCGGCGCCGACACGTTCCTCGGCGCGGACTACTACTTCTCCAACACCGCCCCCATGCTGATCGTCTCCGCGCTGGCCCTCCTGACGGTCGCCGTCCGGCACGTCCGGCGCGAGGCGGTGCAGGAGGTCACCGCACAGCGGACGGTCACCGCGCACGAGCGGTCCCGCCGCACCCTGCTGGAGGAGCGCACCACCATCGCCCGTGAGCTGCACGACGTGGTCGCCCACCACATGTCGGTGGTCGCCATCCAGGCCGAGGCGGCGCCCTACCGGGTGCAGAACCCGCCGGAGGAACTGGAGCGGGCCTTCGCCACCATCCGGGAGAACGCGGTGGCCGCCCTGACCGAGCTGCGGCGCGTCCTGGGCGTCGTGCGCGCCGAGGACTACGAGGCTCCCGACGCCCCGCAGCCCACCCTCGCCGACCTGGACGCCCTGCTCGCCAACGTGCGGGAGGCGGGGCTCGCGGTGGACAAGGCGGTGACCGGCGCGGTCCGTGAGCTGCCGCCCGGCGTCGAGCTGTCGGCGTACCGGATCGTGCAGGAGGCGCTGAGCAACACGCTGCGGCACGCGCCCGGCGCGAGCGCCCGCGTCGAGGTCTCCTACGTCCTGGGCGGCCTCGGCCTGCGGATCGTCAACGCCGCCCCGCCCGCCGCCGCCCTGATCAAGCCCTCACCCGGTGCCGGGCACGGAGTCACCGGCATGCGGGAACGGGTGAGCATGCTCGACGGTGAGATGACGGCCGGTGCGACGGCGGACGGCGGCTACGAGGTGGCGGTGTTCCTGCCGGTCGCCGCCGTGCGCGAAGGGGACGCATGACCAGCCGTACGATCCGGGTGCTGATCGCCGACGACCAGATGATGGTCCGCGAGGGCTTCTCGGTACTGCTGAACGCGATGCCCGGCATCGAGGTGGCCGGCGAGGCCGTCAACGGCCGGGACGCGGTCGACAAGGTCCGCGAACTCGTCCCCGACGTCGTCCTGATGGACATCCGTATGCCGGAGCTGAACGGTATCGAGGCGACCCGCGAGATCGTCGCCGCGGACAGCACGTCGAAGGTGCTGGTCCTCACCACGTTCGACCTCGACGAGTACGTGTACCAGGCGCTGCGCGCGGGAGCCTCCGGGTTCCTCCTGAAAGACGCCTCGGCACGCCAACTCGCGGACGGCGTCCGGGTGGTCGCCTCCGGCGAGGCCCTCCTCGCCCCCTCCGTCACCCGGCGTCTGATCACCGAGTTCTCCAAGCTCTCCGACACCCCGCGCCTGATGCCCACCGCACACGCGGCCTACGGCGACCTGACCGACCGGGAGACGGAGGTGCTGGTCCTGATCGCGCAGGGCCTGTCCAACGCGGAGATCGCCTCGCGGCTGGTGGTCGCCGAGTCCACGATCAAGACCCATGTGAGCAGAGTCCTGGTCAAACTCGGCCTGCGGGACCGCACTCAGGCGGCGGTCTTCGCCTACGAGGCGCGACTGGTGACGCCGGGCTGAGCGGCGCCGAGTTCGCACCAGACGTATTTCCCTATCGCTTCACGGTCTTCTGGCGACGGGTGCGTTACGGGGGTTGTTACACATCCCGGTTATGCCAGGGTTGAAGCATTCAGATTCACGGGAGCAAGTTTGCGGGAGTTACTGTCCGTGCCCGTTCGTGGAGATCGCGCGCTTTGGCGTTCTTCAGGAAGGGGCGGATTCGCCTATGCATGTCGATGATGTTTCGGTCGCATTGCCCGGATTGAACGAGAGGGTAGATCTCCAGGACTCGACCCCAGGTATCGCATGCTGCTTCCAAATGACCCACCTGCAACTGACGTTCAGCAAGCATGGACAGGTATCGAATGCTCGTTCTCCGGAAGAAGCTTGGGCGCAACCGGTCCGACTCCCCCAGAGAAGCAATAGAGCCGGTCACATCCCCGAGTTCGTAACGCACCTGACCAATATGGTAAGCCAATGCAGAAGGGTTGTAGGATCCGAAAATCCTGTACTGGGATTCAGCTTTTTCCATTGCTGTTTCGGCTTCCTTGATGCGCTGTAGAGCCGTTCGCCTGTCTCCCTCCTTCGCGGCTGCGTGCGCCTGTTGTCCGGCGAGGAAAGCACGCATGCGGGGACTGGCCTGCGGGGCGGCTGCGGCGGCTGCGTCAGCAAGGCGCAGGGCTTCGGGCCCGTGCCCGAGGTCCACGGCCTGAACACTCATCCCCCGGAGAGTGGTGCAGAACGTGAGGTGATCCTCGGCTGCCCCGGCAAGTTCGAGGGCCTTTAGGTAATAGCGCTGTGCCATCCCGTGCACGCCCTCATCCACCGCCATGTATCCCGTGAGGTATAAAAGATCTGATGCCGCTGCCATCATTGCTTTGCGTACGTCTTCCGGCGCGTCAGCGCGGAGATATGGAGCAATGGTGTTCACGAGATATGCGGCGGCCATCGGTCGTGCTGTTCGGCCGCCGAACTGGTCATCAATTTCTGAAAGGCGTTCCGTCATCGCGATGACTGTCTGAACGTCAGACATTCCTATGCGCTGAGTATCGCCGCTTTGAACAGCTTCCATGCGGCCTACGACGTCCGGCCAATTCGGCACCGTGAGGGCGACAGAGAACAGGCCGACGCCGAGCACGCTGCGGCGCGTCGGATCCATATCCTGTCTTCCCAGGTCCAGCAATCCTTCCGCGGTACCGCGGAGCGCATTGGAGTCGTCGGCTGGAGGAGCCGGGAAACCCGCCTCGCTGTGCGTGATCGGGCGGCCTAACTTGCGGGCCAACGCTTCCAAAATCAGCGGGCGGACCGACTCTTTGGGAAGGTGCCCTTTGAGCCACTGGTGCACGGATGGTTCGCGGTACTTGAGGGGCGTACCCCGTTCAGTTCCCAGCTTGTTGACTTCTTGGGCAAACTGCCTGAGGGTCCAGCCGGTTTGCTGGTGCAGCCGGACGAGCGTTTCGTTGGGACCGGTCACCGATGATCAACTCCCCGCATCTGTAAGCCGCTCAAAGCTCTTAAGTTCCGACGCTCTTGCAACGGTACCCGTCCGCTGGGTTACGCGGTTGCTTTCTGTGAGCAGCCGAACTGACGACGTGAGGGGACGGTAGGTATGACGGGGAAGACCCAAACGACGCACACCCACATGCACGAGCACACCGACTGCCGGCGGGCAGGACGCAGGACATGAACCACCCCTCAAAGCACCTGACGGCCCATGAGAGCGCCTTATCGGGCCCGGAGCCGAGCCCCCAGGACGTTCCCGTAGAGCCGCAGACGGGCCCTGACGGCCTCTGGTGGGAACTGTGCGGCGGAGTGCTGGAGAACGGATGGATCGTGTTCCGTCTTCAGGACACCGAACCGCACGGACCCTGCCCGCCCGGTCAGTGCTGGATGTGCGACGCGTTCGGAGTCGCGTGATGTACCGCTGCGAGGCACGAACCCTGCTCGACAGCGACGTCCAGGCGACGGCGGAGCTGATGCCCACCGCGTTCGACAGCATCGAGTGGGTGTCGGAATCCGTGGGGGAGTACCTGTTTCGCTGCGAGGTGGAGGACGTACCGCACGACCATCACGCGGCGTTCCTCCGTAACGGGGCAAGTTCGGAACCCTGTACTGACGTTTACCTCTGCTGGCGTGACGAGTCGGGCCCTCAATGGCTTGCGGATGGCGAGGTCTGCCTCAGGGCAGAGAACCCGATGGCCTCGGGGTGCACGATTTTCCGTGGTCACCCTGGCAGGTGCGACTGGGAGTACATCGACCCGTCCATGGTGGCCGCGCAGGCGGAAGCTGACCAGTCGGTCAGGGAACCCGGCCTGCCCCACTTGTTCACGTCCCCCGGGAAGGGGGGTGCGTGATGGTGACTCACCGCCTCATCGGCCAGCGCGTGACGGATGGCGAACGGGTCGGCGTGCTGACGGCTGTTGACCGTCGCTGGACCGATCCGGCGCAGCCTCGCGAGGGAAAGCGCATAACGGAACCCATGGCGTTCGTCCGGCCTGTGGGCGGGGGTGTGGAGTGGACGGCGCCCCCAAGCGCGCTGCGCGTCGTCTGAGCCACTTGGCGGCCCTCTGCGGGTGGCTCGCATGGGTGACTGTCGTTGCCCTGACAGTCGCCCGGGGAAGGGCCGTGTAGACCCGCTGCTGTCGGTGATCACGAGCACCGGCGCAGGGAAGAGGGCCCCGTTCGTGTGCTCTCCTCGTGGCACCGGACGGGGCTTTACCCATCCACAACACGAGAGGTCTCATGAGTTGCCCTTCGGAGTCTGGTGGAGGCTGTAGCGTCTGTGAGGTCTGCGATGTGACGATCCTCCTGCCCATGCAGGACCCATTCTTCGGACCCGGTGAGCCAAGCGGGGACCAGGACCCGCACGAGCAGGCCACCGGACACCCGCACTGACAAGAGCCCCACCCGAGCCCCCTCTCCTTCCCGGCGTGACCCTCACGCGGGCAGGATCTCGACGTACCCGTCCCTCCCGTGGACGCGGATCCGCTGGCCGTCCCGGATCAGGCGGGTGGCCCGGTCCACGCCCACGACGGCGGGCAGCCCGTACTCGCGGGCGATCACCGCGCCATGGGTCATCAGGCCGCCCACCTCCGTCACCAGGCCCGCGATGCCGACGAACAGCGGTGACCAGCTCGGGTCGGTGAAGGTGGTGACCAGGATGTCGCCCGCTTCGAGGTCGGCGTCCGCCATGTCGAGGACGACGCGGGCCCTTCCCTCGACGGTCCCGGCGGAGACCGCCAGGCCGGTCAGGGCGCCGGCCGGTACGTCGTCGCGCCGGTACGCCCCGGTGACGGCCTCGCCGTCCGAGGTGAGCACCCGGGGCACGGTGAGCGCCTGGTACGACCGGAACGCGTCCTTGCGTCGCTGGATGAGCCGGTCGTCCACCTTGTGCGAGCGCACGGCGGCGTCGAGTTCCTGGAAGGTGAGGTAGAAGACGTCCTCCCGCTCGGGCAGCACGCCGGCCCGCACGAGGCGGTCGGCCTCCGCCAGCAGGGCCCGCTTGTAGAGGAAGTAGCGGCTGACGATGCCGTACTTCGGGTACTCCCGGTAGCCGATGAACGTCCTGACCCGGTCGATCATCCGCTTCGTCTCGTCGGCCTTCCGGTCCCCGTCCGGGAGGGACCGCAGGCGGGACAGCACGTCCCGTTCCTTCTCCCGCGCCTTCCGCCGCCCCTCCTCGAAGCGGCGCCCGGCCGCGCCCGCCTCGAAGTTCCGGACGTTGTCGAGGATCACGGGTACGAGCGTGGCGGGACGTTCGCGCCACCGTGGCCTCGTGATGTCGATCTCGCCGACGCAGCGCATGCCGTACCGGTCGAGGTAGGTCTCGACGGCGTCGCGCGCTTCGGCCCCGCCCGGGAGTTTCGCCAGCTCGTCCAGGAAGTCGTCGTTCTCGACGCCCACGCCCACGCCCACGCCCCGCAGGAACGCGACCACTTCCGGATGCGGGCGGATCACGTCCGCGACGTCGAGCAGCGCCAGTCCCATCTCCGAGGTGATGTTGTCGGGGGCGGAGAGCGTGAGCGTGTCAGCCGCGTTCTTCTCGCCCAGCCACTGCCCCAGCTTGTCGTTGAGCCACCACGTGGCCTCCATCCCGGCCATGATCACCTGGATGCTCAACGGGTCGCTGAGGACCCGCTTGTGCTCCTCGAACGCCGTCGGCAGGAAGTCGAACAGCGCGGGTCCGCTCTTCGTCCGGAGGTCGCGCTCCAGGGCGGCCACGGAGGCCCGGCTGCGCTCGATCAGCTCGGTGACGAGGGCCGGGTCGTTCTCGATCGGGGCGGGCGCGGGTCCGGACGGTGGTCCGCCCGGAGCCGCGTCCGGGAGCGACAGGGCGAAGTCGTCGCGGTCGAGTACGGTCTCCAGCGCGTCCCTGACCAGCGGGTCGCCCTTCCCCATGAGGTCCAGGAGCGCGGCGCGGCTCGCGGGCCCGGCCAGGCGCGGGGTGACGTCGACGAACAGCCTCCCGCCGGCCTCGTGCATCGGCACCATGGCCGTCAACCGCCACATGGAGAGCCCCAGGGGCCTCATGGCGTCGGTCATCATCTGCTGGTGGCCGACGGAGACGTAGACGCGATTCTCCCGGCCGTCGGTCTCGCTCTCGCTCCCGGTCTCGGTCTCGCTCTCGGGGACGGGGAACAGTGTCGTGATCGGGCGGCTCTGGACGATCTGGAAGTCGTCGTCGGCCAGGCACCATTCGATGTCCTGCGGGCGGCCGAAGTGCGCTTCGATCCGCCGCCCGAGCCGCACCAGCCGCACGGCCTGCGCATCCGTCAACGCCGGCTGCCCCTGCCGCTCCGCGTCGATCGCCACCTCCCGCGTGCCCCCGGCCGGCAGCGCCCGCACGGCACGCTCCTTGGCGGCGATGGTCCTGGCGACCACCTCGCCGTGCCGCACCTTGAAGACGTCCGGGTTCACCAGGCCGGAGACCAGGGCCTCGCCGAGGCCGAAACCCGCGTCCACGGTGGCCACCGTGCGGTTGCCGGTGACAGGGTCGGCCGTGAACAGGACGCCGGACGCCTGCGGGAACACCATCCGCTGCACGACCACGGCCATGTGGACCGTACGGTGATCGATGCCGTGCTGCCGCCGGTAGGTCACGGCCCGCTCGGTGAACAGGGACGCCCAGCACCGGCTGAGGTGCCGGAGGACCTCCGTCGGCCCCACGACGTTCAGGTACGTGTCCTGCTGGCCGGCGAACGAGGCCGTCGGCAGGTCCTCCGCCGTCGCGCTGGACCGGACGGCACAGGCGGCCCCCTCGCCGAGCCCGGCGAGCGCCCGGGTGATCTCCGCCGCGAGGTCGCCGGGGACGGCGATGCCTTCGACGGTCCGGCGGATCTCCGCGCTGAGCCCGCGGACCGCCTCCCGGCCGTCCGGGGTCGCGCCCGACAGCCGGTCGAGCTGTTCGAGCCGGTCGCCGACCGAGGGTGCCTGCGCCAGGACCAGGCGGAAGGCGTCCGTCGTCACACAGAAGCCCTCCGGCACGCGGATGCCGTCGATCCGCGACAGCCCGCCCAGGTGCGCGCCCTTACCGCCGACCGCCGCGACCCACGTCTCATCGATCTCCCGCAGATCCCACACGTACCGCGCAACCCGCTCAACCCGCTCAACCATCGCGCCACCTCCGAGCCGGCCGTACTCCGCTGGGCGCGGTGGCCGTCGGCCGCCGATTCTCCGCCGTGACCAGGGCCTTGTGGCAAGCCCCCCGGTGCGCTATACGTTGAGAGTGGCAAGGAGAGCGAGACGTCTCCTTGCCTTTGTCATTTCCGCTGCCGCTGCCGCTGCCGCTGCCGCTGCCGCTGCCGCTGCCGCTGCCTTTGTCGTTGTCCGGGGCGGGGGTCAGTCCACGTCGGTGTAGGCGGTGCCGACCTTCAGGCTGCCGAACACTCCGGTGCCCTCGGCGGCGTCTCCGTCCCAGAACGTGTCGGCCTCGTCGCGAACCCTTATCGTCCGTCCATGACGGCTGCACCCGACCTCGCGTTCGATCCCTGGGACTCCGCCTTCCTCGCCGACCCGTATCCGGCCTACGCCGAACTGCGCGCCCGGGGCCGGGTGCACTACTTCGCGCCCACCGGCCAGTGGCTGGTCCCGCACCACGCCGACGTCTCGGCGCTGTTGCGCGACCGGCGCCTGGGCCGTACCTACACCCACCGCTTCTCCCACGAGGAGTTCGGCCGCACCGCGCCGCCGCCGGAGCACGAGCCGTTCCACACCCTCAACGACCACGGCCTGCTCGACCTGGAACCGCCGGACCACCCCCGCATCCGCCGCCTGGTGTCGAAGGCGTTCACCCCCCGCACGGTGGAGCGGCTGACGCCGTACGTGCGCGGGCTCGCCGGCGACCTGGTGGACCGGCTGGTCGCGGCCGGCGGCGGCGATCTGCTGACCGATGTCGCCGAACCGCTCCCCGTCGCGGTGATCGCCGAGATGCTCGGCATCCCGGAGTCCGAACGTGGACCGCTGCGCCCCTGGTCCGCCGACATCTGCGGCATGTACGAGCTGAACCCGTCCGAGGAGACCGCGGCGCGGGCGGTCCGCGCGTCGGTCGAGTTCACGGAGTACCTGCGCGGCCTGATCGCCGCCCGCCGCGAGGAACCCGGCGAGGATCTGGTCTCCGGGCTGATCGCCGCGCACGACGGGGACGACGGCCGGCTCACCGAGCAGGAGATGATCTCCACCTGCGTACTGCTGCTCAACGCCGGTCACGAGGCCACGGTGAACGCCACCGTCAACGGCTGGTGGGCGCTGTTCCGCAACCCCGCCCAGCTCGCCGCCCTCCGCGCCGACCACTCCCTGGTCCCGACGGCCGTGGAGGAGCTGATGCGCTACGACACCCCGCTCCAGCTCTTCGAACGCTGGGTCCTGGAGGAGACCGAGATCGACGGCACGGTCCTGCCCCGGGGCGCGGAGGTGGCCCTCCTCTTCGGCTCGGCCAACCACGACCCGGCCGTCTTCGCCGACCCCGCCCGCCTGGACCTGACCCGCGCGGACAACCCGCACATCTCCTTCAGCGCCGGCCTCCACTACTGCATCGGCGCCCCGCTCGCCCGCATCGAACTGGCCGCCTCGATGCGGGCCCTGCTGGAACGAGCCCCGCGGCTCACCCCCACGACGGACCCCGAACGCAAGCCGAACTTCGTCATCAGGGGGCTGGCCGGGCTGCCGGTGGAGGTATCGGCGTCCGGGGTGGACTGAGC
This sequence comes from Streptomyces ziwulingensis, assembly GCF_039542605.1. Classification (NCBI taxonomy): domain Bacteria; kingdom Bacillati; phylum Actinomycetota; class Actinomycetes; order Kitasatosporales; family Streptomycetaceae; genus Streptomyces; species Streptomyces ziwulingensis. Next base: position 337,848 of record NZ_BAABIG010000022.1, read on the forward strand.
GACGGGGGTGAACTGACCGTCGGCGGGTGGCGGCGACGGGGAGGGACAGCCGCCACTACGTCGTCAGGTCCCGGCGTCGCAGTCCCGCCAGCCCCCCGGCCACCAGCGCCGCGGCGACTGCGGTAAGCGTCAGCACGGGGGGCCAGTTCATCTCCTCGCCCGGGATCTTCGGCAGGTGGCCGAAGGGGGAGAGGTCCAGCACCGCGCGCGGCACGTCCAGCGCCGGGCCCACCCAGCCGATCAGCAGGACCGCCCCGGCCACGGCCCAGGCCACCGGGGCTGCGCGCGGCACCAGCCCGTACAGCAGTACCGCCACCCCGCCGACCACCCAGACCGCCGGGAGCTGCACCAGGCAGGAGGCGAGGACCCGCCCGTGGTCCGCGCCGTACCCGAGGCCGAGGCCCAACCCGCCGAGCAGCATGATCAGTAGCGAGCCGCCGAAGGCCACGGCCAGGTGTCCCCCCGCCCACCGCCACCACCCCACCGCGCCCGCCAGCACCGGTTCCGCCCGGCCCGACGTCTCCTCGCCGTGCAGCCGCAGTACCGACGCCACGACGAACAGCGCGGCCACCAGACCGAGCATCCCCGCCATCGCCGTGAGGAAGGTGTCGGTCAGCCCGGACCGGCCGCCCAGCCGCTGGAAGATCTCCCGCGTACCGTCGTTGTCGCCGACCAGGTCCGCCGCGCCCTCGGTCATCGCACCGAACACCACCCCGGCGAGCAGGAAACCGGTGCTCCAGCCGAGCACACCGCCCCGCTGCAGACGCCAGGCCAGCGCCCCCGCCGTACCCAACCGCCCCTCCGCGGGCCCCGGCCGGCCGGGCAGGAAGCTCATGCCGACGTCCCGCCGTCCGGCGAGCGCGTACGCCACCGCCCCCTGTGCGACCGTCACCCCGGCGAACAGCAGCAGCACCCACCACCGTTCGGTCGCGAACGGCCGCACGTTCTCCAGCCAGCCGAGCGGTGACAGCCAGGTCAGCACCGACGTACCGTCGTCCACCGCCGAGTCGCCCGCCGCGCGCAGGACGAAGGCCGCGCCCAGTACCGCGGCCGTCACCCCGCGGGCCAGCCGCGCGCTCTCGGTGAACTGGGCGACGATCGCCGCCGCGGTCGCGAAGACCATGCCGACGCCCGCGATCCCGAGCCCGAGGGCCATTGCCCCGCCGGTGCCCAGCCCGGCCAGGCCACCGGCGACCAGCAGCGCCGTGACGGCCTGGGTCACCGCCGCCGTCAGCAGGGCCGCCGTCAGCGGGGCCCGGCGGCCCACCACCCCGGCCGAGACCAGCTCCTGACGGCCGCTCTCCTCCTCGTCCCGGGTGTGCCGTACGACGACGAGCAGGCCGGCCACCGCGGCCAGCGCCCCCGCGTACACTCCGGCGCGCCACGCGGTCAGGGCGCCGAGGGAGTCGCCGAGCACCGGGCCGATCATGGCCCGCAGCGAGGCGTTGCCGCCCACCTGGCGCAGCAGGTCGGCGCGTTCGGCGGCGGTGCCGTACAGGTTCTCCAGGGTGCTCGGCATGGAGAGCACCAGCAGGGCGTTCACGCCCACCCAGACCGGGATCAGGACGCGGTCGCGGCGCAGCGCGAGGCGCAGCAGCGTACCGGTGCCGGCCAGGTGCCGCCCGGCCCCCGCGCCCCGCACCGCGAGGCTCGCGGCGGTCATCGCGCGGCCGCCTCGTCGTCCGTGCCGGGCGCCTCGTCCGTGCCGGGCATCGCGTCCGTGCCGGGCGCCTCGTCCGTGCCCGTGCCCGCCCGCTCGGTCCGGTAGTGGCGCAGGAACAGTTCCTCCAGCGTCGGTGGCGCCGACGTCAGCGACCGTACGCCGGACGCGCCGAGCGAGCGGAGCACCGCGTCGAGGTGACCGGTGTCGACCTGGAGCCGTACCCGGTGACCCTGTACGTCCAGGCCGTGCACGCCGGGCAGCTCCGACAGCCCGTTCGGCTCGCCGGCCAGCTCGGCCGTGACGCTCGTCCGCGTCAGATGGCGCAGGTCGGCGAGGGAACCGCTCTGCACCGTGCGCCCGTTGCGGATGATGCTGACCCGGTCGCACAGCTCCTCGGCCTCGCTGAGGATGTGGGAGGAGAGCAGGACGGTCCGGCCGCGCTCGCGCTCCTCGGCCACGCACCGCTGGAAGACGCCCTCCATCAGCGGATCGAGCCCGCTCGTCGGCTCGTCCAGGATCAGCAGGTCCACGTCCGAGGCGAACGCGGCGACCAGCGCGACCTTCTGCCGGTTGCCCTTGGAGTACGTCCGTCCCTTCTTCGTCGGGTCCAGCTCGAACCGCTCGGTCAGCTCGGCCCGGCGGCGCCGGTCCAGGCCGCCGCGCAGCCGTCCGAGGAGGTCGATGACCTCCCCGCCGGAGAGGTTGCGCCACAGGGTCACGTCGCCGGGGACGTACGCGATCCTGCGGCGCACCTCCACCGCGTCGGCCCACGGGTCGCGGCCGAGCACCTGGGCGGCGCCGGAGTCGGCCCGTAACAGGCCGAGCAGGACCCGGATGGCGGTGGACTTGCCCGCGCCGTTGGGGCCGAGGAAACCATGCACCTCGCCGGACTCGACCGCCAGATCAAGACCGTCGAGCGCGTGCGTGCGTCCGAACGACTTGTGGAGACCGGAGACGGTGATTGCCTTCGTCATGCCGAGGAAAGTACTCTTACTTCAGAACTTTGTGAATATACGAAACAATCAATATCGTCAGGACGGGCATTGGGCAGGACGGGCAGGACTGTGCCGGGCCGGCGGTGAGAGATGATCGACCGATGACGGATCCGAAGGAGACAGCGAGGGCGGCGGGGCCGGCGAGGCCGGCGGAACCGGCGGAATCGCCGGATGCGGCCCGCCCCCGGCGCCGCGACCCCGTCGCCGTGTCGAGGTTCGTGGAGGGCTTCGCCGCGCAGCTCGTCGAGGCCGGGATGCAGCGGATGCCGGCCCGGGTCTTCGCCGCGCTGCTCTCCTCCGACCCGGGCACCCTGACCTCCGCCGAACTCGGCGAGCAGCTCCAGGTCAGCCCGGCCGCCGTCTCCGGGGCCGTGCGCTACCTCGCCCAGCAGCACATGGTCTCGCGCGAGCGGGAACCCGGCTCACGGCGCGAGCGGTACCGGGTGCACGGCGACCAGTGGTACAAGGCGCTCACCAGCCGCGAGACGGTCATCAGGCGCTGGGAGGCGGCCCTTCGCGAGGGCGTGGACAGCCTCGGCGCCGACTCCCCGGCGGGCCGCCGCATGGCCGAGACCCTCGCGTTCTTCGAATTCCTCGACGGTGAGATCACGGCCATGATGGAACGCTGGCAGGTCCACCGGGAGGAGAGATTCGGCGGACGCTGAGCGGGGAGCCGGGACGAGCCCCGTCCCGGAGGCCGGACCGCACCTACTCCTACTCCTACTTCTACTTTGCCGGCAGCGTCAGCCCCCACGCCGACTCCAGGACCGTCCACGTCCGGGTCCGTACCGGACCCGACTCCACCGCGTCGGCGCGATAGCGGAAGTGGGCGCCCGAGACGGTCACCGTGCGGCCCACCGCCGTCAGGGGCCCGCGCCGCACCCCGGCCGGGTCCGGCAGCGGCCGTACCTCCACCTCGGCCACCCCCGCCGCGCCCGGCGTCAGCGACACCCCTTCGACCTCCTGGTCCAGGTCGACCAGGACGACCCCGTCGACCTCCACCCGCAGCCTGGCCGGGCCGCCCCCGAGGGGCAGCGCGGTCCGCGCCGGCCGGGCCGGCGCCAGCGTGCGGACCAGGGACTGGCACGTCCGCAGCCAGGGGCGACCGTGCGGACCGGCCGCCCCGCCGTCCGCCCCGCCGTCCGGGCCGCCGCCCGTCCGGTGGCCGCCCCGCGCCGGCACCGGCGGAATGCCCACCGTCCCCAGCACCACCCCGTCGCTGTCGTCCACGAGCAGGTCCAGCCGCCGTTCCGCCCCGTCGAGGACCGCCCGCGCCGCGGCCACCGCGCCCGTCGGCACGCCGAGCGCGCGGGCGAGCCCGAGCGCCGGACCGACCGGTACCAGCGACAGCGCGCACGCCGTCAGCTCCCGCTGCCGGTGCAGCAGGGACACCGCCCGCAGCAGCGCCCGGTCGTCACCGATCAGCACCGGCCGCCGCGACCCCCGTCGGCCGAGGACCCGGGCGAACTCCTCCGGCCCCTCAGGAAGGCACACCTTGGTGTGCGCGGCACCCGCGCTGAGCACGTCCTTCGCGATCCGCACGGACTCGCCGTCCGCGCGACGGGCGACCGGATCGATGACCACCAGGAGCTGATCGGACGTCGCGAAAGTCGCCACCTCGGCCCTGCCTCGCTTCCTCGGGTAGCATCTTTGTGCAAGAGCCCCTTGCGCTATTGCGCCAGGGGCTTCGTCTATTCCGGGGCATCCGGTCCGACGGTGGCGGCCAACGACGGCCGCGGTGCACGCGGTACAACAATTCTCCGCGTGCGCCCTCGACCTTGGACATGCCCCGCCCGGAAGGGGTGTACGCGCGTGCCCGCACTTGTGCTGCTCGGTGCTCAGTGGGGTGACGAAGGCAAGGGAAAGGCGACGGACCTGCTTGGCGGATCCGTCGACTATGTGGTGCGCTACCAGGGCGGCAACAACGCCGGCCACACGGTAGTCGTGGGCGATCAGAAGTACGCCCTCCACCTGCTCCCTTCCGGGATTCTCTCCCCCGGCTGCACGCCGGTCATCGGCAACGGAGTCGTCGTCGACCCGTCGGTCCTGTTCTCCGAGCTGAGCGGGCTGAACGAGCGTGGCGTCGACACGTCCAAGCTCCTGATCAGCGGCAACGCCCACATCATCACGCCGTACAACGTCACCGTCGACAAGGTGACCGAGCGCTTCCTCGGCAAGCGCAAGATCGGCACCACCGGGCGCGGCATCGGCCCGACCTACGCGGACAAGATCAACCGCGTCGGTATCCGCGTCCAGGACCTCTACGACGAGTCGATCCTCACCCAGAAGGTCGAGGCGGCGCTCGACGCCAAGAACCAGATGCTCACCAAGCTCTACAACCGGCGTGCCATCGCCGTGGAGCAGGTGGTCGAGGAGCTGCTGGGCTACGCGGAGAAGCTCCGCCCGTACGTCGCCGACACCGTCCTGCTCCTCAACCAGGCGCTCGACGACGACAAGGTGGTCCTCTTCGAGGGCGGCCAGGGCACGCTCCTGGACATCGACCACGGCACGTACCCCTTCGTCACCTCGTCCAACCCGACCGCGGGCGGCGCCTGCACCGGCGCCGGCGTGGGCCCGACGAAGATCAGCCGGGTCATCGGCATCCTCAAGGCGTACACGACCCGGGTCGGCGCCGGCCCGTTCCCGACCGAGCTGTTCGACGAGGACGGCGAGGCGCTGCGCCGCATCGGCGGCGAGCGGGGCGTGACCACCGGCCGCGACCGCCGCTGCGGCTGGTTCGACGCGGTGATCGCCCGCTACGCGACCCGGGTCAACGGCCTGACCGACTTCTTCCTCACCAAGCTCGACGTGCTCACGGGCTGGGAGGAGATCCCGGTCTGCGTGGCGTACGAGATCGACGGCAAGCGCGTCGAGGAGCTGCCGTACTCGCAGTCCGACTTCCACCACGCGACGCCGGTCTACGAGACCCTGCCGGGCTGGTCCGAGGACATCACCAAGGCGAAGTCCTTCTCCGACCTGCCGAAGAACGCGCGGAACTACGTCAAGGCGCTGGAGGAGATGTCCGGCGCCCCGATCTCCGCGATCGGCGTGGGCCCGGGCCGGGACGAGACGATCGAGATCAACTCGTTCCTGTAGGCCAGTCGCCGCGACCGCTGCCGTTCGGCCCCCGCCAAGGGGCGTCGGCCGCGGTCGCGGTGTCGTATCGGACCACAAGGCCAAAGGTCGAGGCCAAGGCCAAGACCAAGGCAAAGCCAAGGTCAAGGCCAGGGCCGAGGCCGAGGTCAACTGAAGACGATCATCGACCCCTGCGCCAGGCTCCGCGTGGCCGCCGCGTGCAGCCCCAGCCAGACGTGCCGCTCGCGCGCGAAGGGACTGGGATCGTACGGCGGCGCGGTGGCCGGTTCCTCCAGCTCGGTCGGGCCGGGCGGCGGTTGCGGGGCGGCCGGGGGGTTGGCCGGGTCTATGCCGAGGGCCGGGGCGACCGTCTCCAGCTCCCGCAGCAGACCGTGCGCGGAGCCCAACGGGCCGCCACCGGCGAGGAGTTCGTCGTCGGAGAGCGGGTGCGGGAAGTCGACGGGGACGTAGGCACCGGCGTGGTCGTAGTGCCAGACCAGATGCGACTGCTGGGCCGTCGCCTCGAACATCTCCAGCAACTGCTCGTAGTCACCGCCCAGTTCGTCCACCGGCGTCACCGGCAGCCCGCACACCTGGAGCAGGTAGGCCCGACGCAGGAAGTGCAGGGCGTCGTAGTCGAAGCCGGCCACCGGGGCGACCTCGCCGGACAGGCCCGGCATGTACTGGTACACCGGCACCGGCGGCAGTCCGGCCGCGCCGAGCACCTTGTCGTATTGCGCGAGTTCCTCGGCGAACGGGTTGTCCGGGGTATGGCACAAGACGTCGACGAGCGGGACCAGCCACAGGTCACAGGCCAAAAGAGGGCTCCTCACACAGCACGATGGTCAGGGCAGGGTAGTCGGTGCGTCGCGAGGGCGGCTTCCCCCGCGGGGGACTTCGTGCCCATCCCCTACCCACCAGCGCGCCCGCGATCCCGTGCGGTACCGGTCATCCAGGCCCGCGGTGCGCCCCCTGCGCGCCGGGGAGCCGCGCCGCCCGCGGGCCGGGAGCCGGGCCGCCTACGCGCCGGCGAGCCGTTCGATGACGGCGACGGAGTGCGCGTTGTACGCGGCGAGGACCGAGCGGGCGGCCTCGGCGTCGCGGGCGACGAGGGCGTCGACCAGCTCGGTGTGCCCGGACCACAGGACCCCGCGCAGGTCACCGGCGCGGCGCAGGTACTGCACCGTGCAGACCCAGCCCTGGACGCGCAGCCGGTGCAGGAAACCGGAGAGGTAGGGGTTGCCGAACAGGGTGCCCAGTTCGCGCCAGAACCGCAGGTCGTACCCGATGAGCACGGTGAGGTCGCCGGCGGTGGCCGCGCGCTGCGCCTCCTCGCCGCGCCGCCGGACCCCGGCGAGGGCGGCGGTGCGCCGGGCGCCGTCCAGGGGCGCGGCACCCTCTCCGCAGGCGGCGATCGCGTGGAACATGCCGTCGGTGACCAGGCGGCGGGCCTCGACCATGCCCCGGAAGTCGGCGACCGAGTACTCGTGGACGCGGAAGCCGCGGTGGTGGTCGGCGTCGAGCAGCCCTTGCGCGGACAGGTCGACGAGCGCCTCGCGGACCGGCGTCGCGGAGACCCCGTACTGCTCGGCTATCTCCTTGACCGTGAACTCCTGCCCCGGCTGGAGCCGCCCGGCCAGTACCTCGTCGCGGAGCGCGTCGGCGATCTGCCGCCGCAGGGTGCTGCGCGTCACGGCACCGGTGCCGCTGGGGGCGGGCATGGTCGGGCGTCTCCTCGTCACGTCGGGCGGGGCGGGGCGGGGCGGGGTGCGCGTGGCGTGTGGCGTGCGGCGTGCGCGGAAGTGTGGCGTGTGCGGATGCGGGGCGTGTGGCGTGTGCGGATGTGGGGCGTGTGCGGATGTGGGGCGTGCGCGTACATGTCTACGAGCACGCCACCTTACGCGTTCACCTCCCGGCGCCTGCCCGCTCGCGGGCAGGGGTCACCCCGTGTGCTCGTCGGCGACGGACAGTGCCGCGTCCAGGGCCGCCAGCCCCTCCTTCAGCTCCGCCTCGCTCACATTGCACGGCGGGACCACATGGGTGCGGTTCATGTTCACGAAGGGCCACAGCCCGTGCGCCTTCGCGGCGGCGGCGAACGCGGCCATCGGCGCGTTGGCCTCACCGGTCGCGTTGTACGGCACCAGCGGCTCGCGCGTCTCGCGGTCCCGCACCAGCTCCAGCGCCCAGAACATGCCGACGCCGCGCACCTCGCCCACGCTCGGGTGGCGCCCGGCCAGCTCGCGCAGCGCCGGCCCGACCACATGCTCGCCGAGCCGGGCCGCGTTCTCCACCACCCCCTCCTCGGCCATCACCCCGAGGGTGGCGACGGCGGCGGCGCAGGCCAGCGGGTGCCCGGAGTACGTCAGCCCGCCCGGGTAGGGCCGCTTCGCGAAGGTCTCGGCGATCTCGCCGGAGATCGCGACGCCGCCGAGCGGCACGTAACCCGAGTTCACGCCCTTGGCGAAGGTCAGCAGGTCGGGGACGACGTCGTACAGGTCCGCCGCGAACCACTCGCCGGTCCGGCCGAACCCGGCCATCACCTCGTCGAGGACGAGGACGATCCCGTACTTGTCGCAGATCTCGCGGACCCCGGCGAGGTAACCGGCCGGCGGCGGCATGATGCCCGCCGTCCCCGGGATCGTCTCCAGGATGATCGCGGCGACCGTCCCCGGTCCCTCGAAGACGAGCGTCGTCTCCAGGTGCTCCAGCGCCCGCGCGCACTCCTGTTCCTCGGTCTCGGCGTAGAAACGGGAGCGGTAGAGGAAGGGCGCCCAGAAGTGGACGACACCGGCCGTGCCGGTGTCGGAGGCCCAGCGGCGCGGGTCACCGGTGACGTTGATCGCCGTCTGCGTACCGCCGTGGTACGAGCGGTACGCCGACAGCACCTTGGGCCGTCCGGTGTGCAGCCTCGCCATGCGCAGGGCGTGCTCGACGGCGTCCGCGCCCGCGTTGGTGAAGAAGATCTTGTCCAGGTCGCCGGGGGTCCGCTCGGCGATCAGCCGCGCCGCCTCCGAGCGCGCCTCCAGGGCGAACGCGGGCGCGAACGTCGTCAGCCGCGCCGCCTGCTCCTGGATCGCGGCGACGACCTTCGGGTGCTGGTAGCCGATGTTGGTGAAGACGAGCCCGCTGGTGAAGTCGAGATAGCGCCGGCCGTCGTAGTCCCAGAAGTACGACCCCTCGGCGCCGGCCACGGCGAGCGGGTCGATCAGCTCCTGCGCCGACCAGGAGTGGAACACGTGGGCCCGGTCGGCGGCCTTCACCGCGGCACCGGCCCGCTCGTCGGGCCGGGCGTTCGGCCGGGGGTCCGGCTGGGCGTCGGGCTGGGGCTCGGGCTGGAGGTCGGGCTGGAGGTCGGTCTGAGGGGTCATGCGGCCGAGAGTAAAGCTCCGCGATACGGAAGTGGTACCGGCGTCCTGTCGGGCGGCGAGCCCTTTCCACGACAGGGTGTCGAACCCGTTCCGCCCGCCGTCGCCGCCACCGCTGATCCTGTTACGGAACCGTAGACGCCGTACGGTCCACCGGCCGACGGCCCCGCACTATTCTCGGCCTGTTGCTCACGTTCGGGGGGAAGGCGGCGCGACGATGGAGAAGCTCGCGGCGGGCGATCCGCGGCGCATCGGCGTCTACCGGCTGCTGGGGCGGCTCGGGGCCGGCGGCATGGGACACGTCTACCTGGCCCGGTCGGACCGGGGCCGCACGGTCGCCGTGAAGCTGGTGCGCGAGGAACTGGCCCGGCGGGAGGAGTTCCGGGAACGGTTCCGGCAGGAGGTACGGGCCGCCCGGCGGGTCGGCGGCCACTGGACCGCGCCCGTGCTGGACGCCGACACCGAGGCCGCCGTGCCGTGGGTCGCCACCGGATACGTCGCCGGGCCCAGCCTCCAGCAGGTCGTCGGCCACGACCACGGGGCGCTGCCCGAACGCTCGGTGCGTATTCTCGCGGCCGGGCTGGCCCACGCGCTGCGGGACATCCACGCCGCCGGGATCGTGCACCGCGACCTCAAGCCGTCCAACGTGCTGGTCACCATCGACGGCCCCCGGGTCATCGACTTCGGGATCGCGCGGGCCCTGCGGACGGTGACCGACGGCGCTCTCACCCGGACCGGCGCGCTCATCGGCTCGCCCGGCTTCATGGCGCCGGAACAGGTTCGCGGCGACCGGGTCACCCCCGCCTGCGACGTCTTCTGCCTCGGCTCGGTGCTCGCCTACGCCGCCAGCGGCAAGCTGCCCTTCGGTACGGCCGACAGCGGAATGCACGCCCTGATGTTCCGCATCGCCCAGGAGGAACCCGACCTGGACGGCGTCCCCGAGGGCATCGCCGACCTGGTCCGCGACTGCCTGCGCAAGAACCCCGCCGCCCGCCCGGACCTGGACGCGGTCCTGGCCCGCACCGGTGCGCAGGACACCGTCGCCGACGGCCGCTCCCGCGAACCGTGGCTGCCGGGGATTCTGGTGGCCCAGCTCGGACGGCACGCGGTGCGGCTGCTCGACACGGAGGACCCCGAGCACCCGACGGCACCGGCAGGAGGCGCCCCGACCACCGTGCCCGCGGCCCCGCCCGCCGCCGCGTCGCCCCCCGCGCCCCCCGCGCCCCCGGCCGGACCGGCCGGATCGGCCGGATCGGCCGGATCGGCCGGACCCGGTTTCGGCGGCGGCACCCCGCTGAACCACTTCCCCACGGTGGTCGCCGGGCAGGGACCGCCCCCGGCACCCCCCGCCGCCTACGGCCCCCCGTCGTGCGCCTCCACTCCCGGCCTCGGCCCTGGCCCTGGCTCCGGTCCTGGCTCCGGTCCCGGTCCCGGCCGCTTCTACGGCGCACCGCCGGAGCCGTCCCGTACGGGCCGTTCCACCGCCTCCACCGCGCTGCTGATCGTCGTCGCCCTGGTCGTCGCGCTCGCCGCCGGCGGCACCGTCTACGCGCTGATGGACGGCGACCGAGACGGCGGCGACGGCGGCCGGCAGGCGAGCGGCGACCCCACCGCCACCTCCACGTCCGGCCAAGCCACACCGTCCACCGACGCCGGAACGACCACCCCGGCGGCCGGCGAGGGCGCGATCCCCGCGGCGTACCTCGGCACCTGGACCGCCACCCTCGACAACGCCGCCGGCTCGCACACCCGGCGGCTGACCGTGCGGCAGGGCGAGGTCGGCGACACCGTCCTCTCCCTGGTCGCCGACGGCAGCGGTTACCACTGCGTCTTCCAGGCCGAACTGACCGCCGACCCCGGCGCCGCCGGCCCCCTGCGGATGGGCCCGTCCGACGTCTCCGTGGGCGAGCCCCGCGCCTCCTGCACCCCGGGCGCCGCGTCCCAGATCGTCCTCCTGCCGGACGGCAGGCTGGAGCGCGTGAACACCGACAATGGCGAGCAGCTCACCTACACCCGGGAGTGACTCCGGTGGGTGGCCCCGGGGACCGAGCTGAACGCCGGGCGAACAACCGTGGCCGCGCGTGAACATCCGGCGACACGCCACCCGCCCCCCTCTCGCACAGCCGTACGGTGTCCGGACGATCGGACGATCGGATCGAACGCTCATCGGCGGGGGCGCCCACAGTGGAGTGGCTGAGCGCGGAGAACACGGTGGCCGTGGCGACGGCGGTGCTCGGCATCATCGCCTCGGGCCTCATGCTCTGGGTCGAACGCCGGGTACCGCGCCGCAAGCGGATCGGCTACCGGGTGCAGATGGACAACCCGATCGGGGACGACGCCCGTTCCGGCCGCCTCAACCGCCGCCTCGGCCTCTTCGAGGAGACGCCGGGGATGACGGACGCGACCCTCGTCCTGCTGCGGGTCGAGAACGACGGCTCCCAGAGCATCGACCGCGACGACTACACGGGCCCCGAGGTGCACGGACTGACCGCCGTGTTCGCCGACCGCACCATCGCGGGCGTCTCGGTCACCCAGCCGGCGGACACCGACCACCTGATGGACCACTTCACCGCCGCCCGCGGCTTCGGTTACGAGGGCAACACGCTGCACATCCCCCGAGTACCGCTCAACCACGGCCAGAACTTCAAACTCCTCGTCCTGCTCACCGGCGGCGAGGTGGGCCGGGCGATCCGGCTGACCGGCGGCCTCCGGGACGGCGAGGTCCACCCCAACCGCAGTGCCACCCCGGACGACACCCCGCCCCTGTTCGGCCGCGCCGCCCGGGCCATCACCGTCCTGCTCACGGTCTGCGTGGTCGTCCTGGCCGGGCTGGTCGTCGCCCAGGACGACACCCCGTCCCCCATCGGCTGCGAGGGCGGCACCCTCACCCTCACCGGCTCCACGGCCTTCGAACCGGTACTGGAGGAGGTCGCCGACAAGTACGAGCGGGACTGCGCGCGGGAAGAGGCCCGCATCGAGGTGGAGACCCGCGGTTCCACGTCCGGTGTGCGGGACCTGGCGGAGGCCGGCGCGCACGCGAAGAACGGCTCGCCGCCGCTGGTGGCGCTCTCCGACGGCCCCAAGCCGGGCGGCCTGTCCGCCCTGCGCGAGAACCGGGTGGCGGTGTCGGTCTTCGCCCTGGTGGTCAACGACGGCGTACGGCTGCCCGCGGACAACCTCTCCACGGCGGACGTACGACGCCTCTACAACGGTCAGATCACCAACTGGGCGGAGGTCGGCGGCCCCGACCTCCAGGTCCGGCTGGTCAGCCGGGACGCCTTCTCGGGCACCCGGCAGGTCTTCCAGCGCCGGGTGCTGGGCCGGGGCGAGATCGCCAACTCCTCCCTCGACTGCCGCCGCAAGGACGACCCGGCGATCTCCTTCGTCCGCTGCGAACTCGACTCCACCGGACAAGTCCTCCGGACCGTCGCCGACCTGCCCGGCGCGATCGGCTACAGCGAACTCAACCTGGCCGGCCGCGCGGACGGCGTACGCCGCCTCAGCCTGGACGGCGAACCCCCGTCCGTCGACGCCATCGAGCGCGGCACGAACTCCTACCCGTACCGCGAGATCGAGTACGCCTACACCTACGGCCGCCCCCCGGCGGACTCCCTGGCCTCCAGCTTCCTCACCTACCTCACCCGGGGCAACGGCCAGGACGTGGTCCGCACCCACGGCCACGTCCCCTGCTGGACCCCGGCGGGCCTGAAGCTCTGCGCGGACGCCGGGTAGCCGCAGCACCCCGGCCCACCGGGACGCGGAAGGTCACCGCGCCTCCGGCGGCCGCTGGCGCGGCATGTTCGGCCGCGAGGCCCCCGGCGGTACCCCGAACCGCCCTTGCACCAACGCCCCCTCGGTCCGCCCCGAACCCCCCGTGCCCGCCTGGACCGCCAGCGGGGCCGGCCCCGTACGGAACTCCACCATCCAGTCCGCCGTCTCCGCCCGCACCAGCTCCGTCACTTCCTCGGAGAACCTCCGCAGCACCAGCAGACACCGCTCGGCGGCCTCCCCGGCCGTCCCCTCGGCGGGCCCCAGCACCTCCCGCACACTCTCCGACGCCCAGTCGAACTGCAGCGCCTGCAGCCGCCGCTGCACCGCCTGCGCGGTGGCCACGTCGCGCATCCACCCCGACGTCACGCCGAAGTAGCGGTCCCCGGCCACACACGCCACCCCCAGCAGCAGCGCCAGATACCCCCAGGCCGCGCCCCCGCCCACCACGCCCGCCATGTCCAGCAGCGGCAGCGCCGCCCCCGTGACCGCCCCCGCCACCGCCCCGCTGCGCAGCAGCCGCGCCCCGCGCCGCTTCCACAGCCGGTCCGCGAGATACCAGTCCGCCGTCTCCAGGGCGCCCCGCTCCACCCACCGGTACAGCTCGTCCAGCCGTTCGGCCGGCAGCCCCCAGTCCCCGAGCGGGAACGCCCGCCCCGTCAGATCCCCCGGCGCCCCGACCCCCGGCCGCCACCACCGGGCCGACCCCTCGCCGCCCCGCCCGTCCCGCCCGTCCCGCGGCGGCACCTCGGGCTGCATCTCCGGCTGACCCACCCGGCACTCCCCACCGATCGACTGACCAACTGATCACGGTGCGTGACGACTCCGTCGCGCGCGTGTCACACCCGAGGCTGACGCGCCGCGTCCTTCCTACCGCCCAACGGGTGGCGAACGCCCGGATACCGCCGCTTTTCCGCCCGGAAGAGGGTGCTGATCAGGTATAGGGATCACCCCGGTCTCACTCGAAAGAGTGCTGGAGCGAGGGCCGCCCGGACCACGTAGGCTCGTCCCGAACGGTAAAAACCCATAACGGAACCCGCAGCGAAACCCCTAGCGGAACCCGCGGCGACAGGAGCTGATCGTGATCCCCGGTGGTGGCCAGCCCAACATGCAGCAGTTGCTCCAGCAGGCCCAGAAGATGCAGCAGGATCTGGCGAGGGCCCAGGAGGAACTGGCGCGGACGGAGGTCGACGGCCAGGCCGGCGGCGGCCTGGTGAAGGCCACCGTCACCGGCTCCGGCGAACTGCGCAACCTCGTGATCGACCCCCGGGCGGTGGACCCGGAGGACACCGAGACCCTCGCCGACCTGGTCGTCGCCGCCGTCCAGGCCGCCAACGAGAACGCCCAGGCGCTCCAGCAGCAGAAGCTCGGGCCGCTGGCCCAGGGCCTCGGCGGCGGCGGCACCGGCATCCCGGGCCTGCCTTTCTAAGACGGCCCGCCCCCCTCTACCGTACGTACCGAAGGAACCTGCGAAACCGAACCCAGGAAGGACGGCAGTCCGTTGTACGAAGGCGTGGTCCAGGACCTCATCGACGAACTGGGGCGGCTCCCCGGCGTCGGTCCCAAGAGCGCGCAGCGGATCGCCTTCCACATCCTCCAGGCGGAGCCCACGGACGTACGGCGCCTCGCCCACGCCCTCACGGAGGTCAAGGCGAAGGTCCGCTTCTGCGCGGTCTGCGGCAACATCGCGCAGGAGGAGCACTGCAACATCTGCCGCGACACCCGCCGCGACCGCGCCGTCATCTGCGTGGTGGAGGAACCCAAGGACGTCGTGGCCATCGAGCGCACGCGGGAGTTCCGCGGCCGGTACCACGTGCTCGGCGGCGCGATCAGCCCCATCGACGGCGTCGGACCCGACGACCTGCGCATCCGCGAGCTGCTCGCCCGCCTGGCCGACGGCACGGTCACGGAGCTGATCCTGGCGACGGACCCGAATCTGGAGGGCGAGGCCACGGCCACGTACCTCGCCCGCATGATCAAGCCCATGGGCCTCAAGGTCACCCGCCTGGCCAGCGGCCTCCCGGTGGGCGGCGACCTGGAATACGCGGACGAGGTGACTCTCGGCCGTGCCTTCGAGGGGAGACGACTCCTAGATGTCTGACGCCACGCTGCACGCGACCGACATGAACCCCGACGACTTCGCCGTCCAGATCGCCGACCAGGTCGAGAGCTTCCTGGTCGCGATCACGGAGGTCGCCAAGGGCGACGAACCCGCCTCGGTGGTGCCCTTCCTCCTGCTGGAGGTCTCCCAGCTCCTGCTGGCGGGCGGCCGGCTGGGCGCCCACGAGGACATCGTCCCCGACGAGCGCTACGAGCCCGACCCGGGCCCGGAGCTGGACGTGGACCAACTCCGCGAGAACCTCGCCCGCCTCCTGGACCCCATCGACGTCTACTCCGAGGTCTTCGACCCGTACGAGCCCCGTAAGGCGCCCGTCGCGGCCCGCATCTCGGACGACCTGACCGACGTCGTCAGCGACCTGCGCCACGGCATGGTGCACTACCGGGCCGGCCGCACCACGGAAGCCCTGTGGTGGTGGCAGTTCTCCTACTTCTCCAACTGGGGCTCCACGGCCTCCGCGGCCCTGCGCGCCCTGCAGTCGGTCATCGCCCACGTCCGCCTCGACCAGCCGCTGGCCGAACTCGACGGCCTCGACACCGACCAGGACCTGGAGGACGACGCCCTGGAGGCCGAGGCCGGCCGCGTCATGGTCGAGGAGATCGCGGCCCCGCTGGGTCTGCGCCCGGTCAAGTAGCCGGAAGCTCCGCTCCGGGCTCCAGGACGAGGCCGGGGACGTCGGACAGGGCGGCCAGTACGGCGTCGCGCAGGGGCCGGAGGTCGACACCGAGGTGCCGCAGCCGGTCGAGGAGCCCCTCGGCGGCCCCCCACACGCGGACCAGGCGGACGAAGTCCGGAAAGGGCTCGGCCAGTGCGAGCAGCCGCCCGGACCGAGCGCGGAGCGGGGCGGCGGCGTCGCACAGCCGAATGTCCACGGCGTCCACGGAGCTCACCTCGCCCCCCTGGACGGTCAGGCCCAGGCGGGACACCAGCTCCGCGACCTCACCGAGGGGCAGCGAGAGACTCTCTGACGCGTGGATGACCTGGTACAGGGGGATCGGGCCGGCACCGTCGAGGTCGAGTTCCATGGTCATCAAGCGGCTCAGCGGGCTGTTCTCGTCCGTCAGCGCGGGCCATCTGACGGCTCGCGTCTCCAGGCCGTACCGCGCCACCCGGCCGGCGATCTCCTCGGGTGCGACCGCGAGCGCCTGCGCGGTGCGCAGGACCAGGCCGACCGGTACCGGCTGCCCTGCGTCGAGCCGGGAGTAGCGCGCCTCCCCCAGGAAGAGCAGGTCGCTGTGGCGGGCCGACGGGGGCATGGGGGTGTCCGGGGGTACGAGGCCGTACAGACGCAGTCGCGTCACCACCGCGGCGGGTGCCAGTCCGGTCAGCAGGGACGCCTCGACGATCTCCGCGAGAGAGACGACCGCACCCGCCTCCCGCCACGGAGCGGCACCGCTGAGGGCCTCGCTCAGCAGCACGATGTCCGCCGTCTTGGGAGAAGGGGGTACGGGCGGAGCGGTGAAGCCCAGCGCCCCGATCCGCGTTGCCGCCTCCTGGACCGCGACGCCCTGACGGGACGCGGTCCGAAGGAGCAGCCCCGGGGGTACGGCCCGCCGCCCGACGTGGTCCCAGTCGGCACAGGTCCACCCGTGCGCCTCGTACTCCCGGAGGACGTCCGTGGTCAGACCTTCCTGGGCGGCGGAGAGCCACACCTCGAACCCGAGGGCCCGCAGGTCCTGGGCCACCTTTCCCGGCGGGCGGTTCAGCTCCAGGGCCTTCTCGAATACGTGGACGGGGGGGACGGGCCGGGACGTGTGCCGTGCGGCGGAGGGGCGTAGCGCCGTCCTGCGGCCGATGAGCGCAAGCGTCTCCTCGGGGCGCTCCGCCACGCGGTCGTCACCCCTCACCGTGCAGCCGAAGGCGCGGAGCGTGGCGGCGGCGGTGCGGATGCCGAGGCCCAGGCGCGAGTGCGCGTCGATCAGGTGCTGCGGCGGCACCGGGGTGCCGGCGTCGAGCCAGGGACTCCGGCCGTCCAGGTGGACGCTCAGCAGGCGGAGGGTGAGTTCGTCCGCGTCCTCCGCCGACGGAGCGAGATCCGGGACGGTGAACCCGAAGGTCCGCATCCGCGCCGCAGCCTCACCCAGGCTGATGCCGAACTCGTGCTGTGCCTTGAGGAGGTGGCCGGGCGGCACGGTGCGGCGGGTGGCGAGGGAGCGGCTGCTGTCCCGGAAGTCGATGCCGGTCAGGTCGCTGCTGAGCAGTGCTCTGCCGGTCTCGTCGATCTCCGGATCGCCCTGGGGCCGAGGTGGCACCGGCAGCCGCAGCTCTGTCATGCGGGCCATGGCATCCCGGTACCGGAGCCCCCGGGTCCTCGCGACGAGGGCGACGAACGCGGGGGTGTTCCGCAGCTTGTCCTGATGGTGACGGGGCCACGGCCCGGGGGGTCCGTCCGTCCTCTTCGTCGCGCGCAGCAGCGCGTCGGAGGGAAGGGCGGGCAGTACCCGCCGCACTCGGTCCAGCTCCGGGACGAGTTCGGTCAGGGCGGTCAGGGTGGGGCTCGGGCGGTGAGCCAGCAGTCGCCAGAGGCGGGTGGCATCGTCCGCGGCCAGGTACGGGCCTCGCCGCGTCCTCATGCTCCCGCCCTCCTCCAGGAGGTCCCGCCCGCTGAGGATGTCCGGGTCCGGGGGGAAGAACCCCGTGCCGGCCACGGACGCCGTGCGCCCTTCCGTCTCCAGTGCGTAGCCGCCGGCCCCGGCGGCCTCCGTCACCAGGTCGGCGAGGCGAGGACTGTGATTCGCGACCTCCGTGAGCCAGGCGCGGTTCAGGAGCGGGGGATCGGCGGTCAGGAGGGCCGGCAGCGCGGCTTGGACGAGGCGCTCGATGTCCGCGCACACGTCGGGGTCGAGGATCTCACCGCGGTCCACCGACAGCCGCCGGGGCCGAGTGGCTCCCGTGAGATTCACGATCACGCCCCGCAGGGCGCCGGTACCCCCCAGCCTGTTCAGGATCGCCTGCCGTACCCGTGGCTCGCAGTGGATGCCGTCGACAAGCACCCCTCCTCCGTGGCGGCACCAGACGACATGGCCGTCGGCTCTGTCACGGCCGGCGGACCAGGGCACGAACCGGCCGTGTGCGTGGTACCCCTCGGAGCGGATGCCCAGGGCCTCCCGGGGCCGGGGCTCGCCGGCGTCCCAGGACGCTTCGAGGGTGTGGTGCCGCGCGGTCGTGGTGAACTCCGAGAAGCCGAGCAGCCTGCGCAGTTCCCGGACGCAGGAGGGCGCCTTGTCCCCGTCCCGCAGATAGAGCCGGACGGTCGTCCCGATGGTCCCCGGGCGACCGGTGGGCCGTACCCGGAAGTAGTGCCCGGGTCCGGTGATCAGCACCGAGATCTCCCGCAGCCGCCCCGCCACGGCGTCCATGTGGCACGTCGTCACCCGGATCTCGTCGGCGAGCATGAAGTAACTGAGGACCCCGATGCCGAAGCGGCTGTTGGGGTGCATGGTGACCCCACGGCTCTGCCACTCCTGCCGTTCCTCCTGGTACCGGGGCAGATCCGTGAAGCGGATGCCCGCCTGGGAGAAGACCTCCGACAGGGTCAGCTCGTCCATGCCGACGCCGTTGTCCCGGCACTCCAGGTAGTGCCTGCCCTCCTCCTCGTCCCACCCCTGTACGAACTCGATCCGCCCCGGGTAGGAGCTGTGCGGGTCCGCCGCCTGCGACCGGGCCCGCCGGTAGCGGCAGGCGTCCAGCGCGTTCTGGTACAGCTCGCGGACGGCCAGCGACCGGTCGCGGTAGAGGTTCTCGCCCATGAGGAGTTCCTGCACGCGTTCCTCGTCGATCCGGAAGCGGATGACGCCCCCGACCGCGACCGGGCGTCCGGTCGCGTCCACCTCGCGGACGTCGTCGGCCCGGGTGTAGACCGGCAGCTCACCGAAGTCCGCGGCGCCGGCGTGCCGTACCGAACGCAACAACGGTTCGAGCCCCCGCACGTGCTCGGTGAGCGCGGCCACCGCCGCCGGGTGGGAACAGGACGCCTTGAGGGCGACACCGTCCCGTGCGAACTGCCAGGACGCCGCCTCCGCGGTGGCGAGGAAGGCGCCGAGGTCCAGCGCGTCGGGAATGCCGACGTGCCGGACGATCACCGAGGACAGATCCGCGGCCTCGATCGCCATGCGGTGCGCGAGGGCGAACAGCGGCCCCACCAGGCGCTCGCGTACGCACTGGAAGTCCCGCCCGCGGAAGTCGAGGTCGAAGGGGTCCTCCCGCAGATGATCGGCGCGGGCGGGGTCGAAGAGTTCGAACGGTCCCGTGTGCGCGCAGGACAGCAGACGGGACACCAGGGCGGGATCGAGGACGACGCGCAGCTCCTCAAGAGGACCGGTGGGGCCGTCCAGTACGGACAACAGCTCACCGATCCGGCCCGGCTGCCGCTTCGCCCACTGGTGGAACAGCCACCACCCGATCTCCGTCCGCCCGTCCGCGCGGTCCTTCAAACCGCCCAGCTCAGCGCGGCGAGTGAGCCGTTCGTGCGCGCGCAGCACCACCTCGTACATGCGCCGCAGTTCGCCGGGCGACGCCTGCTGACCCAGGTCGGTCGGTTCCACATGGCGCAGTTCGAGGGCGGTGCGGGCCCGGTGGGTCTGGTACAGAAACGGCAGCAACGCGGAGACGGCCGCCTCGGCCGGCTCCAGGAAGCCGTCCGTACGGCTCCACAGGTGGTGGACGAGCTTGTTGCCACGCCCGGAGATCCGCCGCCCCAGGTTCCGGTCGAGCCACGGGTCGTCGCCGAGCGCCTCGCGGGTCTCTTCGTAGGCCCTGGCGAGCCGGTCGGCGAACGCACGCGTCTGGGACCGCAGCGCCTCGGCCCGCTCCGCGTCGCCCGGCTTCACCAGACCCCAGACCGACGCGCCCGCCGCCTCCTCGGCCCAGTCCGGCCGGAGGGGCGCGGGCGGCGGCGCGGCCGTCTCCCGCACCGGGCGCGGCTTCGCCCCGGTGCGGCGTTCCCGGCGCGCTTCCCGCGCCATCCGCTGCCACTGGGACCAGGACGGGAAGGCCGGGGCGGGATCGCGTCGTCGCTGCCGGGCGAGGTGGTGGAGAGCGGTGAGGAACAGCTTCAGCTCCGGCTCGGCCCGGGGGATGGTCCGCCTCGCCACCCAGTCCGCGACGGTGTTGTCGGACGGCACCCGCTGGTCGCGTTCCGCCTCCCGTTTCATCGCGGCGCGGACGGCCGCCGCCTGGGGCTCCTCCGCCAGCCGCACCAGCCGGGCCAGCGCCGTCCAGTAGTCGAGCGGTTCCGTCATGGCTCCCGATCCCCGTACGTCCCGCACCACGAGTCGGCCGACCCGGCCGACTCGGAAAGAGTCACGCTACCTACCTGACCTGCACGGAGTCCGGTGGTTCGGGGAATTGCCCGGCACGCCGGCAGCCCTGCGGCACGGAACATCGGCGGCGTCCCGACCGTCTCGTCCGACCTCCCGAAGGAATCGCAGTGGACCCGGTTCTCGCTGCCGCCCTGTGCGGTGTTCTCATCCTGCTGATCGTCGCCGTGGCGGCAGTCCTGATCGCCCGGTCCGCGCTGAACGGGACCGACTCCGCGGACCGGGCGGGCGTCCTGACCGCGGTGGCGGAGGTGGTCCGGGCGATTCGCGGCAGGCGCTGAGCCGAGGCCGCGGCCCCCGCTTGTGAACCTGTGACTCACCGCACTTTCCGAGTGGCCCGGGAAAAGCCTGGGCATGAGCCTGCCGGGACGAGCGGACGCCCGGAGGTCTCACCATGCGATACCGCGGGGGCGAGATCCGGACGCTCGTTAGACTGAGCCGACCGCAGTACATATACGTACATGCGGAAAGAGACGGAATGAGCGAGGAGCGCACGTGGGCCTTGTCGTGCAGAAGTACGGAGGCTCCTCCGTAGCCGATGCCGAGGGCATCAAGCGTGTCGCCAAGCGGATCGTGGAAGCGAAGAAGAACGGCAACCAGGTGGTCGCCGTCGTTTCCGCGATGGGCGACACGACGGACGAGCTGATCGATCTCGCCGAGCAGGTTTCCCCGATCCCTGCCGGGCGTGAGCTCGACATGCTGCTGACCGCCGGTGAGCGGATCTCCATGGCCCTGCTGGCGATGGCGATCAAGAACCTGGGCCACGAGGCCCAGTCGTTCACGGGCAGCCAGGCAGGAGTCATCACCGACTCGGTCCACAACAAAGCCCGGATCATCGACGTCACCCCGGGCCGCATCCGCACCTCGGTGGACCAGGGCAACATCGCCATCGTGGCCGGCTTCCAGGGCGTCAGCCAGGACAGCAAGGACATCACCACGCTGGGGCGCGGTGGTTCCGACACCACGGCCGTGGCCCTCGCCGCCGCTCTCGACGCGGACGTCTGTGAGATCTACACCGACGTCGACGGCGTGTTCACCGCCGACCCGCGCGTGGTGAAGAAGGCGAAGAAGATCGACTGGATCTCCTTCGAGGACATGCTGGAGCTGGCCGCCTCCGGCTCCAAGGTGCTGCTCCACCGCTGTGTGGAGTACGCCCGCCGGTACGACATCCCGATCCACGTCCGGTCCAGCTTCAGCGGACTTCAGGGCACCTGGGTCAGCAGCGAGCCGATCAAGCAAGGGGACAAGCAGGTGGAGCAGGCCATCATCTCCGGTGTCGCGCACGACACCTCCGAGGCCAAGGTCACGGTCGTCGGCGTGCCGGACAAGCCGGGCGAGGCCGCCGCGATCTTCCGTACGATCGCCGACGCCCAGGTCAACATCGACATGGTCGTGCAGAACGTGTCCGCCGCCTCCACCGGCCTGACGGACATCTCCTTCACGCTGCCGAAGACCGAGGGCCGCAAGGCCATCGACGCCCTGGAGCGCAACCGCTCCGGCATCGGCTTCGACTCGCTGCGCTACGACGACCAGATCGGCAAGATCTCGCTGGTCGGCGCCGGTATGAAGACCAACCCGGGCGTCACCGCCGACTTCTTCACCGCGCTCTCCGACGCCGGGGTGAACATCGAGCTGATCTCGACCTCCGAGATCCGCATCTCGGTCGTCACCCGCAAGGACGACGTCAACGAGGCCGTGCGCGCCGTGCACACCGCCTTCGGACTCGACTCCGACAGCGACGAGGCCGTCGTCTACGGAGGCACCGGCCGCTGATGGCCGAAACCGAACGGTCCGGGCGGCCCACGCTCGCCGTCGTGGGGGCGACCGGAACCGTCGGTTCGGTCATGCTCCAGATCCTGTCCCAGCACGCGGACATCTGGGGCGAGATCCGGCTGATCGCCTCGCCGCGCTCGGCCGGCCGCAAGCTGGTCGTGCGCGGCGAGCAGGCCGAGGTCGTGGCGCTCACCGAGGCCGCCTTCGACGGGGTCGACGTCGCCATGTTCGACGTACCCGACGAGGTCGCCGCGCGGTGGGCGCCGCTCGCCGCCGCCAAGGGCGCGGTGGTGGTGGACAACTCCGGCGCGTTCCGGCTCGACCCGGACGTGCCGCTCGTCGTGCCCGAGGTCAACGCGCACGCGGTCCGGACCCGCCCGCGCGGAATCGTCGCCAACCCCGGCTGCACGACCCTGTCCATGATCGTCGCGCTGGGCGCGCTGCACGCCGAGTTCGGCCTGCGCGAGCTGACGGTCTCCTCGTACCAGGCGGTCAGCGGGGCCGGACGGGACGGCGTCGACACGCTGCGCCGGCAGCTCTCCCTGGTGGCCGGCACGCAACTGGGGACCAGCCCCGGTGACGTACGGCGGGCCGTCGGCGACGGCACCGGCCCCTTCCCCGAGCCGGTCGCGCTGAACGTCGTACCGTGGGCCGGGTCGCCGCGTGCGGACGGCTGGTCCTCGGAGGAGATGAACGTCCGCGACGAGTCCCGCAAGATCCTCGGGCTGCCGCACCTGCCGGTGGCCGTGACCTGCGTACGGGTCCCCGTGATCACCACGCACTCCGCGACCGTGCACGCCCGCTTCGAGGGCGAGGTCACCGTCGGCAAGGCGCGCGAGATCCTCGCCACCGCGCCCGGCGTCGTACTCTTCGACGATCCCGCCGCGGGGGAGTACCCCACCCCCGCCGACGTCGTCGGCACCGACCCGACGTGGGTCGGGCGGGTACGGCGGGCCCTCGACGACCCCACGGCGCTCGAACTCTTCGTGTGCGGGGACAACCTGCGCAAGGGGGCGGCGCTGAACACCACGCAGATCGCGGAAATGGTAGCGCCCGAGTTCGCTTGAATTTTGTAGGATCTGCGTTAGTGATGTGATCCGGACAATGGCGCAGGTCTCTTGATCAAAGACCCCGTGCCGTCAGAGGATTTGCTCCCCGCCCTCCGCAACCACGCGGAAGGCGGGGAGCGTCTTTGCGGTCACCCATCCGGGGCGTGGGGACGCCGAAGGTCGGACGTGGGGACGTCCGGTCTATAGGGGATATAGGGGAAGAGCGGGATGCATGAGGGCAAATGATGCACCTGAGGTGGCACTGCCTGACGCGAGAGCGAACGCGACGTCCGTCGCGTACAACCCTCATGGGGGTGTGGGTGTCCAACTGGCGTGGCAGAGGTTCTCGAGTTCACCCCCAAGCTCTTCGAGCAGGGGATGCCCCCCGCGGCGACAGGCGGCACGGCACGGCGTCCGACCCGGCGGCCCGCGCGTTCTCGCGCGGTCGGCGCGGCCGGCGGCATGCCGGTGATCGCGCCCATGCCCGCGGCCCGTGCTCCCATACCGAGTCAGCGTGACGGTGCGGAGGACGTCGTGGCGGCGGGCACCACCGTCGACCACCTGACCGAGACCTATCGCACGCACTACCGGTCGCTCCTCGGCCTCGCCGCCCTCCTGCTCGACGACACCGCGTCCTGCGAGGACGTCGTCCAGGAGGCGTTCATCCGCGTCCACTCGGCGCGCAAACGCGTGCGCGAACCCGAGAAGACGCTGGCCTACCTGCGGCAGACGGTCGTCAACCTCTCCCGGTCGGCCCTGCGCCGCCGGATACTCGGCCTGAAGCTGCTGTCGAAGCCGATGCCCGACATGGCGAGCGCGGAGGAAGGTGCCTACGACCAGTTGGAGCGCGACTCCCTGATCAAGGCGATGAAGGGACTGCAGCGCCGCCAGCGCGAGGTCCTGGTGCTCAGATACTTCGCCGACATGACGGAGGCGCAGGTCGCCGAGACGCTCGGCATATCGCTGGGGTCGGTCAAGGCGTACGGGTCGCGCGGCATCGCCGCGCTCAGGCTGGCCATGGGGGCGCCGGCATGAGCGACGGCCACGATGCGCGGCGCGCACCGGACGGGCAGGAGCAGAAGCAATCGCACGCTGGGAACGGAACTGTGAACCACGGCCCCCACACCCACGATCAGGGACCCGACGTCCGGAGTCCCGAGGACATCCCTGAGGAAACCGGTCCCGACGAGGACGCCGTGACGGGTGAGTTTGAGGCCGGATCCGAAGGCAAGTTTGAGAACGTGCTTGGAGACGGACTCAAGAAGGCGATGAGCGGCGTACCCGCCTCGGACGAGTCGGCGCTGCGCCGACTGCTGCACGAGGCGGTCCAGGAGGTCGAGCCGCGCGACGGCACCCTGGAGTACCTGAGGCGGGCCGTGCCCGCCCGCCGGGCGCGCAAGCGGCAGGCAGCCGTCGGTATGGCCGCCGCCGCCCTCTTCATCGGCACCGCCATCCCCGCGCTCGTGCACGTCTCCAACGCCGCCGGCCCGGGCGTCGACCCCTCGGTCGCCGGCCACGCCTCCCAGGCGCACGGCGGCTCGGGCGACGGCAAGGACCCGGCCGGCGGCCACGGAGCCACGGTCGGCTCCCCCGAGAAGGACGGGAAGAAGGACGAGGCCGAGAAGACGGAACGCGGCGAGGAGAGGGAGACGGGGCGCGGCGGCGGTGCCACCGAGGATGCCGGCACTCCCTCGTCCCCGGCCGCGGCCGGTGTCTCCGCGTGCACGGCGGAGCAACTGGGCGCCGCCGTCGCCTCCAGCGCCGCCCCCGACTCGACGGGCGTGGTCTACGGCTCGTTCCGGGTCAGCAACGTCTCCTCGGCCGGCTGCACCCTGAGCGGCCCCGGCACGGTGGGTGTGGCCGCCCAGGGCGCGGCGGACGCCACCAGGATCGGCACCGCCCGGCACGCGGCCGGGGACCCGGCGGCCGGACTGCCCGACCCGTCGACGGAGACCGCCCAGTTGCCGCTGACGCCCGGCGACGCCTACGAGGTGCGGTTCGCCTGGGTGCCCTCGGCGACCTGTCCGACCACGGGCGACCCCACCGGCGGCGGCACGGGCGGGCCCTCGCCCGAGCCCTCACCCACCGGGGACACGACCACCACCACGGGCGGCACCGAGACCGGCACCACCGACACCGGCACCGGCACCACGACCCAGCTCCTCGCGGACGCCCCCGCCGACGGGAGCGTGGCCGTGACGTACACGGCACCGACGGGTTCGGGGGCCGCGACGGCGGTCGTCCCCAACGCCTGCGCGGGGATCGTGTACTGGACCGGAGCGATCGCGGGGTCCTAGACCTCGCGGGTCCCCTCCAGTCCTGGTCACGCCTGGACTTCGCGGACTCTCAGAGAGCCGGGCCGGCTCCCACGCGGGACTTCGGCCCGTCCTCGCCCCCGGCGCCGTCGCGGCCCTCGCCCCCGGCGCCGTCGCGGCCCTCGGCCCCGGCGCCGTCGCGGTCCCCGGCCCCGTCTTCGTCCTCGTCCGGCGGGGTCAGGCCCAGTTCCGCGTCCCGGGCCAGCTCCGCCTCGCGGCGCAGCAGCCGGAACCACATGAAGACCACGAAGCCGACGAAGGCGAACCACTCGGCGGTGTAGCCGAGGTTCTGGAACGCCTTCAGGTCCAGCCCGGAGTCCTGCACCTCGCTCACCGGCACGGCCCGCATCCCGGAGTCGCCCTTGTCGAGCGTGACCCAGGCGTCGTACACGTCGTCCGGCACGAGGTTCACCAGCGAGGCGGCGCTGATCGCGGCGGTCTGGCCGGACGGCAGGCCGCCGCGGGCACTGACCCCGTTGTCGCCGGGGGTCTCGGACGCCTGGAGCGCGCCGGTGACGGTGACCTCGCCGGCCGGCGGCGCGGGAGCCTTCGCCGGGTCGGCCTCGCCGGGCAGCCAGCCCCGTACGACGGGCAGGACCTCGCCGGAGCCGGTGCGCAGCAGGGTCAGGACGTAGTAGCCGGTCTTCTCGTCCAGCTTCCGGTCGGGTACGAGCAGTTGCTCGGTGTACCGGCCGGTGACGGTGGTCTGCCTGTTGACGGTCGCCTTGTCCACGGGCAGCAGCTCGGCCAGTGGCACGGCCTTCGACTCGCGGGCCGCCGCCGCGTGGGTGTCCGCGGCCCGGTGGTCCTCGACCCGGTCCTCGAACCGGCTGAGCTGCCAGGACCCCATGAAGACGCAGAACGGGATCGCGAGCACGACGAAGACGTTGATCCCCCACCAGCGGGGCGTCAGCAGGAACCGGTACACGCCTTCAACGGTACGGGGCTTCCCCGAGTTCCCCGCCCCGGGGTCCGGCGGGGACCCGGGGCGGGTTATCCACAGGCTGGGGGCCGAATCTGCGCGGTGGGGGCGGGTCGGGGCACTATGGGGCCATGACTGAGAGCAACGGGTCCGTCGGACGCAGGGCACAGCAGGCACAGAGGTCGGGGCAGGGATCGGCGCAGGGGGCGGCGCGGGGACCGATACAGGGCGAGGAGACGCCCGACTGGGAGAAGCGGTTCCGGGCGCCCCGGGTGTCGCTGCCCGACTGGGCGGAGGACGCACCCGACCGTGCCCTGTTCGTGTCGAACGCGACGGGGACCTACGAGCTGTACGCCTGGGACCGGTCGACCGGTGAGCAGCGGCAGGCCACCCACCGGCCCCACGGCACGACGGACGGCGTGCTCTCGCCGGACGGCGCCTGGATCTGGTGGTTCGACGACAAGGACGGCGACGAGTTCGGCGTGTGGCGCCGCCAGCCCTTCGCGGGCGGCGAGGACGCGCCGGCGGTGCCCGGCCTCGACCCCTCCTACCCGGCGGGCCTCGCCCTCGGCCGGGACGGACGCACCGCGGTGGTCGGCCGCTCCACCGACGAGGACGGTACGACGATCCATCTCGCCCGCGGGGAGGAGCCCCCGGTGGAGATCTACCGGCACCGCGAGTCGGCGGGCGTCGGCGACCTCTCCCACGACGGCTCGCTGATCGCCGTCGAGCACACGGAGCACGGCGACGCGATGCACTCGGCGCTGCGCGTCCTGCGCCCCGACGGTTCGAAGGCCGCCGAACTCGACGACACCGAGGGCGGCACCGTGGAGCTGGGCCTGGAGGTGCTGGGCTTCGCCCCCGTCGACGGGGACACCCGCCTGCTCATCGGCCACCAGCGGCGCGGCCGCTGGGAGCCCCTGGTGTGGGACGTGGCGACGGGCGAGCAGACCGACCTCGCCCTGGAACTGCCCGGCGACGTCAGCGCCGAGTGGTACCCGGACGGCAGCGGCCTGCTGATCGTGCACGGCTTCGAGGCCCGCAGCGAACTGTTCCGCTACGACCTCACCGCACGCGAACTGGTCGAGATCCCCACCCCGGCCGGCACCGTCTCCGGAGCGACGGCCCGCCCCGACGGCAGCGTCGAGTACCTGTGGTCGTCGGCCGCCGAGCCCTCCGCGGTCCGTTCCACCACCGGCCGGGTCGTCCTGGACGCCCCCGGCCTGCGCTCGCCGGGCTCGGTGCCGGTGGAGGACGTGTGGGTGGAGGGCCCCGGCGGCCGCATCCACGCCCTGGTCCAGAAGCCGGCCGGCGCGACCGGCCCGCTGCCGACCGTCTTCGACATCCACGGCGGCCCGACCTGGCACGACAGCGACTCGTTCGCCGCCGGCCCGGCGGCCTGGGTCGACCACGGGTACGCGGTGGTACGGGTGAACTACCGGGGCTCCACGGGGTACGGGCGGGCCTGGACCGACGCCCTGAAGCACCGGGTCGGTCTCATCGAACTGGAGGACATCGCCGCGGTCCGCGAATGGGCGATCACCTCCGGCCTCGCCGACCCCGCCCGGCTGATCCTCACCGGCGGCTCCTGGGGCGGCTACCTCACACTGCTGGGCATCGGCGTCCAGCCCGAGGCGTGGACGCTGGGCATCGCCGCGGTCCCCGTCGCCGACTACGTCACGGCGTACCACGACGAGATGGAGGGCCTGAAGGCCCTGGACCGCACGCTCCTCGGCGGCACCCCCGAGGAGGTCCCGGACCGCTTCGCGGCATCCTCCCCCCTGACCTACGTGGACGAGGTGAAGGCCCCCGTCTACATCTCCGCGGGCGTCAACGACCCCCGCTGTCCCATCCGCCAGATCGAGAACTACGTCAAACGCCTGGAGGCCAAGGGCGCCGACCACGAGGTGTACCGCTACGACGCGGGCCACGGCTCCCTGGTGGTGGACGAACGCATCAAGCAGGTCCACCTGGAACTGGACTTCGCGAAGCGGCACCTGCCGCCGCAGGACTAGGCGGGCGCGGGGGCGGGGGCGAGCGCGGGGGCGGGCGCGGGCGCGGGGCTCCGGCCGGGGTGTAAGGGGGGCGGGGCAGACCCCGGCGGTCCGATTCGGTCCTTACGGTCTGGTTCTGTCCCGTACCGGCTGGTTCGGTCTCCTACCGGCTGGTTCGGTCTCCTACGGGTTGGTGCGGCGTCGCGCCGCGCGGCGCCCCAGCAACTCCGCCAGCCCCCGCCGGGTCGCCGCCAACACCACCCGGTCCGTCGTCCGCAGGACGTACGTGTCGGGCAGATCCCACACCAGCCCCGAAGCCGACCCCGCACCCGACCCCGCACCCCCGACGCCGCTCCCCTCCTCGTCCCCCCGTCCGCCGGAGGCCCCCGTGTCCAGCGCCAGCACCCGCCACGCCCCCGCCCGGAACGCCTCCCCGACCGTCCTGCCCTCCAACTGCGGATGCCCGGCCACCCGGACCGCCGCGAACAGCAGCACCCGCCGCTCGACCGGGATCGCCCCCAGGATCTGGCGGCCCATCATCGCCCCGGCGAAGGCGGGCGCGGCCAGGTGGGTGACACTCCGGCTGCGGGTCAGCGCCGTGGGGTGCGCCGCGCGCAGGGTCCGGTACACGGCCGTCGCGAAGTCGTCGTCGTACAGCCGCAGTACGACCCGCAGGTCGGCCCGTACCGACCGGCCGTACAGCACGGCCTCCAGGTTCGTGGTGTCGACGCTGGTGAGGGCGAGCAGGGCGTGCGCCCGGTGGATCTTCGCGGCCTCCAGGACGCCCTCCTGCGTGACGTCCCCGAGCACCACCGGTACCCGGAGCCGCCGTGCCGTCGCCATGCCCCGTGCCTCGGGGTCGGACTCGACGCACACCACGGGGATGTGCAGCTCCCGCAGCCGGGTCAGCACGCGCGTGCCGATCTTGCCGAGACCCAGCAGCACGACATGTCCGCCGAGCCCGCGCGGCGGCTTGCGCAGCCCCGAGTTGGTGCGGAAGGTGCCGAGGGCCTCCAGGACGGCCGCCAGCAGCACCGGCAGCAGCAGCAACCCCACGAAGCCGGAGAGGAGTTGCAGTACCTGCTCTCCCGTCGACAGGTCGAGCGCCGGCTCGTTGATGGCGAACAGGTCGAGCAGCGTCACGTACGTCGCGTGCAGCGGATGCTCCCCGGTGACCACGGTCAGCGCCACGGCGAGCGCGACCACGCAGGCCACCAGCCCGGCCAGCGACCACCGCAGCCGGCGGGAGAAGAGCGAACCGATCGCCGGCACACCCGCGCGTCCCGGCGGCAGCGCCGGCCCGGAGTACGACACCTGCTCCAGGACGACCGTGCCGCGTCCGGTCGCCCGCGCCACGGCCGCCGCGTCGGGCAGCAGTCGCGGTCCCAGCTCACCGCTGCCCTCCGAACCGTCCGCCCCGGCCGGGTCGTTGCTGGTGGCGGAGAGCAGCGCCAGCGTGCACAGCCCGGGATCGGCGACCTCCCCGGGGCGCGGCGGCTGCCGCTCCACGGCCCGCAGCAGCAGCCCGTCGGTCTCGACGACCTTGCTGGTACCCACCAGGGCGGTCGCGGCCAGCGCGGGCGCCGCGGTGTCGGCGTCCGAGAGGACGGTCGTGGAGGTGTCGAACCCGGTGGACCGGGCCTCGCCCGTCGCCAGCGCGGCGGCCTGGTCGAGGAGTTCCTCGATGTGCTGGCCGAGCCGCCGGTTGTACAGGCGCAGGACGAGCCGCAGCCGGGGGTTGAGCCGGCGGGCGGTGAGGGCGGCGCGGATATTGGTCTCGTCGTCGTCGTAGACCAGGGCCAGCGCGGCGGCCCGGTCCACGCCGGCCTCGGCGAGCACGGCCTCGGTCGGCTCGGCAGCGGCCATCTCCCGGCCGTCGTCACCCCCACCACCCTGCTCACCCGAACCCGAACCCGAACCCGAACCCGCACCAGGGCCTGCCGCCGCACCCGGTCCCGAACCCGTGCCGGACCGGTTGACGGCCGCGTTCACCAGGTCCAGCAGCGCGGCCGAGGCGGCGCGGGCGCGTCCGACCACCGGCTGGCGCACCCGCTGCCCGCTGGGCGGCACGACGAGCGTGACCTGTTCGCCGTAGACACCGCGGAGTTCGGCGGCGAGCCGATGCGCGAGCCCGTCGTCGCCGCACACCACCATGTGCGCGCTGAGATCGGCCGGCCGACTGGGATTCACCACGCTCGCCACGAGGGGTAGGACTACCCAGGTGGGGTGGGTGGTTCCCCCGGCGACCGAACGGATGTCCGGCGTGGAGCAGGAGCCGAGGCGGGGCACCCGCTTCTTTCACTAACCCTGCTCCTGCTCCGGTTGCTGTTGCTGTTGCTGTTGCTGTTGCTGTCGCTGTCGCTGTCGCTCTCGTGCCGGTCCGGTCAGGGAGGGGTCCGCCTGTCCCTCGACCACCTCGCGCGCCACGTCCCGCACCGCCCGCTGGTGTGCGCGGGCGTGCTTGCGCAGGAAGTCGTACGCCTCGTCCGGTGTCACCGCCCAGCGGTTGGCGAGTACGCCCTTGGCCTGTTCGACGACGACGCGGCAGCTCAGGGCGAGTTTCAGTTGCGCGGTGAGCGTCCGGTCGCGGGCGGTCTCACGGGCGCGTTCCAGGGTGACGGCGGTGAAGTAGGCGATCGACTGTCCGAGGGCCAGGGTCTCCGGGGAGAACGGGTCCCCCTCGCCCGAGAGCAGGACCAGCGCGCCGTTCGTACCGGCCGGCTCACGCAAGGGGAGCGCCACCACCCGCCGGTAGCCCAGCCCCAGTGCCCGCGGGGCGTACTGCGGCCACCGCTGCCGGGCGGGCAGGCTGTCGAGGGCCGCCTGGTGTCCGGGCCGGTCGGCCCGGTGGCAGTCGTGGCCGGGGCCCTCCCGCCACCTGACGGCCTCGTGCTCCAGGCCGGACGCGTCCGGGTCGGAGCCGGCCACCTGAGCCGTCCCGTAGCCCTCGGGGGCGTACACGACGGCCGCGGCCCGGACGCCGAGCAGCGAGGGGGCTTCACGGGCGAGGACGGAGAGGGTCACGGTCACGTCCGGCGGACCGTCCACCGTGTTGCCGGCCAGCGCGACGAAGGTGTCGGCCAGCCGCTGCTGGGTCGTCATGGTGGTTCTCTCTCGGTCGAGTTCCCGGTCCGCGTACGTGGGCCGACGCGGCCCGACACCTTGCCGTCGCTGCCGGACCGGGATCTCTCCCGCTGCCTTGCGGGTCCATGGCGATCAGCGTACGCCCGCCGGGTCGGCCGGGGGACAAGTCGGGAAATCGGTCGTGAGATCAGCCCGTTGACGGGTCGCGGGACCGGGTGGCTCCGTCCTCGACCAGTCCCCGCACGACCGCCGCGATCTCGACCAGAGGCAGCACGAAGTCCGCCGTACCCGTGTCCACGGCAGCCTGCGGCATCTCCGTGAACTCCGCGGTCGCGGGGTCCTCGACGATCACCGTGCCGCCGCGCGACTTGACGGAGTCGACCCCGGTGGCGCCGTCCCGTCCGGTCCCGGTGAGCACACAGGCGATCGCCCGCGGACCGTACGCGCCGGCCACCGACTCGAAGAGGAGATCCGCGGAGGGACGTACGAAGTGCACCAGCGCAGTTCTGGCCAGAGTGAGGACGCCGGGGGAGCCGATGAGGAGGTGGTGGTCGGGCGGGGCGAGGTAGACCGTCCCGGGCAGCGCGTGCTCCCCCGCCTCCGCGAGTTTCACGGGTATCCCGGACCGGCGGGCGAGGATCGCGGGGAGGGCCGTCCGGTGACTCCGGGAGAGGTGCTGGACCACCAGCACCGGTACGGAGAGGCCGGGCCGCAGCGCTGTGAGCAGGGCGGTCAGCCCTTGGACGCCGCCTGCGGAGGACGCGACGGCGACGATGCCGCCGTGCTCCACGGGTGCCTGATAGGCCGTCACGCTTCGAGGCTAACGGACTCCGGCCGGTGGGGTGAGACGGTCCTCGGACCGGGGTGTTGGACAGTACTCGCTGTCAGCAGGGATGGATATTACGCCTGAAATGTCAAGCAAAGGCAGCAGATTTTAATCCCAACGAGGGAACGCTGTCTCCGGTGAACCGTTTCTGTACGAAAGCGTCGCCTAGCTCCCACCGCGCCGTCCTAAAGTCGACCTCCCGTCACCCCTGCCCCCGGTGGCCCTGCACCTCCGTCGTAGCCCGCTTCCGAACGAGGCGAGCCGGCCGGCCCATGAACTCACGGTGATGTAGCCATGCCCGGGAACACTGCCCCTGCGGCCCCACACATCCGCACCTATGAAACGGCGGGAAAAACCGTCGTCGAACTGCTCGGCGAGATCGATATCGCCGCCGTCGACCACGTCGGCGCAGAGCTGGACACCGCGACGGACCGTCCGGAACTCCGGCTCGTGATCGACCTCGGCTCCGTCGACTTCATGGACTGCGTCGGCCTGGGCATGCTCTGCCGTGCCCGCCGCCGAGTCGAGGACCGCGGCGGCCACCTGACGCTCGTCTGCCCCCACCCCTTGATCCGCAAGATGCTGCGGGTCGCCGGGCTGTGGCAGGTCTTCACCCTCACAGACACCCTGGACGAGGCCCTGGGCAGCCGCGAGGCGGCCACCTGAGGGCGGGCGGCGCGGGGGGTGGGTGGCGCGGCGGCACGAGCGGCGCCCACCCTCGGCCGGGGCCCGCGACCCCACGGTGTCGTTCCTGGCACGGGAGCTGAGGAGGAAGTCGGAGGCGACGCTGTGGCCTGATGTATGCCAGGGCGGGTGTGGCCTCCAGCGTCAGCAATAGTCGTATGATCCGACCGTGGGTATAGGTGACGTCACTCGTGACGATGTGCTGCGTACACCGGCGGCGTACGACGACCTCGGCGGAGAGTCGTTCGAAGGTTCGCGGGCAGAGATGCCCGTCGCCGAAATGCCGGTCGCCAGACGTCTGTTGGTGTCACCGGCGTTCGGCAGTGCCGAATCGCGTCGGCACTGGAGAGACACGCTGGACCAGCTCGTGCCGTTCACCGGGTACGAGTACGCGGCGAAGCTGACGGGCGACCAGCTGGACCGGCTGACGGAGCTGCACCCGGACGGGCAGGCCCGGTTCTGGGGGGCCACATCGGCTCACGACGGCAAGATGGCGGTGGTTTCCACGGGCGATGTGGTGCTCTTCACCGGGAGAAATCACGTACGTGCCATCGGCGAGGTCGGTGCGATCTTCCGGAACAGCTCCTTCGCCGACGTGATGTGGCCGCCTGGACAGGGTGGCGAGAGCTGGCACACGGTCTACAGCCTGCGCGAGTTCGTGACGACGGAGATCCCCTACACCACATTGAGCGCGCTTCTCGGCTACCAGCCCAACTTCCAGTACCCGGGCCAGCTGGTGCTGTCCGGCGATCGGGCCCGAGCGGGTATCGACGGTCTGCTCATCACCACCAGGACCGCCCTTGAGGAAGCCGGCGCCGTGACGCCGCCGCACAGGGCCCGCGAGTTGCCGGTGGAGCGGCAGCACACTCGCTCCACGACGGTCGAGCGAGCTGCTCAGCGGTTGCTCCACAACCGGGACGAGTCGGCGTTGGTCATCGAATTCTGCGCCACTCTCACCGACACGAAGTCGACCCGCCTCTCCAGCCCGGCGGGCATCTGCGACATCTTCTTGAACGGACCCGAGGGGCGTGAGCTCATCGAGGCGAAGTCCCGTGTCGAGCGCGGACATGTCCGCGAGGCACTGGCTCAACTGCTCGACTACGCGCGATACGTCCCCGGCCGCGTCGACCGCCTGTCAGCTCTCTTCCCTCACCCCGTCCAGCCCAAGGAACGCGACCTGCTGCACCACTACGGGATCGATGTCATCCATCGGGCGGCCCCCGACATCTTCGCACGCAGCCCCGCTCCCGACGACGCCCGCGAACGAATGCGGCCCCTCTGGGAGCGGCGCCGGCCGAGCCACTGACCGTGACCGACGAGGGCGCCCTCGCCGACTCGAGCGGAGGTAACCCGCTCAAGCCACTGCCGGGTCTGCCGGGTCAGAGGGGGATCTCGGCTCCGTCCTCAGATCACTCACCAGAAGGTCGAGCGTGACTTCCTCGTGGAGTGCGACGCCGAGGGCGGTCATGGCAGGGGCCAGATCCGGGTCCCACACCGCGTCGACCGGACGGCCGTCGAGCGGTAACTGAGGAATACCGTCGGATTGACTGCGAGCGGCCAGGCGCTCGTAGTCCTCGGCGCCCATGCGCCACGGCAGGGCGTCGTAACGGCGGATCATCCTGTTGGCCAGAGCGATCCCCGGCCAGTCGAAGTCGCCGTGGTAGGCGAAGGCGCAACCGGTGGCGGCGAGTGTGTCGAGAAGGGTGAGGACCACCGTGGCGGCGCTACCGGAGGTGCACACCAGGGGTCGAACGCAGGCCGCGTCGGCCGCGGCTTCCACCACGCGCGGGTTCTCGCAGATGTGGATCACCGCTCCCGCAGGCAGCCGCAGCCGCAGGCCGAGCAGGTCGCGCGCCGTGAGGTGAGTTTCGGCGTGATGGGCGGCCCGTTCACGCAGGGACTGCTCCCGCCACCCCCCGCCTACGGGCCACAGCCCGTAGGTCAGCACAGTGCTGGAGACCTCGTCCGGTGTGACGGACGCCAGCCGCCACAGGGCGCGCCGGCCGGCCGCGTCGCCGGGGAACGCGGTGCCGTGCGCGAGAGCGATGCCACGCTGGACGAGGCGCGCGAGCCAGGTGCCGTCATCAAGACCGTGCGCGGACCCGGTCGCCAGGGCGGCGAGTTCTCCTCGGCCCTGGGTACCGTCGCGTTCCGGATCGAGCAGTACGGAGAGAACCTGAACAGCCTGCTGGAGCGTCCGTACCGCCGCTTCGGGCGTCACTCCTCTCGGAATGCCGGTGCGGCGCAGCAGGTCGGACCAGTCCCGGGTCCATTCCTGGTCGGCGAGCGGGGAGGCGTCCACGGACGCGGCAAGCGACGACCACACGTACCGGCGCAGTGCGGCCACGTCCGCGCGTGCGGCACGGCGGTCGGTGAGCGGTGGTCCGAGTTCCCGCAGAACCTCCCGCAGCCCGAGTCCGGCCGCCGAGGCGCGCAGGCGGGCGTCGAGCGTGTCCAGCCGTACGGTCACGGCGGTACCGGTGAGGGGCTTGCCCAGGAGGAGTGACAGGTCATGGCGTTCCCGGGCGTTCACCGCGGTCAGCCGTAGGGAACCGGTCGCCCGCAGACCGTTGCCTTCCAGGCGTCTGCGGGCCGTTTCCCAGAGCCGCGTGAGCCCCGGCCCCCTCAGCCAGTCGCGGGTCGCGCCGGGCAGTTCGCTCATACGGACACCAGGCGCCGGTGCCGGCCGTTCCAGGTGTAGTGCAAGGTGGCCACTCCGCGCACGTGCGGGTCACGCAGGCACTCGTAGATGTGCAGGGACGGAACCTCGGGCCAGTTGCCCATGAGCCGCTCACTGGTGAGGATGAAGTCGAGATCGAGGTCGACGAGGATGCGCCCCAGCCGTCCATGGGTCGGTTCGTCGACCTTGGCGAAGGCGTCGTCCAGGAAGATCAGCCGCGGTGCTTGCGGCGCCGACTCGGCGAGGCTGGTGAAGTGGGCCGCAGCGGCGGCGAAGAGAACCAGATAGGAGAGCACCCGCTGCTCGCCCTGACTGAGCCCGGTGCGGCCCGTCAGCCTGCGCTTGCGTCCGGGAGCGGCGTCCTCCACCACGAAAGTGTGGAAACGGAACCAGTCGCGGTAGTCCAGCGCGGCCCGCAGATGGGCGGCATAACCCGCCGACGGGTCGGCCCGTCGGGCGTCCTCGATCCGGCGTTGCAGAACCTCGCGGAGCTGCTCGGTCTGCTCGCGCGTCCTGAGGCTCGACGGGCTGCGCAGCAGCTCGACGGCTGCTCGCACGTCCGCGTCCACGTCGTCGTCCAGCTTCCACAGCAGCTCCACGCCCAGACCGTGAGAGGTCCGTACGGTCCGCAGCGTGGCGTTGAGAGCCGCGACCAGGTTCGCCGCGGCGATGACCTGAGTCGACAGGTGGTCCCCGAGTTCACCGGTCAGGAACCGCTGGAACACGTCGCGTTCGCGATCGGTGAGCCGCCCCCGGGCCTCGGTGGCCTGAGTGGCGATTCGCTCACCGACGGCCGCCACATCGTGGGACCCGTGGTCGTCGAGCAGACGGCAGACCTTGATTCCGTCGCGTTCTTCGAGCTGGGCGTCGTACCCGCCGGCCAACTGGTCGTGCAGCTCCGTGTGCCGATTGAGCAGGGTGCTGTCCGACACCGAGTCCCGCGGGCGGTCCAGCGCGTGTGTCACGGTGTCGGACAGTGACCTGAGTGCTCGCAGACGGCTGCGGACGTCCGCGCCGGGATCGTCCGCCACGAGCTGAGTCAGAGCGGATCGGTCCAGCCCCGCACCGCGCATCACCTCCGGACGGTCCAGTGCGCCGCGAAGGGCGCCACCGGTGGTGATCACCGCCGTCTCCTGAGCCGCCAACTCCTCGCGCAGGCGCTTCTCCTCTTCTTCCGCGCGTACGCGCAGATCGCGCAGTTCGTCGCGGACACGCTGGGCCGCCGGGAGAGCGCGAGCTGCGTCCGCGACACGTTGCCTCGATTCCTGCTCACGGGCGAGGATCTCCGCCGCGGAGGCCCCGATGGCCTGCTCACGGGTGCGCAGATCCTGTTGCGCGGCGCGCAGTTCGGCAAGGCGGGCCCGGTGGTCGTCCGCCGCGTCCGAACGGTCCCGCCGGGCGCGGTCGTACCGCTCGTCGTCGGCCGGGCTGCCGGAAAGCCGCTCGGACGTGGCGGCGACCGCTCTGCCCAGTCGGCCGATACCGGTGAGGAGGGCCGCCAGCGCGGTCCGTACCTGGTCCAGGACGGCGGCCTCGGCCGGCAGGTCGTGAGCTGTCGCGCCGGCCTCGGCCTCGACGCGTGCCGATACCGCGAGAGCACGGGCCTCCTCGGCCAGTCGGGCCGCGCGGGACGCCTTGGCCGTCACGTCCCGCAGGGCCCGTTCGGCCGACTCGGTCCGGCTCCAGGCGGCGCCGAGGAGCCGGGCCCGGGGGAAGTCGCGTTCGGCGAGCGTGAGAGCCCTGCGCCGGGAATCCGCCTCGGCGAGTTCGGCACGGGCGCCGGCCAGCCGCTGTGCCGTCCGCGTGAGCCGGTCCTCCAGTTCGGCGAGGACACGCCGCCGTGTCTCGGCGCGAACGGCGGCGCCCACGTACTCGGCGACGCTCTTGTGGTGACGGCCGCACAGGACGCCCACGCGCCAGCTTCCGTCGTAGTACACCGTGTCGGTGGCGGTGGCCGTCGCGGCCGGTGTGAGCGCGATGGCGGCCAGCAGGCGTTCCACCTGTTCGGACGTGACGCCACAGCCGGGCTGCGAGGCCGGGCGCAGGGCCGCGGCGAGGGTCGGCCCGTCCGGTTCTGCGGCGCCGGGACGCAGAAGGATGTCCTGAGTACGGGGATCGAGGAGAGCACCGTCCGCGCCGACCCACGCGTCGAGGATGCCGCTCGCCGCCAGTGCGGCCTCCAGACCGGCCCGGTCGGCGGAGGCCAGATCCTCCGCGAAGTCCACCAGCCGGTAGAAGGGCGCACCGCCGCCCGGAATCCGCTCGGCGACGCGGTGGTACGGGACCGGCGGCTCGGGGTCCGTACGCCGCTCCCAGTCCTGCTTCTCCGCCGACAGCCGCTCGATGTCCTCGGTGATCCGGCCGACATCGAGCGCCAGGGCGTCACGGCGCCCGGTGAGTTCCTCGCCGTAAGGTTCGAGAGCCGTGTGAGCGGCCTGCCACGCCTGGCCGTCGACCTCGGGCGGCAGCGTACGGTCCGCGAACGGCGCCTCGACGGAGCTGGCACAACCGACCGCGGCGAGTACGGCGTCCAGTGCCGGACCACCGGGGCCGGCCGCGGCCTGCGTGCGTACCGCCCAGTCGCCGACCGCGCGGGCGTATCCGCCGCTCTCCCGAG
Source organism: Streptomyces ziwulingensis (assembly GCF_039542605.1). NCBI lineage: Bacteria > Bacillati > Actinomycetota > Actinomycetes > Kitasatosporales > Streptomycetaceae > Streptomyces > Streptomyces ziwulingensis. The sequence goes on from NZ_BAABIG010000022.1 coordinate 376,095, forward strand.
CGACCTGTTCGCGGCTGTCCTCCAGCCGGGCGGCGACCTCCTCCACCTCGCCTTCCAGTCGTTCCCGGTCGGTATCGGCCTGCCCCGCCCTGTCCCGCGCCTCGTCGGCCCGAGCGGAGAGGCGGATCACCTCCTGAACCATCCGGGCCCGGTGCTTCGCCACCGTCTCGGCGTCCGACAACTGGCTCTTCCAAGCTCGCAGACCGTTCTGTGCCACGGCTGTGTCGACGTGGACCACCGGCCGGTGCCGCACCACCCGTGTCTCGCCACCCGGGGCGACCAGCTCCGCTTCGGTGCCCCGGGACCGGACCGTGCGAGGCAGGGCCACCGCCTCGCCGAGATGGCCGGAGGGAAGCCCGGCCCGCTCCGCCTGGGCCAGCAGCTCACGGTGCTCGGTGCCCAGCTCGGCCAGCCTGCTTCCCAGGTGCTCGACGCTCTCGGCCAGCCGCTCCGCCGCGCTCTCCTCGGCATCGTGCGCGTGGCGCAGGGTGGTGAAGGCGGCCACGGCCGCCGTGTGCAGAGCCTCCACCGTGCCGCGGCGTTCGGACAGTTCGCGCAGACTGCGGTAGGCCTGACTGGCGTGCAGGGCGGCGAGGTCGGTGCGGGCGGCCTCTTCCTCTTCCTGCAAGGTCGCCAGCCGGGCCGCCGACTCCTCCTCACGCGTCCGCAGATCACTTGTCCGCTGTGCGGCGTCACCGGCCGTCCGGCGGCACAGTGCGAGGGTGTCCAGCTCTTGGCCGACCCGCTGTGCGGAGGTGTCCAGGACTCCGGCCAGGTAGTCGCGGTAGCCGGCGAGGAACGTCCGCAGCGCCGCGTCCGTACGCTCCAGACGGCCCAGCTCGTCCCGTACGGCGTCCAGGTCGTGAAGATTGCGCGCCACCTTCTCGACCACGTCCTCGTCGAGACCCGGCAGGGTCTCACTCAGCAAGGTGGCCAGGCCCCCGTGCTCGATGCGGTCCCCGACCGTGGGGCGTCGGAGCCGGTGGAGGAGTTGGGTGAGGTTGCGGTAGTGCGTCGTGTCGGTGATGCCGAACAGTTCCCGGGCCACGCGCGCGCGGTGCAGGACCGCACGGTCCGTGGTGTTGTCGGAGCCGACGATCTCCTTGAGCCGATCGATCGCCAGGGGCTGCCCCGCTTCGACCAGCCGGAGATCCTCGCCGACGCGCAGCGGGGTGACGAAGAAGGTCGGCACTGCTCTCTGCGTCGACTTCGAAGCACGGATGGCGGCACCGAGCGTCAGATGGCGGGGAGCGCCCGCGCCGGCCGCGGCCCGGAATTCCACCCACAGGTAACCGAGACGGTTGGTCTGCTCGAACCCGTCGAGCATCAGCCAGGCGAGCGTCGTCCGGCCGGTGCCGGTCGCGTCCAGGGCCCGGGAGTCGCCGTCCAGCAGGTACGGCAGCAGCATTTCCAGCGCCTTGGACTTCCCCGCGCCGTTCTTGCCGCGCAGCAGCAGCCGTCCCTCACCGAAGGCGAACTCCTGTTCGTCGTACTGCCAGACGTTCTGGATGCCCGCGCGGTGCAGCCGGAACCGGGGGCCGACTGCCGACTCGGGTCCGGCTGCCGACTCGGGGCCGGCTGTCGCTTCGGTGCCGGAGCGCGGCAGCGGGACGAGGCCGGGCGGTTCGATGGTCATAGCGGCAGCTCCTGCTGTGTGCCGGCGCTCCGGCCGGCCGTTGTGGCCGGGCGCACGGTGACGTGGGTGGCATAGCGTGCCGCCGCTGCGAGCAGCACCCAGCCGCTGCCGCTGCCGCTGCCGACGGGCCGGGCGTTGCGGACATCGGTCACCAGGCGTCCTTCCGGGGCTTGGACGGCGTACTCCTCCGGCAGTCCTTCCCCCTCGGCGCGCAGCGGACGGGCGGGCGCCATCAACCGCATGCGGGCCAGGAGGTCCAGCACGGCCTCCCTCAGGGCGGCCGGATCCTCCAGATAGCTGCGCTGCCAGTTGCCGCGCCGCCCGTACTCGTCCACCAGCTCCGCCAGCAGCTCATCCACCAGACCGTCCGGTACCGCCACCGCGATGACCAGAGACCCTCCGGTGGCCGGATGCCCCGGCTCCTGCGGCCGTAGCCGCTCGACGAGCCGCTCCACCAGCAACAGCGCGGCCTGCGCGAGGGTTCCGGTCCCCGGGAGGTGCAGGTCCGTCAGCTCCTCCTCCGGGTCCATTAGCGCCACACCTTCGGCTCGGATCTCCGCCTCCAGACCCAGAAGCTCGGAGAACGCCTGGGCTTCCCGGCGCTGCCGGGTGCGCAGCCAGTCCCGTTCGGCGTCGGTCAGTTCATCGAGAAGGACGACAGGTGTCTCGACGAGCATGCGCCGTACATAGGTGCGAGGCCCGCCGAAGCCCGGGTCCGCTGCCCGTCTGACCAGGTCGGCACCGTCCCGCGACTGGGCGAGTGGCCCGGCGACGACGACTCGGGCCAGCTCCCGGTCCACCGTGATCAGGGCCTCCCCGCCCGCCTCCTGGGCGAGCGCGGCGACATGGCCTTCGGTCTCGATGAGGACTCCCCAATCGACCAGCCGGCGCAGAGCCGCCACCAGGGTCCGCTTCCCGGCCGCCCGTTCCGTCCCCTCCAGCTCGATCCCGGCGTCGGCCGCCGCGGCCCGGACGTCGGCGACCAACTGGGACAGCAGCACCTGCTCGGGCGCGGTCACGAGCACGGACAGAGCCAACGCGAGACAGGCGTACGTGTGAGGGGTGAAGGGCGTACCGGTGGACCGTTCGAACCGGTGCCCCGCACCCGCGCCCAGCCCCGCCTTGAACAGCCGGGCGTAGGAACTGTCGACCAGGAGCCGGTAGCCGAGCACCTGCTGGAACCGCTTGCCCAGCCAGTCGGCGTGCCGGCGGACCAGCGGGAAGAGGTCGGCGTGCGGTCCGTCCGCCGTGACCAGCGGACGGGCGAGCAGCAGCCGGGCGGCGGTCCGGCGCTCGGCGGCAAGGGCGACGTCGTGGGCCGAGGGAAGTGTCATGACACGCTCACCGCGGTCCGGCCGTCGGCCGTGGCGGACGTCATGACGCATTCACCTCGGTTCGGCCGTCGGCCGTGGCGGAGATTCTGCCGATCTCCAGCTCAAGGTCGTCCAGCAGCAGGTCGCCGTCGGTCGAGCGCAGGACCGTACGTGCGCCCGCGGTGTGTCGCACGGTGAGCCGGATGCCGAGTTCAGCGTCCTCGCTCCGCGCCGACTCCAGGCCGAACTCCTTCACCGTTCCCCCTTCGTTCGCCTCCTGGTGTCCCGTGCCGTCGTGCTCTCTCCTGAGCTGCGCGTTCCCCAGCGCTGTGGCCAGCAGTTCGAGGAGCAGTGCCAGTGCCGACGAGGTGAGCCGTACGTCGGTGAAGCGACCCGAGGCACTGCGCAGTTCGTCCGCTGCCGCCGTCCTGGCCGCCGCCCGCTCACGGGCTTCCTCCTGCAACCGTCGCTTCTGGGCGGAGTGGTCCTCCACCGAGGACGCCCGGCCCCGCTGTGCGCGGCTGCCCCTCTCGCGCAGCGCCACCGGCACCTCGACCACCGGGCCGGTCCACCAGCTCGTGTGGGCGGGCACCACCTCGTCGGTGGCCGGTGGCACCCCCAGGTGGCGGGCGCTGTACAGCCCGAAGGCGGCGACGGCGATGTCGTGCGCGTCCTGTGGCGCCGCCTCGTCGAACCACCGAGCCAGTCGCAACAGGTCCCCGCGCCGGGACATCTCCCCGGTGGCCGAACGCAGCATTCGCTTGGCGTTTGTGAGCAGTGACTGCAACGCGCGCAAGGTGGCGTCCCGCAACTGGTCGACCTGGCTGCCCTGGCCGTCGGTGTCCCTGAACCAGCGCCGCAGCCCCTCCCAGTCGGCCCGCTCACGCCCCCGGCTGCGCTGGACCCGGGTCTCCGGAAGGCCGTCGTCTTCCGCCGACAGCCCGGTAAGCCCCTGGGCGTGCGCGTCGAGCCGGGCGAGCAGGTTCGGGAGACGCGGCCACAGGGTGGCGAGCGCCGCCGATATACGCGGCGCACGGAAGGACACGTCCTCCGTGATCGCTTGGACATAGTCCAGCAGCAGTTCCTTGAAACCCTGGTACTCGGTGCTGTCCAGGTCGTACCGGGCCAACACCTGGCCGAGGTACGCGTAGAAGTCCCGTACGGAGTCCGCGAACTCGGTGAACTGCACGAACAGCGTACTGATCCGCTCAAGACCGTCCTGCGGTTCGATGCCGCCCGGCGCGGTCACGCGTTCGGCCAATTCCCGCAGACCGCGTTCCACCAGCGCCAGCAGCTCGCCGCTCACCTCCCGGGCGGCGTCGGCCTCGGCCAACACCCCGTCGGCGTCGCGCTGAATCCGCTCGCCCACCTTCGACAACTGGTAGCGCGAGCGCGAACGCTGGTACTCGCTGATGCTGGACGCCTTCACTGTGTGACTGCTGCGCAGCAGGTTTCCCCACGAGGTCAGCTGTTCCAGCCGGGCCGTGAGAGTGTCGGCGTCGAGGCCGGCCACCGGCCCACCGGACTGGCCCAGCTTCGCCATGACGTCCGGGACGGCCAGGTCCGCCAGCAGCGTCCCGCAGAACACCCGCATGATCGCGAGATACTCCAACCGCTCCGGTGCGCCGAGATACTTGTACGCGTCCAGTCGCCTACGGGTGTCGTCCTCGCCGGTGGCCAGGGGTGCGGCGTCCGAGGGTGTGCCGGGTGCGGATACCTCCATGTGCGCGAGATTACGCGGCGTATTCGTCCGTTGGTGGGGCATGGCGGGAAATGCCACGGCGGCGATAACGCAGGCGGACACGAGGCACGGCACCGACCGCTGCCCCGCCGCCTCTTGCGCGGCGGGTCGATCTGGCCGTGACCACCGGCTCAGCCGGCCGCCCGCAGCCGGTCTCCGGTGAGGTGGTTTTCGACGAGGCCGTCCCCGACGAGGCCGTCCCCGACAAGGTGGTTCCGGCAGCTTCGGCAGTGGCCGGGGGCCGGGGCGCGGAAGGCGCGTTCGCAGCCGTCGCAGGTCTGGAAGGGGAGTACGGCCGGGCGTTCGGCGATCGGGGGATGCGAGGGCAGTGGAGGCGGGGGAGGCACCGGGAGGGGCGTTTCCCGGAGGCGGAAGGCGAGGACGCTCGCCGGTCGGGCCCGGAAGCGGTCGGGGAGCCGTACGGTCAGCAACTCGGTGATCTCGTGCGGCCCGACCCCGGCCGCGAGCCACTCGGTGACGGCCGGCGCCAGCCGGGCGGCCTCTCCCGCGGACAGGACGAGGCGGGGGTCGACCCGGCGCAGGGCGGCCAGTACGGCTACGGCCTTGGGGTCGGCGTCGGCCGGCGCGGGCGCGGGATCGTCGGTCCTCTCGGGGGCGGGGGTGGGTGTTGCCTCCCGTGGAGGTGCGGTGGTCTCCCGGGGCTCCGGGATGGCGGGCTGTCGCCGGGGGCGGGGTGGTTTCGGCGGCTCGGGCGGGGTGTCCGGACCGCCGTCATCGCTGTCGCTGTCACCGCCGGGAACGTCGTAGAAGTACGTCCTGGTGCGGATCTGCCCGGAGGGGAGGCGTTCGCGGCGGCGTTCCAGGTAACCGGCGGCTTCCAGTTCCCGAAGTGCGCGCGAGATCAGGATCTCGCCCTCGCTGAAGTGCTCGCACAGGGCGGCGATGGTCACGGGGACGCCGGTGGGGAGGGACCGGATGTAGGCCGCCACACCGACCGTGACCGCGCTGCCGCGTCGCTGGGCGAGGGCGTTGGAGAGCACCGTGAAGTCGGCTGTCAGCCGGGTGCGTACGTGGATCACACCGGATGTCGGAGCTCCGGCGTGGGCGCGCAGGCGCGCGTTAGACTGCGAGTCATCCATCGGGAAGGGGCTTACTTCCTGATCGGTCAGGCCCTCGTTCGGGATGCCAGTCCCGGCCGGGGGCCGTATCTGTTTGCGGTTGTCGCGGCGAACGTAACCGTCCATGTCCCGCCCCTGCAAGCTGGTCACTCGCACGGGTGACGCCCGCGCTGCCGGGCGAGGAGGGTGGGTGGGCGGGTAGTTCTTTCCCCGGTTCTTTGGGGAGGTCAGTGGCTGACCGGACCCTCGCGGACAAGGGCCCGGTGAGCCCGGAAGGCGGACGGCGGCCGGGAACCGGCTGACACAGGGACGGTCCCGCCCGCCCGCCCGGCCGCTGCAGCGTCAGATCGCGTCAGTCAGCGCTCAGTTCGTCTATGAAGGCGGTCCAGGAGGCGGCTTCGAAGCACAGCGCGGCGCCATGCGGAACCTTGCTGTCACGCACCGGGACGACGGACGGAAACCCGTCGGCCACCTCCACGCAATTGCCGCCCTCCTGATTGCTGTAGCTGCTCCTGCGCCAGGCGACGCCGTTCAGATCGGGACGGGACCTTCGCTCCACGGTGGTTGTCCTCCATCACGGATCGGATCATGTCGAGGGACATGAGCGGGGGCAGGGCTGCCGCCCGCAGCCGATCGTAGGTGAGCGCGAAACTCCGTACCTCGTCCGGATCTTCGACGAGCTGGCCGTAGTGGGCGTTTTCCGTGTAGGCGACTTCGGCGCCGTCCGGCATGGTGAGTACCGTGAGCGAGCCACCCATGACGTCGTGCTCGCCCTGGTCGAAGGGCAATACCTGCACGGTGATGTGCCCTTCCGTCGCAGTCGCGAGCAAGCGCGCCAACTGCGCACGCATCACCACCTGGCCACCGACAGGCCGCCTGAGCACCGCTTCGTCGAGTACTACCCACAGTTCGGGTCGATCAGGAGAGGCGAGGCGTTCTTGCCGCTCCATGCGAAGCGTGACCCGCTCCTCCAACTGCTCCTTGCCACCCAGCGTCCGGCCGACACTCAGTACCGTCCGCGCGTAGTCCTCGGTCTGCAACAGACCAGGCACCACATGAGCCGCGTACTCCCGGACACCCACCGCCTGCTCCGAGTACTCCATGAACTGCCGCGCCCAGTCCGGAAAAGCCTCTCGGTACACGTACGGCCACAACTCCACCAGCAGGTCATCCGCTCCGAGCACCGCGTCCAGGGCACGCGCCAGCTTCAGCGTCGGCTTCGCGCCGGAAGCCCGTTCGATCTGCGTGATCCGGGTGCTCACCACATGCGTCAGGCTGCCCAGTTGCACCTGCGTCAGCCCCGCTGCCACCCGGAGCCTGCGCACACGCGCACCGAACAGGGCAGCCATCGAGGCACTGGGATCAATTACGTTGGCCACGGCTTCACTTCCGTTCCTTACGGCCTGAAAAGTAAGGGTCCGTCCCCTGTCGAGCGTAGGGCGTTCAGACGATCCTTGAGTACGGAACGTGACGACTCGTGTGCGTCGCGGAGTGTGTCGCCCGTCGACGGAAGGGACAGCCAGCCCGTGCTGACAGAAACCACCACCCAGGGAAACGAGCCACCACAGGGAAAAGCTGTGCCGCTCGACGCCGACAAGCGCGAACTTGACTCGCTCGCCCTGCAGTTCCCTTCCACCTCACGAGGCGCCCAACTCGCCCGGCGGCACGCCGTCCGGTGGATGGAGGCGCGGGGCCACCCGCAGGCGTCCGACGTGTCCTGCTCCGTCGCCCTCGTCGTCGCCGAACTCGCGGCGAACGCCGTGCGGCACGGCCGGGTCCCCGGCCGCGAGTGCGGCCTCCGGCTCACCCTCGACCAAGCCGCGGGCCTGGTGCGCATCGAGGTCGACGACGCGGCCGCCGCGAAGCGACTGCCCATGGCAGCACCCTCGGCGTATCCCGAGGGCGACTCCGGCCGAGGGCTACTCTTGGTGGACGTCATGGCCACCCACTGGGGCTCAAAACCTCGCCAACCGCTCGGCAAGACGGTGTGGGCGGAGCTGTGCCTTCAGGTACGTGGTCGCTTGCTGAGCCAGTGAGCATCGAGCCAGATCCGGTGTTCCGGCCGTAGCTGAACCATCAAAGGCCGGCCGTGTAGCTGTGCGTAGTACGGATAGGGGTGAAGGGTCGGGGCCACATCCAGCGTTTCGGAGGCGGTGTCCACTGCCATATGGCCAAGGTCGAAGAGTCGGTGTATGTCACGGCGCAGCAGCAGTCCGCCGTAATCGTGGTGCTCACCGCTCTCGGCGTAGCTGTAGAGGTGCGCCGCTTCCAGGGCGGCGGCCGGTGTGGGGCCCGTGAAGGCACATATCTCTCCGTACGCGTCCAGCAGTTGCTCGCGGAACGCCGCCTGGCCGACACGTACCCGCACCACCGACTCCCTGTGGCCCCCCGCTATGGCCAGGCGAGTGGCTGCGGCTATGTCCTTGACCTCGGCTGCTCGTCCGGAGGCGTCAAGAAGCGCCCGCCGCAGCCGCTCCCACCGCGCGGGGCGCATGCTGAGCTGCGACTTCGGGGCATCACAGAGGGCCCGCAGCTCGGAGCCCGAGAGCAGACCGCGACCGTTCATCCACCGCTTGCCGTGCACGGACCGGTAGGTGGTCACCGTCCTGGTCTTCTGACGCGGGACGGGAAAAAGGTGCCCGCACTTGCCGCAGCGGTACGCCGGCCTCTCCCGCTGGCGCCGCTTGATGTCGGCCTTCCCGCACTGCGGACAGGAGTACAAGGTCTTCTCGGCGCTTGCCGTGTCGATCGCCTCTATCACCGAGACGCCGATGAGCTCTTTCCTGTCCCACAGGGCTATCACGTCACCCACCGCCACACGGGCGTGGTTCTGAACGGTGCTGTCCCAACTGTAGTGCTCAGACGGACTGTCGTCGTAACCGTCATTCCCGGCGTGCTCCCGGCTGCTGCCCAACGCCAGCACCAACCACGCAGTGGTCATCCCGCCCCCTCAAGTCGTCCCCGTCACCGGGCGGCCTCGCTCTGGCGCAAGATACGCGACCACCCCGACCGGGAGAACGCGACAGCCCTTCACGGCCGTGACCACCGATCCGGCGTACCGTACCCGTCCCCTCGTCGCCGTTGGGCACGGCCGTCGACGGCCACGCCCGCGTCACCGGCACGAGACGGAAACGAGAACAGAGCGGGTGCTCACCCGCTCCCAGAGCCCGGCGGAGGATTTGGAATCCACCCCCACCGTGGCGGACGCACGTCCGTCCCCGGTGATGTGATTGCACCAGCCGGCCCGGTGCGCGCACTGGGCCGGGGAGACCAGGATGGTCTCCTCCGGGTGAACCGCAGAGTCAGGACGGGCTCCCACGGAGACGAGCGGAACATCTGAACGCGGACACAGCAGCTCGAACTGGCTGTTCGAGCAGCGCGGGGCGCAAGGTGGGTGCGTGCGACGGGCACACGGAGGCGGGTATGCGTGCAATTTGCGGCGATGCCGGACCGGAGCCGAGGCGTCGGATGCGTCAGGTCAAGACCGTCGCTGGGCGACGTGCGTTGTCTCGGGGGCCGTCTGATGTTCGGCCGGATTCCCGAGGGGAACCAGCAGCGTGAGTCCTGAGCGCATGGCGCGCCCAGGCCACGGGAGTAGGGAGGCAGACCTGAGGACGAGGCACGCAGTCATCCGCCGGGGAACGTCACGTCCATTCCCCTCAAACACTCGACCTTCGAGTTTTTGCGGAGACGGGTGGCTGTGTCACTTGCAGCGTCTACGCTGCACCATTAGCTGTTGCCGCCCGCAGCATCGCGACTGCCACAGACTGCTGCCAAGACCACGTGTGACGACAGTTGCAAAGGAGACGACTCGACCTTGCTGTCTGTGAATCGACACTGCGGGCTGCCCTGGACGATGGGCAGGCACTGCGGAGCACTGTTCAGTCTGCGACAGTCCATGAGCGCACCAGTCGCGACGCTGTCCGCTCAGGGCCCGTACGCCACCCGGCGATCTGCTACCCGATAGGTTCGTCTCATGCTCGGCCGCCTCCTGGAACTACACGTCGAGAACTTCCGCAGCCTTCGTGACGTGACCATCCCACTCGGTCCGCTCACCGTCCTGGTGGGCCCCAACGGAGTCGGGAAGTCCAACGTACTGAAGGTATTTGACTTCCTTGCCGCGATCATTCGAACGGATCTACAGCCTGCGCTCGACGAGCGCGGCGGATTTGACGAGGTGGCTTTTTGGGGAGGTGAGAAACCGCCGACATCGATGGCGATCCGTCTTAAAGCGGACTGGACGACGCATGCAAGCGTAAAAGCTCCGGACGAGTACTCGTTGACCATTCGAAGGCGTTCTATGCCTGGTAACCGCGATTCCTACACCTTGTCACGCCAGGAGAGTTTTCAGTTCAAGCGGACACAGGGACGGGGTCGTCGCATCACCATTTCCGGCGATGAAGCGCGTGTCGTCGACAGGAAAGCTGGCCAAGAATCTGATGGGGGAAGTTTTGGTATCCAGCGGTTGAGCAGTGGTCTATCTACCCTGCCCCGGCTGGGGCGTTCCGACGGCGGGGAAGAGGTGTCAAGGGTTGCAAACCGATTGTCATCCTTCAGGGTTTTCGATGTCGACGTTACCGCAGCTCGACAGCCGACACGGGCCCGCTCGATCAGGGCTGGTCGCTTGGAGCCTCATGCTGAGAACCTGGCAGCATTTTTAGTACAACTCAGCACGGACGAAGAGCGCTGGGAACTTTTGACACGTGATGCCCGTCGTATCCTTCCACAGCTCGATGCCATCGAATTCGAGCAGGTTGGGGGTTTTGCGGACCGACTTGCGGTGGTGCTTCATGAACACGGCTTGCGCCGGCCCACTCCGCTCGCTGATGCCTCGTTCGGAACAGTACGTCTTCTCGGGCTACTGGCCATGCTTTACGACCCCAGGCCTCCGGCTCTGACGTGCGTTGAAGAGATCGATCACGGTCTGCATCCTCAAGCTCTTGAGCTCATTGTAGAGCGGATGAGGGAAGCCTCAGAACGAACGCAGTTCATCGTAGCGACTCACTCACCAGCGCTCGTCGACCGATTGCAGCCTCATGAGTTCATCGTATGCGACCGCGACGAAGGCGGTGCCTCCATCATTCCCGCTCTGACAACAGATGAGATCACGGCCATCGTTGCAGAGACTGGTGATCAGCCCCTTGGTGAGCTCTGGTTCTCCGGGGTTCTGGGAGGAGACTTGACGGAGGATGAGTTGTGAGTCGCAGGCGGATACCCAAGTCCCTGAGCCGGGGCGTGGTTGTACTAGCAGGTGAAAGTGCGAATGATCGGCGTATGTTGGCCGCGTTCATCAAAGCTGCGCATCCCGAGCTTGCTGCACGTGTCACTCTTACCGAGATCACCGACCCGGTGCGGCTACGGAAGAAGACGGGTGATGACCTGGCAACGGCAGCGGGAACCCTGGTGAGCAAGGCGCGCGGCAAGGCCCGGTTAAAGAACGGCGAGTTTGTGGGAATCGCAGTCCACGAGGACATGGACGCTTGCCCTGGGCCTGCGTATGACACTGCGCGAAATCTCGTCTCGAATGCTCTAAATAAGGCAACTGGTGCTTCCTCCTCTGTCTACGCACTTGCTGCCGCAGAATCCGAAGCTTGGCTCCTTCTCTTCCCGAAAGCATTCACGCTATACCGAAGTTCATGGAGAATCCCGGTCGCGTGGCAAGGGAAGGACAGTGGGCGCCGGCAGGCTCCTAAGGAGGACCTCGAAGGAATTCTGATAAGTCCACGCTTCAGGGAAAGTGACGGTCCTGAGATCGTCGCCGTGGCCTCGAAGAACGGGCTTTTGACAGAACCGAAGGGGTCGAATCGTTCCTACCAAGAATTCGTCGCAGATATCGCAGGTTGGGATGTCTCTCGCTTGTCGAGTCGCTGAAGCCGAAGACAGCCCGCCATGACGGTGGGCGCGCCGACCGGCATGCACGCGCACGTCGTCATCGCCTTGCTGGCCGGAGCCCGTACAGCGTAACTGCGCACGCTCACCTGGGATTACGTCTTTCTGAAAGGACAGCCGACACCGATCCGCCCCAACCTGCGCACATCGCCGTGTGGCGTTCAGTTCACCGTGGTGGGGACACGAAGACGGGGAAGTCCCAGCGCAGGCTCGCCCTGCGGACGCGCGGGGATGGGAACGGCTCGGCGCGGACGGCAAGGGGGAAGATGACGGGCTCGGCTTCTCATCGGCCGTCGGCAAGCCGCTCGTCGCGACCAACGTCTGCCGCGCCTTCCGTCAGGAGCTCAAGGAGGTTGAGACCATCAACCTGGACGAGTGGACTCCGCCCGGGGCGTTGCGCCGGAGGAGATCTCCCGGCTCGTCGGGCAGTCCGGTACGGCCGTGACCGATGAGGTCTACCGGAAGCGGATCCGGCCTGTGAACCGGACGGGTGCCGTGGTCATGGACGGCATCTTCAAGCGGTAGTCACGCAGATAGCCACGCATGCGAAACAGGTGAGGCGCCTACTCTTGAGAGTAGGCGCCTCACCTGGTGTTTCTCTGTCGGGGTGGCGGGATTTGAACCCACGACCTCTTCGTCCCGAACGAAGCGCGCTACCAAGCTGCGCCACACCCCGATGTCGTCGTTTTCGCGGCGACGACGTTTACTTTAGCCCACCGGTGGCCCCAGGCGAAATCTGGTTTCAGCAGGGGCGGCGCAGGGGGTTCGGGCGGGTGTGGTCCAGGGCTACGAGGAGGACGGCGAGGGCGTAGCAGGCCAGGCCGGTGAGGAGGGTGTTGCCGAGCACTGCCTTGTAGCCGTGCTGGTCGGAGTCGAGGGAGGGGTGGAGGAAGAGGGCCGTGCTGTCGGGCGGGAGCAGGTCGCCGCGGGTCACGGAGAAGGTCAGGTAGGCCAGGGGGAGGAGCAGCCAGCCGGTGGCCTGGCGGAGGTGGAGGCGGCCGGGTGCGGTCAGGAAGAGCCAGTCGGCGACCGCGGCGAGCGGGACGGCCGTGTCCAGAAGGTGGTGGGTCAGGGCGGGCCGGCCCGTGGGGGAGCCGGCCGTCGGAAGGGGGCTCCCCGTGTTCGTCAGGACCAGGTGGTGCACCAGGCATGAGGCCACGACGTAGAGGAGCGCCGCCCCTGTGACGGCGGACGGCAGGGGGCGGCGGGCCGTCCAGGCCCTGCGGGCCGAGAGGGTGAGGACCGCGGCCAGCAGGAGGGCGCTCAGGGTGGAGAAGTGGCTCAGGGTTCGGGTGAGGGGATCGCCCGAGGTCAGTGCGGACACGACCCCGGCGATGGCCAGCACTGCCGCCAGGAGGCGGAAGCCTGCGGTCAGGGGGTGGCGTACCGGTGTCACCACGGCCGTGGCCGGGACGGGGGCGGGCAGCAGCGAGGGCGGGCCCGGGACCGCGGGCAGGTCCGGGATGTCCCTGGGTATGGGTGCGGTCATGCCCTCACGGTAGGTAAGGGGGGTGTAACGGGCGATATGGGTGCGCTGAGTGGGTTACTCCGGTTACTCCGGTTCCGGTCGCGGGTTCCGGTCGCAGGTTCCGGTCGCGCTGCCGTCACCATCGCCGTCGCCCCCCCACCGCACCCACCGCACCCGCTGCACCCACCGCGTATCCGTCGCCCAGTCGCCCAGTCGCCCAGTCGCCCAGTCGCCCCTGGCGCCGAGCGCGCTACTCCCGTCCCACCAGCGTCAGCAGTGTCGCCTCCGGTGGGCAGGCGAACCGTACCGGCGTGTAGCGGTTCGTGCCGCAGCCCGCCGAGACGTGGAGGTAGGAGGTGCGGCCCTCCGCCGTGTGGGTGGAGAGGCCCTTCACGCGGTCCGTGTCCAGGTCGCAGTTGGTGACCAGGGCGCCGTAGAAGGGGATGCAGAGCTGGCCGCCGTGGGTGTGGCCGGCGAGGACCAGAGGGTAGCCGTCTGCCGTGAAGGCGTCGAGTACGCGCAGGTAGGGCGCGTGCACCACGCCCATCGAGAAGTCGGCCGAGGCGGACGGGCCGCCGGCCACCTCCGGGTATCGGTCCCGCTTGATGTGCGGGTCGTCCAGGCCGGTCAGCTCCACCGAGACGCCCTCGATCTTGAGCGTGCCGCGCGTGTTCGTGAGGTTCAGCCAGCCCGCCGCGTCGAAACTGTCCCGCAGGTCCTCCCACGGGTTGTGGATCACGTCGGCGGCGGCCGCGTTGCCGTTCAGCCCGTGGCGGCCCTGGGCCTTCTCGAGCAGGTAGCGGGCGGGGTTGCGGGGCTTGGGGCCGTAGTAGTCGTTGGAGCCGAAGACGTACGCGCCGGGGTACTCCATCAGGGGGCCCAGCGCGTCCAGCGTCTCCGGGACGCCCTCCGGGTCGGAGAGGTTGTCGCCCGTGTTCAGGACGAAGTCGGGGCGCAGGCCGGCCAGCGAGCGCAGCCAGCGCTGCTTCTTGCGCTGGCCGCCGACCATGTGGATGTCGGAGACCTGCAAAACGCGCAGCGGGCGCATGCCGGCGGGCAGGACGGGGATCGTCACCCGTCGCAGGCGGAAGGAACGGGCCTCGAACCCCGCCGCGTAGACCAGACCGGCGGCACCGGCCGCCGCGAGGGACAGGGGCACTCCGTATAGCGCGCGCATACGACCATCGTGTCAGATGCCGGGGCGGGTCACGCCCGGCGGGAAGCGAACGTCCCCTCCCCGGGCCCCGTTTGGGCCGGTGGCCGCCGTCGCCTCGAATATGCGCGCGCGTCCGTCCCTCCGTACCTGCGACAATCGACGTCATGACCACGCTCAAGTCGAAGCTGCACGACGACCTCAACGCCGCGATCAAGGCGCGTGACGAACTGCGCTCCTCGACGCTCCGGCTGACGCTCGCCGCGATCACCAAGGAGGAGGTCGCGGGGAAGACCAAGCGCGAGCTCTCCGACGACGAGGTGCAGAAGGTGATCACCCGCGAGGCGAAGAAGCGGCGCGAGGCGGCCGAGGCCTTCGCCCAGGGCGGCCGTGCCGAGAGCGCCGAGCGGGAGAAGGCCGAGGGCGAGGTGCTCGCCGCGTACCTGCCCAAGCAGCTCTCCGACGAGGAGCTGGACGCGATCGTCGCGCGGGCGGTCGGGGAGGCGCGAGCGGCCGGCGCCGAGGGGCCGCGGGCCATGGGCGCCGTCATGAAGATCGTGAACCCGCAGGTGGCCGGGCAGGCCGAGGGCGGGCGGGTCGCCGCGGCGGTCAAGAAGCTGCTGGCCGGCTGAGGCGGCGAAACAGGCACCAGGTCCCTCAGGGGCCGGTGACGACCGAACGGCCCCCGCTCTCCGAACCGGAGCGGGGGCCGTTCGTCACGTCAGTCGGGAAGGGGGAACGGGGCCGGGCGAGGGCGAAGGACCGGGACCGGGAACGGGACCGGGCGAGGGTGAAGTACCGGGACCGGGACCGAGATCGGGCTCAGTTCCCCCAGCCTCCGCCCCCGTTGTCCTGCCCCTGGAACAGATCGCCCCAGTCGCCGCCCAGGAAGTTCTCGTCGTCGTCACCGCCGGTCCCGCCGTCACCGGTGCCGCCGTCGCTGGTCCCGCCGTCGCCGGTCCCGGGGCCGCCGTTCGCATTGCCGGTACTGGTGCCGTTGTCGCCGTTGTCGCCGTTGTCGTCGCCGTTGCCGCCGTCGTCGTTGTCGTCGCGGCCCGGCTCCTTCTCGGGGGTGTCCGGGATGTCGACGAGGGAGAAGTCGGCGACCTGCTTGCCCTCCAGTGCGCCGGTCATCATGTCGCGCCAGATCGGTCCGGGGACCTCACCGCCGAAGACCTTGTCGTGCCAGACGCCGCCGATGGTGATGTCGACCATCTGCCGCTTGTGCGCGGGGTCGCCGACCCAGACCGCGCCCGCCATGTTCGGCGTGTAGCCGACGAACCAGGCGGCGTAGCGGAAGTCCGTCGTACCGGTCTTGCCCGCGCTCGGACGGCTGCCGAGCCCGGCCTCCGTACCCGTACCGTCCTCGACCACGCCCTTCAGCAGCGTGTTGATGGTGTCGGCGGTCGTCTCCGACATGGCGCGGGAGCAGGTGGACTTCGGGACGCTCAGGGACTTGGACTGCTGGCCGACGCGACGGCTGATCGACTCGATGGCGATCGGCGTGCAGTACATCCCGCGCGAGGCGAAGGTGGCGTACGCGTTCGCCATGGTCAGCGGGGACATCTCCTGGGTGCCCAGGGCGATGGAGGGAGCCTGCGTGATCTTGTCGCCGTCGGCCCGCTCGACGCCCATCTTCTGCGCCATCTCGGTCACCGGGCAGATGCCGATGTCGCTGATGAGCTGCACGTAGTAGGTGTTGACCGACTTCGCGGTCGCCTCCTTCATGCCGTACGGGCCGACCTCGGACTCGTTCTCGTTCTCGACCGGGACGTTCTTCTCGCTCCAGGTCTTGCCGTCACAGGCCGCGACCGGGCTCGGGTAGTCCATCTTGTACGGCGAGGGGTACGTCTTCGTCGCCGCCGTACCGCCCTCGATGGCGGCGGCCGCCACGATCGGCTTGAACGTCGAACCGGGCTGGTATCCGGCGCCGCCACCCATCGACTGGTTCACCGAGAGGTTGATCTGCGTCTCGTTCTTGCCGAAGCCGTACGGACGGGACTGGCCCATGGCGAGGATCTTGCCGGTGCCGGGCTCCACGATCGTGGCGGCGGTCGCCACGTCGTCGCTCTTGTTGACGTGGGTCTTGATCGAGTCCTGGGCCGACTGCTGGGCCCGCGGGTCGAGGGTGGTGCGGATGGTCAGGCCGCCCTGGTTCCAGACCTTGGCCCGGGCCTCCTGGGTCTTGCCGAAGACCGGGTCGCTCAGGAAGACCTCGCGCACGTAGTCGCAGAAGAAGCCGGCGCCGCTCACGGCCGTGATGCAGCCGTTCTTCGGCTGGCTCACCTTCAGGCCGAGCGGTGCCCGCCGCGCCTCGGCGGACTCCGCCCGCGAGATGTCACCGACCTCGGCCATGCGTTCGAGCACGGTGTTGCGCCGCTTGGTGGCCTCGGCCTCGTCGTTGACCGGGTCGTACCGGCTGGGCGACTGGACGATGCCGGCCAGCAGGGCGGACTCGGGGAGGGTGAGGTCCTTGGCGTGCTTGGAGAAGTAACGCTGGGCGGCGGCCTCGACGCCGTACGCCTGTTGCCCGAAGAACGTGATGTTCAGGTAGTTCTCCAGGATCTTCTTCTTGCCCAGCTCCTCCTCGACCTGGATCGCGTACTTCAGCTCGCGGATCTTCCGGCCGATGGTCTGCTGGGTGGCCTGGGCGACCTTCGTCGGGTCGTCGCCGGCCTCCTCGACGAAGACGTTCTTCACGTACTGCTGGGTGAGGGTGGAGGCGCCCTCGGAGACGCCGCCGCTGCGCGCGTTCTTGTTCAGGGCGCGCAGCACGCCCTTCAGGTCGACCGCCCCGTGCTGGTAGAAGCGCGAGTCCTCGATGGCGACGATCGCCTTCTGCAGGTACGGCGAGATCTGCTTGAGGCCGACCACCGTGCGGTCGCGCGAGTAGACCGTCGCGATGGTGCCGCCCTTGGCGTCGAGGATGCTGGTGCGCTGACTCAGCGGCGGGGTCTTCATGTTGGCCGGCAGCTCGTCGAAACTCTCCACCGAGCCCTTCGCGGCCAGCCCCAGCGCCCCCACGGCGGGCAGGGCGATGCCCGCCAGCACCGCTCCCGCGAGCACACTGACACCGAGGAACTTGGCAGCCTGTTGCGAGGGGGACAGACCACCGCCCGAGCGCTTCTTTGCCATGGAGGCAGCCTACGTTCTCATTCGCCGGACACACGTATATGCCTTGGCCTAAGCTGCGCTCAACTGTCACAGCCGTGAGGCCATGTATCAATACGCCCGACAGCCTCGTTCCGTTCCGGATTCCTCGAATTTCTTTCTGTCGTGATCCTGTCGTGATGCCCGCCACCGGAACATCACAGGCGCGCAGGGTCGCACGGGGGCGCGTGTGGAGCGTGCCGGGGTGTGCGGGCGCGTGCCGGAGCATGTGGGGCGCGTGTCCGAATCCGCCTTGTGTGTCAGTCGGTGCCCCTTGTGGCGCAACGGAAAAAGACCCTTTGCCGGGTTGTTCGCGTATGTCGCCAGGTCACTCCCCCGGGTGATCTGCCGCTTACCCATAGTCCGTTCGGGCCATTCAAGATTGGGCCCGAAGGGGGTGTTGCGCTGTGCCCACCTTCCGTAACGTCCTCAACTGGCGGCGGTGAATATGCCGCTGCCGCCGTGGGGGAGCCTCGATTCGGGAGAGGACGGCGCCGGTATGGGCTGGGTAACCGACTGGAGTGCGCAGGCCGCCTGCCGCACTACCGATCCGGATGAACTGTTCGTGCAGGGAGCAGCGCAGAACCGGGCCAAGGCGGTGTGCACCGGCTGCCCGGTGCGGACCGAGTGCCTGGCCGACGCGCTGGACAATCGGGTGGAGTTCGGCGTGTGGGGGGGCATGACCGAGCGGGAGCGCCGCGCCCTGCTGCGCCGGCGGCCCACCGTGACCTCCTGGCGCCGGCTCCTGGAGACGGCGCGCACGGAGTACGAGCGGGGGGTCGGCATCCTGCCCCTCGACGACGACGAGGTGTACGAGAACTTCGCCGCGGTGGTCTGAGGCAACAGGCCGGTCGGCCACCGCCCACCTCCCGCGGCGCATCTCTCGCAGCCCGCCTCCCGCCGGTCCCGGGCGCATCGCACGCGCCTCGTGCACCGTGCGCAGGTCACACCGGCGAGTCGGGCAACTCCTGGCGTCCCGTCGCGAGACGGTCACCGATGTCCCGCAGGCCCGCGAGGTCGTGCACGTCGCCGGGCAGCGCGGCCACCTCGGCCACCGCCACCTCCGGGTGGAGCGCGGTGAACCGGTCACGCGTGCGCTGCTCCCGGGTGAGCAGGTGCATACGGTCGGCGTGCAACCGCAGCAGACCCACGGCGAGCTGGTCGACGGAGCGCTCGGCGTCGCCGTCGATACCCGTGCCCGTGCCTGTGTCCGTGCCCGCGCCTGTGTCCGTACTGACGTTCCCGTCACTGATGTGCGCGTCCGTGCCGGTGTCCTCGGGGGCGGGGGAGCCGTCGCCGGGAGTCGCTGGACCGGGATCGTCCGGGGCGTCGTACGCGTCTGAACTGCCATACTTTTCGGGAGAGTTACGAAGACCAGCTTTCCCGGCGTCCTGATCCACAATGCGGGTTTCCTCAAGATTTTCCGCGGCGGCGAGCGCCCGCTCGGCCGACAGCCGGGCCGCACCGCTGCCGTGGACGCGGTTGAGGACCAGGCCGGCGAGCGGCATGTCCTCGGCCGCCAGCCGCCGCACGAAGTACGCGGCCTCCCGCAGCGCGTCCCGCTCCGGCGCCGCCACCACGAGGAACGCCGTCCCCGGCGCCTGGAGCAGCTTGTACGTCGCGTCCGCGCGGGTACGGAAGCCGCCGAACATCGAGTCCATCGCCGCCACGAACGTCTGTACGTCCTTGAGGAACTGTCCGCCGAGGACCTTCCCCAGCACGCCCGTCATCATCGACATGCCGACGTTGAGGAACTTCATGCCCGCCCGGCCGCCCACCTTCGCCGGCGCCAGCAGCAGGCGGATCAGCTTGCCGTCCAGGAACGAGCCGAGGCGCTTGGGCGCGTCCAGGAAGTCCAGGGCCGAACGGGACGGCGGCGTGTCGACGACGATCAGGTCCCACTCCTCACGGGAGCGCAACTGCCCCAGCTTCTCCATCGCCATGTACTCCTGCGTGCCCGCGAAGCCCGCCGAGAGCGACTGGTAGAAGGGGTTTCCCAGGATCGCGGCGGCCCGCTCGGCATCCGCGTGCGCCTCGACGATCTCGTCGAAGGTGCGCTTCATGTCGAGCATCATCGCGTGCAGCTCGCCGCCCGCGGCGTCGTCGACGCCCTTCACCCGGCGCGGGGTGTTGTCGAGTGAGTCGATGCCCATGGACTGGGCGAGCCGGCGGGCCGGGTCGATGGTCAGCACGACCACCTTGCGGCCGTGCTCGGCGGCGCGCAGGCCCAGCGCCGCCGCCGTGGTGGTCTTGCCGACCCCGCCGGAGCCGCAGCAGACGACGATCCGGGTCTTCGGGTCCTTCAGCAGCGGATCGACGTCGAGCGCACGCGTGGCGGACAGCCGCCGCGCGCCCTCCTGCGACGGGGACGGGGACGGAGGCGGGGACTGCGACTGGGGCGGGGACTGCGCCGGGGACGGGGACTGCGACGGGGACGGGGACTGCGCCGGGTCCGGACTCATGCGATCCCCTGCTTCCGCAGCTCGTGGGCGAGTTCGTACAGGCCGGCCAGCTCCATGCCCTCGGCGAGCAGTGGCAGCTCGTGCAGCGGCAGCTCCAGCCCGTCGAGCACGGACCGCTGCTCCTGCTCCAGCTCGTACCGCGCGGCGTACTCCGCGGCCTGGTCGAGGAGCGGGTCCACCAGCCGCTCGGCCTGTCCGCCGCGGCGCGCCCCGCCGAGCCCGGCGGCGGACAGCGACCGGGCCAGGGCGGGCCGCGGCACGGTCCGTACGAAGTCCAGGTCGGCGGCGTCCAGCGCCTCCGGGCGCACCATGTTCACGATGACCCGGCCCACCGGCAGCTTGGCGGAGCGCAGCTCGGCGATGCCGTCCGCGGTCTCCTGGACCGGCATCTCCTCCAGCAGCGTCACCAGGTGCACGGCCGTCTCGCGGGACTTCAGCACCCGCATCACGGCCTGTGCCTGATTGTGTATCGGGCCGATCTTCGCGAGCCCCGCCACCTCGTCGTTGACGTTGAGGAACCGCGTGATGCGGCCGGTGGGGGGCGCGTCCATGACGATGTAGTCGTAGGCGAACCGTCCGGCGCGGTCCTTGCGGCGGACCGCCTCGCACGCCTTGCCGGTCAGCAGGACGTCCCGGACCCCGGGCGCGATGGTGGTCGCGAAGTCGATGGCGCCGAGTTTCTTCAGGGCCCGGCCGGCGCTGCCGAGTTTGTAGAACATCTGGAGGTAGTCCAGAAGGGCGCGTTCGGCGTCGATGGCGAGGGCGTACACCTCCCCGCCCCCGGGAGCGACGGCGATCTTCCGCTCCTCATAAGGCAGCGCTTCGGTTTCGAAGAGCTGCGCGATGCCCTGCCGGCCCTCGACCTCGACGAGGAGCGTTCGCTTCCCCTCCGTGGCCAGGGCCAGCGCTAGGGCGGCGGCCACCGTGGTCTTGCCGGTACCGCCCTTGCCGCTGACGACCTGGAGCCTGCTCACGTATTCGAGCGTAACCAGTCCGCGCCCGGGCTACGCGGGAGGCTGTGGATAACAGCGGATACAGTCGGCCGCATGACCAAGTACGAATACGCAACCGTGCCGCTGCTCGTCCATGCCACGAAGCAGATCCTGGACACCTGGGGCGAGGACGGCTGGGAGCTCGTCCAGGTCGTTCCCGGCCCCAATCCGGAGCAGCTCGTCGCCTACCTGAAGCGGGAGAAGCAGGCGTGAGCGCGGTGGAGGCAAGGCTCGCCGAGCTGGGCATCACCCTGCCGGAGGTCGTGCCGCCGCTGGCCGCGTACCGGCCGGCCGTGCGCTCCGGCCCCTACGTCTTCACCGCCGGCCAGCTCCCGATGGTCGACGGGGCGCTGCCGGTCACCGGCAAGGTGGGCGGTGAGGTCACGGCCGAGGAGGCCAAGGAGCTGGCACGGACCTGCGCGCTGAACGCCCTGGCCGCGGTGAAATCCGTCATCGGGGACCTGGACCGCGTCGCACGCGTGGTGAAGGTCACCGGCTTCGTGGCCTCCGCCCCCGACTTCACCGGCCAGCCCGGCGTGCTCAACGGTGCCAGCGAGCTGCTCGGCGAGGTCCTCGGCGAGAAGGGCGTGCACGCGCGGAGCGCGGTCGGCGTGGCGGTGCTGCCGCTGGACGCGCCGGTGGAGGTCGAGATCCAGGTGGAACTGGCGCAGGCGTAGCGGATCGCGACGCGTCGCCCGGGGAGGTTTATTGCCGGGTCGGCAACAGAGCCGGCCCGGGCCGTCGCGGGCACCCCAGGATCGCTGTGGGTGCCCCGGACGCCGACCGCCCACCGACCGCGCACCGCCGACCGTGCACCGACCCCGCACCGCCGACCGCGCACCGACCGCGCACCACCGGTCGACGCCGGTGGTCGGGCCCGGCGTGACGGCGCCTGTCCGGCCTGACGGCGCGTGTCCGGCCCGGACACGGCCGTGGCCGGTCCGACAGCCGTGTCCGGGCTGACGGTCTCGGTCTCGTCCGGCCCGACGGCGGCTCCGTCCCGTCCCGGGCACCCCGAACGATCTCCGAGTCCCGGGAGGACCCATGCCGCAGCCGTCCGCCACCGAAACCGTCCACCGCCTGCTGCCCGGCCCGGCCGGTCGCGTCCACCTGGTGGAGCAGGGCACCGGCCCGCTGGTACTGCTCGTCCACGGTTTCCCCGAGTCCTGGTACTCCTGGCGCCGCCAGCTCCCCGCGCTGGCCGCCGCCGGCTTCCGCGCCGCCGCCCTCGACGTCCGCGGCTACGGTCGCTCCTCCCGGCCCGCCGACCCGTCCGCGTACCGGATGCTCGACCTGGTGGCCGACAACGTAGCCGTGGTGGAGGCGCTGGGCGAGCGCTCCGCGGTGATCGTGGGCCACGACTGGGGCGCGGGCATCGCCGCCACCTCCGCGCTGCTGCGGCCCGACGTCTTCCGCGCGGTCGGCCTGCTCAGCGTGGCGTACACGCCGCCGGGCGGCCCGCGGCCGAGCGAGGTCTTCGCGGGGATGAGCGGTCCCGATGTCGAACAGGAGTTCTACATCTCGTACTTCCAGCAGCCCGGCCGCGCCGAGGCCGAGATCGAGCCCGACGTGCGCGGCTGGCTCGCCGGCTTCTACGCCGCCCTGTCCGCCGGCACCATGCCGCCGCCCGACGCCCCCGACCCGCACTTCGTCGCCCGCGGCGGCACCCTGCGCGAGCGGTTCCCGGCCGGCCGGCTGCCGTCCTGGCTCAGTGAGGAGGACCTCGACGTCTACGCCGGGGAGTTCGAGCGGACCGGCCTGACCGGGGCCCTGAACCGCTACCGGAACATGGACCGGGACTGGGCCGACCTCGCCGCGCACCACGGCGCCCCGGTGCGGCAGCCGTCCCTGTTCCTCGGCGGCGCCCTGGACGCCTCCACCACCTGGCTCTCCGACGCGATCGCCGCCCACCCGGCCACCCTGCCCGGCCTGACCGCCTCCCACCTGCTCGACGGCTGCGGCCACTGGCTCCAGCAGGAGCGCCCCGAGGAGACCAACCGCCTCCTCACCGACTGGCTCTCCGCCCTGCCCACCTGACACCCGGCACCCGGCGGGGTACGGGGGCCCCTCGAACATCCGCCCGTCACCGGATAGCCTCCGGCCATGGCGAACGGTCAGTGGTACCCGCCGCAGTGGCCCGCGCGCATCCGCGCGCTCGCCGCGGGCGACCTCACCCCGGTCGTGCCGAGACGCGCGGCCACCGTCCTGCTCCTGAAGGACACCGGCGACGGCCCAGCCGTCCACCTGCTGCGCCGCCGCGCCTCCATGGCGTTCGCCGGGGGCGCGTACGCCTATCCGGGCGGCGGCGTCGACCCGCGCGACGACGATCACGCGGTCGCCTGGGCGGGCCCCACGCGCGCGTGGTGGGCGGACCGGCTCGGCGTGGACGCCTCCGGCGCCCAGGCGATCGTCTGCGCGGCCGTACGGGAGACGTACGAGGAGGCGGGTGTCCTGCTGGCCGGGCCGAGCGCCGACTCGGTGGTGAGCGACACCACCGGCGACGACTGGGAGGCCGACCGGGCCGCCCTGGTCGCCCGTGAGCTGTCCTTCGCACAGTTCCTGGACCGCAGGGGCCTGGTGCTCCGTTCCGACCTGCTGGGCGCCTGGGCGCGCTGGGTCACCCCGGAGTTCGAGAGCCGCCGCTACGACACGTGGTTCTTCGTGGCGGCCCTCCCCGAGGGGCAGCGCACCCGCAACGCCTCCACCGAGGCCGACCGCACGGTGTGGCTCACCCCGGCCGAGGCCGCGGCCGGCTACGACCGGGGCGAGCTGCTGATGATGCCGCCGACGGTGGCGACCCTGCGCCCGCTGACGGCGTACGGCACGGCGGCCGAGGCGCTGGCGGCGGCGCCCGCCCGTGACCTGGCGCCGGTGCTGGCCCGGGCCCGTCTGGACGGCGACGAGCTGGTCCTCACCTGGCCGGGCCACGACGAGTTCACCAAGCGGATGCCGCCCACGGCGGCCGAACCGACCGGGGGAGCCCCCGCATGACAGACGCGACCGCCCTGCCGGGACAGCCGCGCGGCGGCGTGGCGAACGGCCCCGCCACCGAACGGGCCGTCATGGTCCTCGCCCCCAACCCCTCGCCGATGACCCTGGACGGCACCAACACCTGGATCCTCGCCGAGCCCGGCTCCGCGCTGGCCGTGGTGGTCGACCCGGGCCCGTTGGACGAGGGGCATCTGCGCGAGGTCGTGCGGACCGTCGAGCGGGCCGGCCGGCGGGTCGCCCTGACCCTGCTGACGCACGGTCACCCGGACCACGCCGAGGGAGCCGCCCGGTTCGCCGAGCTGACCCGTACGAAGGTGCGCGCGCTGGACCCGGCGCTGCGGCTGGGCGACGAGGGCCTCGGTGCCGGTGACGTGGTGCACGCCGGCGGCCTGGAGCTGCGGGTGGTGCCGACGCCTGGGCACACCGCGGACTCGCTCAGCTTCCATCTGCCCGCCGACCGGGCGGTCCTGACGGGCGACACGGTCCTCGGGCGCGGCACGAGCGTCGTCGCCCACCCCGACGGGCGGCTCGGCGACTACCTGGACTCCCTGCGGCGGCTCAGGTCGCTCACGGTCGACGACGGCGTGCACACGGTGCTGCCGGGCCACGGGCCCGTCCTGGAGGACGCCCAGGGCGTCGTGGAGTACTACCTCGCCCACCGCGCCGGTCGCCTCGCGCAGGTGGAGACGGCCGTCGAGGACGGCTGCCGGACGCCCTCCGAGGTCGTCGCCCGCGTCTACGCGGATGTGGACCGCTCACTGTGGCCGGCCGCCGAGCTGTCGGTACGGGCCCAACTGGAGTACCTGGACGAGCACGGGCTCATACAGGGCCCGTAGACGACAGGCGCGCAAGGCCATGGACGACGGGCGCACACCGGGCCCACAGGCGACGGGCGCACGCCGGGTCCGTGGACGACTGGTTCATACCTGGCCCGCGGCCGCGGGAAGACGCGGGAAGGGGACCGGCGCGGGCCGGTCCCCTTCCCGTATGCGTGCGGAGGTCAGCGGGAGCGCTTGGCGAGCCGCTCCACGTCCAGCAGGATCACCGCGCGTGCCTCCAGGCGGAGCCAGCCGCGCTGGGCGAAGTCGGCGAGGGCCTTGTTGACCGTCTCGCGGGAGGCGCCGACGAGCTGGGCCAGTTCCTCCTGGGTCAGGTCGTGCACCACGTGGATGCCCTCCTCGGACTGCACGCCGAAGCGGCGGGACAGATCGAGCAGGGCGCGTGCGACGCGGCCCGGCACGTCCGAGAAGACCAGGTCCGACATGGCGTCGTTGGTCTTGCGCAGCCGGCGCGCGACCGCGCGCAGCAGGGCGGTGGCGACCTCGGGCCGCACGTTGAGCCAGGGCTGGAGGTCGCCGTGGCCGAGGCCCAGCAGCTTGACCTCGGTCAGCGCGGTGGCGGTCGCCGTGCGCGGGCCCGGGTCGAACAGCGACAGCTCGCCGATCAGCTCGCTGGGGCCGACGACGGCCAGCATGTTCTCGCGTCCGTCGGGGGACGTGCGGTGCAGCTTCACCTTGCCCTCGGTGACCACGTACAGGCGGTCGCCGGGGTCCCCCTCGTGGAACAGCGAGTCGCCGCGAGCGAGGGTCACCTCACTCATGGAGGCGCGCAGCTCCGTGGACTGCTCGTCGTCGAGCGCCGCGAAGAGCGGGTTGCGCCGCAGAACGTCGTCCACGAGTTCTCTCCTATTCGACCTGCTCAGGGGAGCTTGCTCCCCGGGTGTTCCAGGGGACCGAAGTGCCCGTTTTGCGGGACCGTTCAAACAGTGTGATCTGTCACAAGGATGCCGTACACGTGTCCCGGGGTACGCGGCAGGGGTCCAATTGGGCGCCGATCCTCATCGTCCGGGACGGATGTCGGTACCGACCCGTACCCTTGGCCGGGTGTCCAAATCGCCGGTGAGAGCGCAGGCCGAGGGGGCTGGGCGGGTGGTTGTACGTCGTGATTCCGCTGTGGGCGAACGGAGCCCCGATGGCGGTAGGAAACCGGCGAGAGCGGCAAAGCGGGCGGTGACCGCCGCGCCTGCCGCTTCAGGCGTGCCCGCCGCGTCCGACGGGGGAGCGGCGCCGGACGCGGCCGCCGCGTCTTCGTCGAGCGCGCCGCCGCGCGGGGAGTCGCGTACCGCCCTGGTGCGCCGCGCCCGTCGCATCGACCGCGAACTGGCGGAGGTCTACCCCTACGCCCACCCCGAGCTGGACTTCGAGAACCCCTTCCAGCTCGTGGTGGCCACGGTCCTGTCCGCGCAGACCACCGACCTGCGGGTCAACCAGACCACCCCGGCCCTCTTCGCGAAGTACCCCACCCCGGCGGACCTCGCCGCCGCCGACCCGCTGGAGGTGGAGGAGATCCTCCGCCCGACCGGGTTCTTCCGGGCCAAGACCAGGTCGGTCATAGGACTCTCCGCGGCCCTCGCCGAGGACTTCGGCGGCGAGGTCCCCGGCCGCCTGGAGGACCTCGTGAAGCTGCCCGGCGTCGGCCGGAAAACCGCCTTCGTCGTCCTCGGCAACGCCTTCGGCCGCCCCGGCATCACCGTCGACACCCACTTCCAGCGCCTGGTGCGCCGCTTCCGGTGGACCGACGAGACCGACCCGGGCAAGATCGAGACCGCCGTCGGCGCGCTGTTCCCGAAGAAGGCCTGGACCGACCTCTCGCACCACGTCATCTGGCACGGCCGCCGCATCTGCCACGCCCGCAAACCCGCCTGCGGCGCCTGCCCCATCGCCCCGCTCTGCCCGGCGTACGGCGAGGGCGAGACGGACCCGGAGAAGGCGAAGAAGCTGCTCAAGTACGAGAAGGGCGGCTTCCCCGGCCAGCGGCTCAAGCCCCCGCAGGCCTATCTGGACGCGGGTGGCAGGCCGGCGCCGCCGCTGGGGTCCGGGTGACGGAACGATCTCGGCGGCGGTGGACGTTGGACACGGAGGAACGGGGGTGGCGATGACGCGCGCGAGCGACATCCGGGGTGCGGTGCTGGACCGGTCGGGCCTGCCGGGCTGGCTGGAGCCGATGGTGCGGGCCGCCCAGACGGTGCGGCCCGCCGAGCTGAGCCGTTTCCTGCCGCCGGAGGACGGCGGCGGGCGGCAGTCGGCGGTGCTGGTCCTCTTCGGCGAGGGCGAGCGCGGCCCCGAGCTGCTCCTGATGGAACGGGCCGGCTCGCTGCGCTCCCACGCCGGGCAGCCCGCCTTCCCGGGCGGCGCCCTCGACCCCGAGGACGGTGACCCGCAGGGCGACGGGCCACTGCGGGCCGCCCTGCGCGAGGCCGAGGAGGAGACCGGGCTCGACCCGGCCGGCGTGCAGCTCTTCGGCGTGCTGCCCAAGCTCTACATCCCCGTCAGCGGCTTCGTCGTCACCCCGGTCCTCGGCTGGTGGCGGCAGCCCACCCCGGTCGGCGTCGTCGACCCGAACGAGACCGCGCGGGTCTTCACCGTCCCCGTGGCGGATCTCACGGACCCCGCCAACCGGGCCACCGCCCTGCACCCCGCAGGCCACCGAGGACCGGCATTCCTGGTCGAATCGGCCCTCGTATGGGGCTTCACCGCCGGAATCATCGACCGCCTGCTGCACTTCTCGGGCTGGGAGCGGCCCTGGGACGCGGACCGGCAGGTCCCACTGGACTGGCGTGCATGACAAGGTGGTCGCCGTGCCGCGGCGGACGGGCGGTGTCCCCGAAGCCCGCGGCCGTGCTGGTGGGAGCGGAATGACGAGGCGAGGCTACGAGCGGTGAACGTGCTGGACATCCTGTTGCTGGTCGCCGCCGTCTGGTTCGCCGTCGTCGGCTACCGCCAGGGCTTCGTCGTCGGCATCCTGTCGGTCATCGGCTTCCTCGGCGGCGGTCTCGTCGCCATCTACGCGCTGCCCGTCGTCTGGGACCTGCTGACCGACCACGCGGAGGTGAGCACCACCGCGGCGGTCGTCGCGGTCGTCGTGATCATCGTCTGCGCCTCCGTCGGCCAGGCCCTCACCACCCACCTCGGCAACAAGCTGCGCCGCCACATCACCTGGTCGCCGGCGCGCGCCCTGGACGCGACCGGCGGCGCCCTGGTCAACGTGATCGCCATGCTGCTGGTGGCCTGGCTGATCGGCTCCGCCATCGCCGGCACCACGCTGCCGACGCTGGGCAAGGAGGTCCGGCAGTCCAACGTGCTCAACGGCGTGGCCCGCGCGCTGCCGACCCAGGCCGACACCTGGTTCGCCGACTTCTCCTCCGTCCTCGCGCAGAACGGCTTCCCGCAGGTCTTCAGCCCCTTCTCGGACGAGCCGATCGCCGACGTCCTGCCGCCCGATCCGGCGCTCGCGGGCAGCCCCGTCGCCGCCCGCGCCCAGCGCTCCATCGTCAAGGTCATGGGCACCGCACCCAGTTGCGGCAAGGTGCTGGAGGGCACCGGCTTCGTCTTCGACGACCGCCGGGTGATGACCAACGCGCACGTCGTGGGCGGCGTCGACGAGCCCACCGTGCAGATAGGCGGCGAGGGCCGCAAGTACGACGCGACGGTCGTCCTCTACGACTGGCGGCGCGACATCGCCGTCCTCGACGTGCCGGAGCTGCGCGCCCCCGTGCTGCGCTTCTCCGACGAGGACGCGGACATCAACGACGACGCCATCGTCGCCGGCTTCCCGGAGAACGGGGCGTACGACGTCCGCGCGGCACGCCTGCGCGGGCGCATCAAGGCCAACGGCCCGGACATCTACCACCGCGGCACCGTCCACCGCGACGTCTACTCCCTCTACGCGACCGTCCGCCAGGGCAACTCGGGCGGGCCGCTGCTCACCGCCGACGGCGAGGTCTACGGCGTGGTGTTCGCCAAGTCGCTGGACGACGCCCAGACCGGTTACGCGCTCACCGCCGACGAGATCCGCGCGGACATCGACGAGGGCCGGACCGCCAACCAGCAGGTCGACAGCGACAGTTGCGCGCTGTGAGGCGGGGGCCGGCCCGGCCGCGCGGGTGAGGCGAGGCGGGCGTACGCGGGGGCCCGGTCAGCCGCGGGTATGGCGCAGACGTACGGAGACCCAGCGGGCGCGGCGGCGCAGGATGCGCGGGATACCCACCCGGGGGTCGGCGACGACCTGGAGCTTCGAGGCGCCGCCTGGCGGGTGGGGGACCATGCCGCTCGTGGTGCGGCGAGTGCGTGCTACGTCGTTGTAGTCGTGCGTCCAGCCCATACCGGGACGTCTGCCCCCGGCCCAAGGTCCATAACCGCCCCCGGGGCGGCCAATTGGCCTATGCGCCGGGCATGTGGCCGCTCGTAGGACAAGCGTTCCGGTCCAGGTATCGGGTGTGATCGAGAGGTTACCGATCTGGTTCGGGATCCTTCAGCCAATTGATCAATTCGGTGGAGAAAGCGACCGGATCCTCTTCGTGCGGGAAGTGGCCGAGTCCGTCGAACAACCGCCAGCGGTACGGGGCTTCCACGTACTCGCCGGAGCCGGCCGCGCTCCGGGTCCGCAGCACGGGATCGAGCGAGCCGTGCAGGTGCAGGGTCGGCACCCGCACCGGCCGCTTCATGCGGCGGTTGAACTGGATGCCGTCGGGGCGGGCGAGGGAGCGGACCATCCAGCGGTACGGCTCGATGGAGCAGTGCGCGGTGGACGGGACGCACATGGCACGGCGGTAGACCTCCACCGCCTCCTCCTCCGGCGGCCGGGGCCCGGACCAGTCCCGGATCAGCCGGCCCACGAGCGCGCCGTCGTCCGCGGTGAGCTGCCGCTCGGGGATCCAGGGCCGCTGGAACCCCCAGATGTAGGAGTTGGCCCGGGACTGCCGCACGTCCGACAGCATGGCGGAGCGCCAGCGGCGCGGGTGCGGCATCGAGGTCACCGCGAGCCGCCGTACCAGTTTGGGGCGCATCGCGGCGGCCGTCCAGGCCAGGTAGCCGCCGAGGTCGTGGCCGACCAGCGCGGCGTCCGGCTCGCCGAGCGAGCGGATCACACCGGTGATGTCCAGGGCGAGGCCCGCGGGGTCGTAACCGCGCGGGGTGCGGTCGCTGCCGCCGACGCCGCGCAGGTCCATGGCGACCGCCCGGAAACCCGCGTCGGCGAGCGCGCCGAGCTGGTGCCGCCAGGTCCACCAGAACTGCGGGAAGCCGTGCAGCAGCAGCACCAGCGGTCCGTCGCCCAGCTCGGCGATGTGGAAGCGCGCGCCGTTGGCGGCGACGTCCCGATGGGTCACCTCCCGCCCGCCGGGGACGTCGAGACGTACGACCGAGAAGGGCTGCGCCGGTGGAGTGGCGGGATCCGTCATGAGGACGAGCGTGCCACAGCCTCGATGGCGTGCGGGGACCGGTCCTGCGGCAGTTCGGGCCGCGGGTGCGGCTTGGCGTTCTGCAGCACGCCCGCCGACCGCTTCACCGA
Source organism: Streptomyces ziwulingensis (assembly GCF_039542605.1). Lineage (NCBI taxonomy): Bacteria > Bacillati > Actinomycetota > Actinomycetes > Kitasatosporales > Streptomycetaceae > Streptomyces > Streptomyces ziwulingensis. The sequence goes on from NZ_BAABIG010000022.1 coordinate 406,317, forward strand.
GGCGGCGACCTTCTGCGGGCCGCGGCCCTTCTTCGCCTTCTTCGCGAAGACGATGCCGATCAGCGCCAGCAGACCCGCGACGAGCACGTTCGCCGCGAAGGAGAGCAGGAAGCAGACCGCCATGTTCCAGTGGCTCCAGGTGCGGATGCCGTACGCCAGTGCGAAGCTCAGCATCGGCAGTGAGAACAGCAGCACCGCGCCCGCCAGCGAGAACGCGCCGCCGCTGGTGGCGCCGCGCTTGACGTCGTTCTTGAGCTGCGCCTTGGCTAGCGCGATCTCGTCGTGCACGAGCGCCGACAAATCGGTGGTCGCCGAGGCGAAAAGCTGGCCGATGGTGCGTTCGGCGCCGACCGGGCTGCCGTCGGGTGCGCTCATCGCGGTCTCCCTTTTCTACGGGCTCTGCTGCGGATTTGCTGCGTACGGTTCCCTCTTTTGTACCGTCTCGTCAGATCATGCCGGACGGCCGCCCTCCTCGCCTGCCCCGCCCGCCACTTCGGCAAGCCGCGCCGCCTGCTGCTCCCGCGCGATCCGGCGGTGCTCGGCGGCCTTCTCCTCGTACCGGGCGGCCATGCGCAGGTGGTACGCCGGGTCATCCTCCTCGTACACGTCGGGGACGCCGCTGAGGTCCTCGTCGCGCTCCTCCCGCTCGTACAGGGCGCGGTACTTGGCGTTCCGCAGTTTCAGCAGCACCGTCGCCAGCAGGGCCGCGACGACGGAGCCGGCCAGGACGGCCGCCTTCACCTCGTCGGTCAGCGCGGCGTCGCCCTCGAAGGCCAACTCGCCGATGAGCAGCGAGACGGTGAAGCCGATGCCGGCCAGCGTCGCCGCGGCGAACACGTCGGGCCAGGTGAGGTCGTCACTGAGGGAGGCCCTGGTGAAACGGGCCGTCAGCCAGGTGCCGCCGAAGACGCCGAGTGTCTTGCCGGCGACGAGCCCGAGCACCACGCCGAGCGTCTCCGGCCGGGTGAACACCTCGGCGAGCACCCCGCCCGAGACGCTGACTCCTGCGCTGAACAGCGCGAACAGCGGCACGGCCAGGCCCGCCGACAAGGGGCGCACGAGGTGCTCGACGCGCTCGCCCGGGGAGTGCTCCTCGTCCTCGTGACGGTGGCAGCGCAGCATCAGGCCCATCGCGACACCGGCGATGGTGGCGTGGATGCCGCTGTTGTACATCAGCGCCCAGACGACGAGCGCGAGCGGCACGTACACGTACCAGCCGCGTACGCCGTTGCGCAGCAGCAGCCAGAAGACGGCGAGGCCCACCGCCGCGCCGCCGAGCGCGGCGAAGTTCAGGTCGCTGGTGAAGAAGACCGCGATGATCAGGATCGCGAACAGGTCGTCGACCACGGCGAGGGTGAGCAGGAACGCGCGCAGGGCGCTCGGCAGGGAGGTGCCGATGACGGCGAGCACGGCCAGCGCGAAGGCGATGTCGGTGGCGGTGGGCACGGCCCAGCCCGCCAGGGAGCCGCCGCCCGCGGTGTTGACGAGGGTGTAGACGAGCGCGGGGGCGGCCATCCCGCACAGCGCCGCCACCACGGGCAGCGCGGCCGCCTTCGGGTCCTTCAGGTCCCCGGCGACCAGTTCGCGTTTCAGTTCGATGCCGGCCACGAAGAAGAAGACGGCGAGGAGCCCGTCGGCGGCCCAGTGCGCGAGGGACAGGTCGAGGCCGAGGGCGGCGGGGCCGAGGTGGAAGTCGCTGACGCGCTCGTAGCTGTCGCCCAGCGCGGGCAGGTTCGCCCAGACGAGTGCGGCGACGGCGGCGGCGAGGAGCAGGACGCCGCCGACCGTTTCGGTGCGCAGCGCCTCCGCGAGGTAGTTCCGCTCGGGCAGGGAGAGACGGCCGAGAAGGCTGCGGGGGGTGCGGGGGGTGCGGGGCGCGGTCACGGGAGGCCTCCGGTCGATGGGCAGCACGGATCGTGTGCCGACCAGACTTCCCGGCGCGCCATGAGGGTTCGTGTGAAGTTCTTACGCGGTCCTCACCCTACCCAACGCGGGGTGGGCGGGCCCGGCGGTGCCCCGGACATGGCCAGTGCCCCCGACACGGCAGGTACCCCGGGCGTGGCGGAGGGCACCCGGCGTGCCGGGTGCCCTCCGAGCCGGTGGTCCGGTGTCCGTCCGGTGGTCCAGCGGTCCGGTGTCTGTCCGGTGGTCCGGGCGGGTCAGTCCTCGCCGGCGGTCGCCGGGAGCTTGTCCTGGATGAGGGACATCACCGTGCTGTCGGTCAGGGTGGTGACGTCGCCCAGCTCGCGGTTCTCCGCCACGTCCCGCAGCAGCCGGCGCATGATCTTGCCCGAGCGGGTCTTCGGCAGTTCGGCCACCGGCAGGATCCGCTTCGGCTTGGCGATCGGACCGAGCGCGGTGCCGACGTGTGCGCGCAGGTCGGCCACCAGGCTCTCGGTCTCCTCCGCGGTGCCGCGCAGGATGACGAAGGCGACGATGGCCTGCCCGGTGGTCTCGTCGGCCGCGCCGACCACGGCCGCCTCGGCCACCGACGGGTGGGAGACGAGGGCGGACTCGACCTCGGTGGTGGAGATGTTGTGCCCGGAGACCAGCATCACGTCGTCCACCCGGCCGAGCAGCCAGATGTCGCCGTCGTCGTCCTTCTTGGCGCCGTCGCCGGCGAAGTACCTGCCCTCGAAGCGCGACCAGTACGTGTCGAGGAAACGCTGATCGTCACCCCAGATGGTGCGGAGCATCGACGGCCAGGGCTCGGTGAGGACCAGGTAACCGCCGCCGCCGTTCGGTACCTCGTTCGCCTCGTCGTCCACGACGGTGGCGGAGATGCCGGGCAGCGGGCGCTGGGCGGAACCGGGCTTGGCCTCGGTGACGCCCGGCAGCGGCGAGATCATCATCGCGCCGGTCTCGGTCTGCCACCAGGTGTCGACGACCGGGGTGCGGTCCGCGCCGATGTTCTTCCGGTACCAGACCCACGCCTCGGGGTTGATCGGCTCGCCGACCGAGCCGAGGACGCGCAGCGAGGACAGGTCGTACTCGGCGGGGATGTCGTCGCCCCACTTCATGAACGTCCGGATCGCGGTGGGCGCGGTGTAGAGGATCGATACGCCGTACTTCTGCACGATCTCCCAGAACCGGCCCTGGTGCGGGGTGTCGGGCGTGCCCTCGTACATGACCTGGGTGGCACCGTTGGCCAGCGGGCCGTAGACGATGTACGAGTGCCCGGTGACCCAGCCGACGTCGGCGGTGCACCAGAAGACGTCGGTGTCGGGCTTGAGATCGAAGACCGCCCAGTGCGTGTACGCCGTCTGGGTCAGGTAGCCGCCCGAGGTGTGCAGGATGCCCTTGGGCTTACCCGTCGTCCCCGACGTGTACAGGATGAAGAGCGGGTGCTCGGCGTCGAACGCCTCCGGCGTGTGCGCGGCGGACTGCCGGCCGACCGCCTCGTGCCACCACACGTCCCGGGTGTCGTCCCAGGCGACCTCCTGGCCGGTGCGCCGCACGACCAGCACGTGCTCGACGATGCCGGCCCGCTCGACCGCCTCGTCGACGGCCGGCTTGAGCGCGGACGGCTTGCCCCGGCGGTAACCGCCGTCAGAGGTGATGACGACGCGGGCGTCGGCGTCCTGGATGCGGGTGGCGAGCGCGTCCGCCGAGAAGCCGCCGAAGACCACCGAGTGGGCGGCGCCGATACGGGCGCAGGCCAGCATCGCGATCGCCGTCTCCGGGATCATCGGCATGTAGACGGCGACCCGGTCGCCCTTGCGCACGCCGAGCTCCAGCAGGGCGTTGGCGGCCCTGGAGACCTCGTCCTTCAGCTCTGCGTAGGTGAGGGCCCGGCTGTCGCCCGGCTCGCCCTCGAAGTGGATCGCGACGCGGTCGCCGTGTCCGGCCTCCACATGCCGGTCCACGCAGTTGTACGCGACGTTGAGCGTGCCGTCCTTGAACCATTTGGCGAACGGCGGGTTCGACCAGTCCAGCGTCTCGGTCGGCTCCTTCGCCCAGGTCAGACGGCGGGCCTGCTCGGCCCAGAAGCCGAGCCGGTCAGCCTTGGCCTGTTCGTACGCCGCCGCCGTGACGTTGGCGTCGGCCGCCAGGTCGGCGGGCGGCGCGAAGCGTCGCTCCTCCTTCAGAAGGTTGGCCAGGCTCTCGTTGCTCAAGACATCTCCCTTGCGGTGCTTTGCCGGGGCGCCCGTTGTGTCCCAGGCCACACCTCATCAGACCGGGCGCTCCGCTGACAAGGGTCGACCGCAAATTGGTGTAGACCTCTGCCGGAGCCCTGTCCCCACGCCGCGACCACGTCGTGAATCGCCGCAACCACGCCATCAGTGCCTCGCGAGTGCGTCGCGAGTGCCTCGTGAGTCCGTCGCGAGTGCCTCGTGAGTGCGCCGTGAGTCCGTCGTAAGTCCGTCGTGAGTCCGTCGTCTGTACCCACGGACGCCGGGCTGCCGGAGTTCAGCCCTTCCCGGTTTTTCACAGGTCACGCCTGGTCAGGCCCGGCCGTGCCCGGTCCTGGTCGTCGGGGCCGGGCGCGGCCGGCTCTCAGGCGAGCAGTTCCGCCTCCGGCACGAGGTCGAAGACCCCTCCACCCTCGTCCTCGGTGAGCAGATACGCCTGGGCCTCACCGACATGGAAGTACATGCCGTGCAGCTCCAGCGTGCCCTCCCGCAGGGCGCGGGCGACCGAGTCGTGGGCGCGCAGATGGGCGAGCTGCTCGACGACGTTGGTCAGGCTGAGCCGCTCGATGGCGTCGGCGGGCCGCCGTCCGGCCAGCGGGGCCCAGTCACCGTCGTCCTCGGCCATTCGCCGCAGACTCGGCTGTCCGTGCCGCAGCCACCGCTTCAACGGCGTCCGCGTGCTCCCGGGTTCGGAGCTGAGCAGCGCCTGCATGGCGCCGCACCCGGAGTGCCCGCACACCGTGATGGACCGCACCTTCAGCACGTCCACCGCGTACTCGATCGCGGCGGCCACCGAATCGTCGCCGCTCACCGCGCCGGGCAGCGGCACGAAGTTGCCCACGTTGCGCACCACGAAGAGGTCACCGGGGCCACTGGAGGTGATCATCGAGGTGACCAGTCGTGAGTCGGCGCAGGTGAGGAAGAGCTGGGAGGGCTGCTGACCCTCGCGGGCCAGCCGGGCCAGCTCGTCGCGGACCAGTGGGGCGGTGTTGCGCTGGAAGGTGCTGATGCCGCGGGCCAGCTCCCGGCCGCTGCGCCCGCCGGACGTCCGCGGGCGGTCGCCGGTGGCGGGGGCGGGCCGGGGGTGTTCGCACTGGTGGTTGCGCCAGGCGGTCCAGGGGCGGCAGCGGCAGTTCCCGGACTCGGCGGGCTCGGAGAGGCGGGTGCCGAGGCGGCGGCCGGTGATGTCGACGCGGCCGCCCTGCGCGGTGTGCGTCCGCTGCCAGTCGTGGAGCGTCTCGTAGGCCGCGTGGTCCATGAAGGAGCCGTCCAGTTCCACGACGGCGTGGACCCCTTGGGGTACGCGGTGCAGCGCACGGCTGAGCCGGGGCACCGCGAGGAACGTCAACTGGCCGCGTACGTGGACGTGATGGACTCCTTCTCTCTCGTCGTGGGTGATGCGGGTGCGGGTCAGGCGGTGCAGGGCGACGGCGACGGCGACGGCGACGCCCAGCGCGACGCCCTCCAGGACGCCGAGGGTCACCACGCCGCAGGTGGTGACCGCGTAGACCCTGACCTCGCGGTGGCGGGTCACCGTGCGGATGTGGTTCAGGGACACCATCTGGATGCCGACGGCCATCACCAGGGCGGCGAGCGAGGCGAGCGGGATCAGCTCCAGGACCGGGACCATCAGCAACGCGGCGATCACCACGAGAACGCCGTGCAGCATCGTGGAGTTCCGGCTGACGGCCCCCGCGTTGACGTTCGCGGTGCTGCGTACGGCGACGCCGGCGATGGGCAGTCCGCCGAGGGCTCCGGAGGCGATGTTGGAGGCGCCCTGGCCGAGCAGTTCACGGTCGAGGCGGGCGCGCGGGACGCGGCCGGACAGGTCGGGACGGGCGGCGACCATCTTGTCCACGGCGACCGCCCCGAGCAGGGACTGCACGCTGCACACCAGGGTGATGGTGAGGACGGCGGCGACGAGACCGAGCACCGGGCCGTCGGGCAGCGCGACCAAGGCGTGGCTGCTCCAGGACGGCAGGTCGACCTTGGGCAGGCGGAGGCCGGTGACGGCCGCGACGGCGGTGGCCAGGGCGACGGCGACGAGCGGGGCCGGGAACCCGCGCAGCAGCTTCCCGGCCCGGCCCGGCAGCCGCGGCCACAGCAGCAGTACGCCGAGGGTGAGCGCGCTGACCGACACGTCGGCCGCGTGCAGACCGGCCAACTGGGCGGGCAGCGCCCGCAGGTTGTCGGGGACGGCGCTCTGCGGGGTGCCGCCGAGGACGATGTGCAACTGGGCGACGGCGATGGTGACGCCGATGCCGGCCAGCATGCCGTGCACGATGGCGGGGCTGACGGCCAGCGCGGAGCGGGCCACGCGCAGACAGCCCAGGCCGAGCTGGGCGAGGCCGGCGAGCACGGTGATGGCGCAGGTCGTCCGCCATCCGTACTGGTGGATGAGGTCGGCGGTGACCACCGTGAGTCCGGCGGCGGGCCCGCTGACCTGGAGCGGGCAGCCGCCGAGCCGTCCGGCGACGATGCCGCCCACGGCGGCGGCGACGAGGCCGGCCTGGAGCGGGGCGCCGGTGGCCAGGGCGATGCCCAGGGACAGGGGAAGGGCGATCAGGAAGACCGCGATCGCGGCGGACACGTCGGCGCCCGCGACGCGGAAGCGTCGGTGCGGGCTCTTCGGCGGGCTGTGGGGCGGGTGGACGTGCTGGGCGCTGTTCGAGTCGGCTCGGGTGGGGACGCAGGCAGACATGTTTTCCCGTCTCCTCCGGGGCTGCGCGGTCGCGTTGGTGGGGGTCCCGCCGGGGCGGGGGTTGTTCGCGGCCGTGGGTCACGGCGTACAGCGGCGGGATGCGTGGGCGCGCTTTTGTCGCGCTGAGTAAATAGATCGTAATGGAAAGTAAAGGTCAGGCATAGCTTTTGCCCGCATATGGAGCAACGAAATGCCCTAAAGGGTGAATCGAGCATTTGATCGGCTTGTCGTACTAATTCCTTCCGGGTCGGGATGCAGCCTTGTGCGCGCCGACGGCACGTCCGGCACTGCACCCGACATCGCCCTCACCGGCGTTGGCCCGAGAGAAGGAAGAAGGTGGGCGGAACATGGCCGCCACCCACAGGATCGCCGCGGGCACCGTGATCGCCGCGGTCTGCGCCGTATCGCTCGCCGGCTGCGGAACCGGCGACGACTCCGGGGACGGGGCGCACGGCCCGCAGAAGGCCGGGAACGCCCCGGCGCCCGGGAAGGCGGTGCGGCTGATCGGCGACGGCTCCACCGCGTACACCGGGCTCCAGCCGCACCTGACCGCGCCCGAGCGACTCAGACCCGGTCAGAAGCCCCCGCAGTTCGTGGTGTTCTCCTGGGACGGCGCGGGCGAGGACAGTCAGGAGCTGTTCTCGCACTTCCGCGAGGTGGCCAAGGCGAACAACGCGACGATGACCTACTTCCTGAGCGGTGTGTACCTCCTGCCGGAGGAGGAGCGGGACCAGTACCGGCCGCCGCGGCACTCCCCGGGCAGCTCCGACATCGGCTTCAACGACGCGGAGGGAATCGCCGAGACCGTGAAGCAGCTCCGCCTGGCCTGGCAGGAGGGCAACGAGATCGGCACCCACTTCAACGGCCACTTCTGCGGCGCCGACGGCGGGGTCGGCGACTGGTCGGTGGAGGACTGGAAGGACGAGATCGCCCAGGCCAAACGTTTCGTCAAGACCTGGCGGACCAACACCGGCGCCAAGACCGCCGCGCCGCTGCCCTTCGACTACGACAAGGAGCTGATCGGCGCCCGCACGCCGTGTCTGGAGGGCCAGGAGAACTTCACCAAGGCCGCGGCCGAACTGGGCCTGCGCTACGACAGCAGCGGCGTCAACGACCAGGTGTGGCCGAAGCGGACGAACGGCCTGTGGGACCTGTCGATGCAGCTCGTGCCGTTTCCCGGGCACTCCTACGAGCAGCTCACCATGGACTACAACTTCATGGTCAACCAGTCCGGCACCAGCACCCAGGGCGACCCCGCCAAGCACGACTTCTGGGGCGACCAGATGCGCGACGGCCTGCTCCAGGGATTCGAACGTGCCTACGACGGCAACCGCGCCCCGCTGATCATCGGCAACCACTTCGAGTCGTGGAACGGCGGTGCCTACATGCGGGCCGTCGAGGAGGTCGTCGAGGAGGTGTGCACCAAGGAGGAGGTGCGCTGCGTCTCCTTCCGCGGGCTCGCGGACTGGCTGGACGCCCAGGACCCGAAGACGCTGAAGAAGCTGCGCACGCTGGGTGTCGGCGAGGCGCCGAAGAAGGGCTGGACGTCCTTCCTCTCGGCCGATCCCGCTCCGGCACCCAAGGGCGTGCCCGGGGCGCCGGCGGCCGGACGGTAGCCGCCGGGAACCCCATCCGTACTCCTCGGCTCGGCTTCCTGGGTTCCTCGGTCACCCAGGGGTGGACGCGGTGACCGCCTCGCCGAGGACGAAGCCGGGGTCGACCTGCGCCGCCAGGTCGGCCCCGGTGCGCTCGTCGCCCCAGGCGCGGGCGTTCTTCAGGTGGAAGTGCGTCATCTGGCGCGTGTAGCGCTCCGGGTCCCGCAGGCCGTACGTCACGTCGGCGGCCGTGTGCAGCAGGCGCAGCGCACGGCGGTTGGCGTCCTCAAGGAACTCGAACCGGGACGGCCCGCCCTTCTCCATGGCGCGCACCCAGTCCGAGTGGCCGACCGTCACCAGCAGGTCCTCGCCGACCTCGGCGCGCAGGAAGTCGAGGTCGTCCTGTCCCTGCACCTTGTTGCCGACGACCTTGACGGTGACGCCGTGGTCGCGGGCGTACTCCTTGTACTGGCGGTAGACGGAGACCCCCTTCCGGGTCGGCTCGGCGACGAGGAACGTGATGTCGAAGCGGGTGAACAGGCCGGAGGCGAACGAGTCGGAGCCCGCCGTCATGTCCACGACGACGTATTCGTCCGGGCCGTCGATGAGGTGGTTGAGACACAGCTCCACCGCTCCCGTCTTGGAGTGGTAGCAGGCGACTCCCAGGTCGGCCTCGGTGAACGGCCCGGTGACCATCAAACGGACGGTGTCCGGCCCGAGTTCCACCGGCCGGGCGCAGGCCCCCCAGACGGGGTTGTCCTCGCGCAGCCGCAACAGCCGGGAGCCCTCGCCGGGCGGAGTGGTCTTGATCATCGTCCCGGCGGAGGCGATCCGCGGGTTGGTGCCGCGCAGGTACTCCTTGATGAGCGTGAGGTGCGCACCCATCGCGGGCAGCTCCGCCGCCCGTGCCTCGTCCAGTCCGAGCGCGGCGCCCAGATGCTGGTTGATGTCGGCGTCGATCGCCAGGACGGGTGCGCCGGTGGTGGCGAGATGGCGGACGAGCAGGGAGGACAGCGTGGTCTTGCCGCTGCCGCCCTTCCCGACGAAAGCAATTTTCATGTTCACGAAGGGTAGTGGCGTTATCGCTCCGGGTGTCGCACAGGGGTGAGGAAGACCACTCCTTCGAGGGGTGTGGGGCCCGGATGCGTAGGGTCGTACCCATGAGTACGACAGGGGATCCTCTCGCGGCGCTCGGCGCGCTGCCCGGCGTGGCCGAGTCCGTGGAGTCCGTGCGCAAGGCCGTGGACCGGGTCTACGGACACCGGATCATGCGCCGCCGCAGCCACGCGGTCACCTCCGAGGCGGCGTTGCGCGGCGCCCGCGGCTCGGCGGCGCTCGCCGGTGCCGACTGGGCCTTGGAGGAGGTGCGCCGCCGCTCCGACTTCGGTGTCGAGGGTGAGGCGCGCACGGTGGGCGCGGCGCTGCGGCTGACCGCCGAGGCGGGGCAGTTGCTGTCCGTGTGGCGGCAGTCGCCGTTGCGGGTGCTGGCCCGGCTGCACCTGGTGGCCGCCGCTGACGAGGGAGAGCGGGTGGGGCGCCCGCGGCAGCCGGGGGAGCCGGTCGACGAGCCGCTCGTGGAGCTGGAGCTGCCGGGCGCCGAGGAGGCGCACGGCCGACTGGAGGGGCTGGCGGACCTGATCGTGGCGGGCGGTTCCGCGCCCGCCCTGGTGACCGCCGCCGTCGTGCACGGTGAACTCCTCGCGATCAGGCCGTTCACCTCCCACAACGGACTGGTCGCCCGCGCGGCGGAGCGGATCGTCCTGATCGGCAGCGGCCTGGACCCGAAGTCGGTGTGCCCCGCCGAGGTCGGCCACGCCGAGCAGGGCCGGGCGGCGTATCTGGCGGCCCTGGAGGGCTATGTCTCCGGGACCCCGGAGGGAGTGGCGGCCTGGATCGCCCACTGCGGCCGGGCCGCGGGGCTGGGCGCGCGGGAGTCGACGGCGGTGTGCGAGGCGCTGCAGCGCGGCGCCGCGTAGGGGCCTGTCGAGACGGGGTCGTCCGGGCTCAGACAGGGGTTGCGCGCCCGGACAGGGTTTGCGGGCCCGGACAAGGGTTGCGGCGGTACGAGTACTCGTACCGCCGCCGGCATGTCCACCCGGTTACCAGGCGTCCTCGGTTGTTGCCCATCAGGTCGGGAACCTTGCCCGTCACCTGGTGCGGCTGGCCCGTAATCGACGGGTCGACGTCGCGTGGGTGCCCGATGTCCATGCGCGGTCCGTGGGGCCGAATGCTTCTACCGGGTCATCCTCGCGGATGGCCTTGGTCTCGCGGGCCGTTGATTCCTTTGTACTCCGGGCGGAGGACAAGCGGAAGACCTGCCCGCACTTCTTTACTTTTGGGATCACATTGCCGCTTTGTCCCGGTAGGTCGTTCGCGGGGTGCGGGGGTGCGGGGGTGCGGGGGTGCGGGGGTGCGGGGATGCGGGGATGCGGGGATGCGCGGGCATACTCGTCCGCGCCGCAGGTCAGGCCGGTCGGGTCGGTCAGGCCGGAGTCGTCGTACGCCGTCGGCTGAGGTACCAGACGAGTCCCGCGGTCGCCGCGGCGCCTGTCACGGCGGCGAGGACCAGCGTCGGACGCCGCGGTACGGAGAAGCCGGGGATCCGCTGCTTGAGCCGGACGGGCCGGTGGAAGTCGAGGACGGGCCACTCACGCGCGAGTGCCTCGCGGCGCAGCGCGCGGTCGGGGTTCACCGCGTGCGGACGGCCGACGGCCTCCAGCATCGGCAGGTCGGTCGCCGAGTCGCTGTAGGCGTAGCTCCGGGAGAGGTCGTACCCCTCGGAGGCGGCCAGTTCTTTGATCGCCTCGGCCTTGGTCGGGCCGTACGCGTAGTACTCCACCTCGCCCGTGAAGCAGCCGTCGTCGCCCACCACCATGCGGGTGGCCACGACCCGGTCGGCACCGAGGAGCGCGCCGACCGGTTCGACCACCTCGGCGCCCGAGGTCGAGACGATCACGACGTCGCGGCCGGCGGCGTGGTGCTCCTCGATCAGTGAGGCGGCCTCGTCGTAGATGATCGGGTCGATCAGGTCGTGCAGCGTCTCGGCGACGAGTTTCTGGACCTGTTCGACGTTCCAGCCGCGGCAGAGCGCGGACAGATACTTGCGCATGCGCTCCATCTGGTCGTGGTCCGCGCCGCCCGCGAGGAAGACGAACTGGGTGTAGGCGGTGCGCAGCACGGCCCTTCGGTTGATCAGGCCGCCTTGGTAGAACGACTTGCTGAACGTCAGCGTGCTCGACTTCGCAATGACCGTCTTGTCCAGGTCGAAGAAGGCAGCGCTGCGGGGCGACGAGTGGTTTTCCACGCCCCCGAGCATAGGCGCAGCCCATTCGGCGTAAGCTGGGGCGTGTGGGTTTGCCTGAGAAGGCTCTCGGGTACACCATGGAAGTCACGGATCGTTCGCGACCGTGCTAACCCGGCCCGACTCCTCCCCCCCCCGAGTCGGCCGTGGAGACGACCCCCGCTCTCCCCCCCGGCGGGGGTCGTCGCATGTCCGGGGGCGTTGTCTCGCCCTCCGGAACCTCTGGCAACGTGTGAGTGCCCTGTCGAGGCCAATTTGTCATGGGCATGTGCCGCTACTCTGTGTAGTCACCGCGCTGCTCTGTGGGTACTGCGGAAGGGCGGGTTCGGGCTCCCCGGTATGGGTGATGGCGATATTCACCATCGGTGAGTTCTCCACAGTTATCGACCAAGATCCACACGATTTCCCCGAGCGATGCACCGTGTTTGCCATGCGTCCCGACCGCGGCGAGTTCACAGCCGCTTGCCTTTGTCGGGCGCGAGTGGCCGGTTCCTGTCGGCCGCTCATATGAAGGCCGTTTACCAGGTCTTCACACGTTCGGGAAATCGCGTGTCCCAGGGGTCGCGCGAGAGATGCCGCCAAGGGGGACCCCGTCATGACCGGAACAGTCACGCACGATCCACCGCCCGCCGCCTCAGGGCGGCAGAGCGGACCACTGATCGTCACCGAGGACGCCGACCTGCTCGACGACCTGCTGCGCCTGTGCGCGGCGGCGGGCGCCACACCCGAGGTGCACCACGCGGTGCCCGAGCGCCGGGGCGGCTGGGAGGCCGCGCCCCTCGTCCTGGTGGGGGACGACGCCGCGCGCCGGGTGCGGGGAGCGGTCCGCAGACGCGGTGTGGTGCTGGTCGGCAGGGACCAGGACGATCCCGGGGTGTGGCAGCGAGCCGTCCAGATCGGCGCCGACCACGTCCTGATGCTGCCGGACGGCGAGCAGTGGCTCGTCGACCGCATCGCCGACGTCGCCGAGGGCGTCGGCCGGCCCGCCCTCACGGTGGGCGTCATCGGCGGGCGGGGCGGGGCCGGAGCCTCGACGCTGGCCTGCGCGCTCGCCGTCACCGCCGCGCGGGAGGGCCTGCGCACCCTGCTGGTGGATGCCGACCCGCTCGGCGGCGGACTCGACGTGCTGCTCGGTGGGGAGACGACCGAGGGCCTGAGGTGGCCCGCGTTCGCCGCCTCACGAGGGCGGGTAGGCGGCGGCGCCCTGGAGGAGTCGCTGCCCGAACTGCACTCCCTGCGGGTGCTGAGCTGGGACCGCGGCGACTGTCTCGCCGTGCCGCCCCAGGCCGTGCGGGCGGTGCTCGCCGCGGCACGCCGCCGGGGCGGGGCGGTCGTCGTCGACCTGCCGCGCCGGGTCGACGACGGCGTCGCCGAGGTCCTCGCCCAGCTCGACCTCGGACTGGTGGTCGTCCCCGCCGAACTGCGGGCCGTCACGGCGGCCGGCCGGGTCGCCGCCGCGGTCGGCATGGTCCTGCGGGACCTGCGGGTCGCCGTGCGCGGGCCGTACGCGCCCGGGTTCGACGACCGGGAGGTGGCCCGGCTGCTCGGGCTCCCCCTGGCCGGTGAGGTCCCCGTCGAGCCCGGCCTGCCACGGGCCGCCGAGGACGGGCGTCCGCCGGGCGCGGGCCGCGGCCCCCTGGCCCGCTTCTGCCGCGACTTCTGGGAGCGGGCGCTGACGGAGGTGGGTGCGGGATGAGGACCTTGACGGGACGTGTACATGGACGCGGGCGGCCGGGCGCTCCGGCGGCGCGGGCTGTGCACAGTGCGGCGCCGGTACGGCACCGGGCGGGCGGAGCGGAAGCCGTCGGGCGGGGCGGCGGAATGCCCCTGGGGCTGCTCGACGGGGTGCGTCGCCGGCTCGCCGAGAGCGGGGCGGAACCGACGCCCGCGCGAGTGGCCCAGGCGCTGCGGGAACAGGGCCGGGTGCTGGGGGACGCGGAGATCCTGGGTGCTGCCGAGCGACTGCGGTCCGAACTGGTCGGCAGCGGGCCGCTGGAACCGCTGCTCGCCGATCCGTCGGTGACCGACGTGCTCGTCTCCGCCCCGGACCGGGTCTGGGTGGACCGGGGCGGCGGACTGGAACTGACGGCCGTCCGCTTCCCGGACGCCGGAGCCGTTCGGCGGCTGGCGCAGCGGCTCGCCGCCGTCGCCGGGCGCCGGCTCGACGACGCCCGGCCCTGGGTGGATGCCCGGCTGCCCGACGGAACCCGGCTGCACGCGGTGCTGCCCCCGGTCGCCGTCGGCTGCACCTGCCTGTCGCTGCGGGTGGTGCGGCCGCGCGCCTTCACCCTCGGCGAACTGGTCGCGGCGGGCACGGTGCCGCCGGGCGGGGACCGGGTGCTGCGGGCGCTGGTGCGGGCCCGGCTGTCCTTCCTGGTCAGCGGCGGCACGGGCAGCGGCAAGACGACACTGCTGAGCGCGTTGCTCGGGCTGGTCGGACCGGGCGATCGGATCGTGCTCGCCGAGGACTCGGCGGAGCTGCGGCCGGACCATCCGCACGTCGTACGCCTGGAGTCCCGGCCCGCCAACCAGGAAGGCGCCGGTGCGGTGGCCCTCGCGGACCTGGTGCGCCAGGCGCTGCGGATGCGGCCGGACCGGCTGGTCGTCGGCGAGGTGCGCGGTCCTGAGGTGGTTCATCTGCTGGCTGCTCTCAATACGGGTCATGAAGGAGGTTCCGGCACTGTCCACGCAAACGCCGCGGGGGACGTGCCGGCCCGGCTGGAGGCGCTCGGCACGGCCGCGGGGCTCGACCGGGCCGCCCTGCACAGCCAACTGGCCGCCGCCCTGTCGGTGGTCCTGCACCTGGTGCGCGACGGGGCGGGGCGGCGCCGGATCGCGGAGGTGCATGTGCTGGAACGGGATTCGTCGGGGCTGGTGCGGACGGTGCCCGCGTTGCGATGGGGCGCGGGAGCGTTCGTCCACGAGCGCGGCTGGCCGCGGCTCAGGGAGTTGCTGGACGGCGATCCGGACGCGGAGACGTGGGACACGGCGGGCGCCGGGGACGGAGGCGGGAACGCGGGCGGGAACGCGGGCGGGAACGCGGCCGTGGACGCCGTGGACACGGTCGGCGGCACCGGTGGCACCGGGGGAGCCGGGGGCACAGGGGGTGGGCATGACCGGCATGGGTGAGTTGTCGGCGGCTGCGGCCGTGGCGTTTCTGGTGGCCGCGGTGTGGCTGATCGGCGGGCGGTACTCCGGGGTGCGACGGGCGCGGTCACTGCTCGCCGGCGGGGTGTTCGGTGCCGGGCCGCCGGGTCCGTACGGGACGCCGGACGGGGCCGGTGGGCCGGCCGGCGGGGGCCGGGGCACGGCGGACGGTTCGGGTCGGCTGACGGGCGCAGGGGTGCGTCGGCTGACAGGCGCCGGGGTGCGCCAGGTGACGGACGACGGGATGCGCCGGGTGGCAGCCGCGGCGCGCCGGGTCCGCGGGCGGCTGGGGGCCGAGTGGTGGGCGCCGGCGGCCGGGCTGGCGCTGGCCGTGCTGGGCACCTCGGTCGTGCCGCTCGTCGCCGGGGCGGCCGGGATGCCTCTGCTACGGCGGCTGCGGCTGGCCCGGCGGACGCGCCGGGTGCGGGAGCGCCGGCAGGACGCGGTGATCGCGCTGTGCGGGGCGCTCGCCGGCGAGGTGCGGGCGGGACGGCAACCGGGTGAGGCCCTGCTGACCGCCGCGCACGACGCCGGAGAGTTCGGCACCGGGCAGGCGGCGGTCCTGGCGGCGGCCCGCTTCGGCGGAGACGTCCCCGGCGCGCTCGCCGCGGCGGCCCGGCAGCCGGGTGCCGACGGGCTGCGTGGCCTCGCCGCCTGCTGGCGGGTGGCTGTGGACCAGGGCGCCGGCCTTGCCTCGGGACTCGACCGGCTGGAAGGGGCGCTGCGCGCCGAACGGGACCAGCGGGCTGACCTGCGTGCCCAGTTGGCGGGGGCCCGGGCGACGGCCGCGATGCTCGCCGGACTGCCCGCCCTGGGGCTGCTCTTCGGCTTCGCCCTCGGGGCCGACCCGCTGCGTGTCCTGCTGCACAGCGGAGCGGGACTGGGCTGCCTGCTGGCCGGGGCGGTGCTGGAGGGAACCGGCGCGTGGTGGGTGGGCGCGATCGTGCGACGAGCGGAGGCGACGACATGAACATCCTGCGACGAGCGGAGGCGACGACATGAACGGGGAGGTTGTCCACAGGCTGGGGGTGACCCTGGGGATACTGCCGCTCGTCGGCTGGTCGGCATGGTGGGCGGGCGCCGCCCGGCGGGAGCGGCGGTCACGACGTCGGCGCACCGGGCTGCTGGAAACGGAACGGGTGCCTGCCGCGCGGGGCGCCGAGCTGCCGGCCCGGGTACGCCGATGGCTGCCGTCGGCGGTGACCGTGGGCGCGGGATGGGCGCTGGTCGGGGGGATCACCGGGGCGGGAGTGGGGCTGGCCGGCGCCGCCGCGCTGTGGCGATGGCAACGTAAGCGGGCGGCCGCCGCCGCGACGCCGGGGGCCGGCGACGCCGCGGCGGCGGCACGCCAACTGCCGCTCGCCGCCGATCTGCTGGCCGCCTGCATCGCGGCGGGGGCCGGCCCGGTCGTCGCGGCACAGGCCGTGGGCGAGGCGCTCGGCGGGCCCGTCGGGGACGTGCTGGCGCGCGGCGCGGCGGAGGTCCGGCTCGGCGGCGAACCGGAGGGCGCCTGGCGTCGGCTGGCCGCGATCCCCGGCGCCTCGGGCCTGGCCCGGCTGCTCGAACGGGCCGAAGTGTCCGGGCTTCCCGCGGCCGACCCGGTCGCGCGGCTGGCCGCACAGGCCCGCGCCGACTGGGCCCGCGCGGCCACGGCACGGGCCCGGCGAGCGGCCGTCATGGTCACGGCACCGGTGGGGCTCTGCTTCCTCCCCGCGTTCATCGCGGTGGGCGTCCTGCCGGTGGTCATCGGCCTCGCGGGCGGAGCGCTGGGAGGAGGCGGCGACTGACGGGGACCACAGGGCTCACGGAGCACAGGAAACGACGCGAAGGAAACGAACTTCGCGAATGCGGTGAACGACATGAAAGTCATGAACGGAACGACGCGGATGCCACGAACGGCATGGGCGTCACACGGATCTTCACGGGGGTTGAGATGTATCAGGTGGTTCGGGCACAGGTGGGTGCCCTGGTGCGCAGGATGCGTGCGGTGCGGTCGGCGGCGTCCGACCGGCGGGACACGGGAATGGTCACGTCCGAGTACGCGATGGGCATCGTCGCCGCCGTGGCGTTCGCCGTGGTGCTCTACAAGGTGGTGACCAGCGGAGCGGTCGGTGAGGAACTCCAGCAGCTCGTGAAGCAGGCGCTCGATGCGCGGATGTGAGCGGCGCTCCGGGTGGTGGAAGGCCGACGGGGGGTTCGTGACCGCGGAGTCGGCGGTGGTGCTGCCGGTGCTGGTGATGTTCGCGATGGCGCTGGTGTGGGGGCTGCTGGCCATGGCCGCGCAGATCCAGTGCGCGGACGCCGCCCGGACCGGCGCCCGCGCGGCGGCCCGGCAGGACCCGGCCGACGCGGTCGTGGAGGTCACGCGGGAGGCCGCGCCGGACGGGGCGGAGGTCACGGTCAGCCGGGAGGCGGAGCGGGTCCGCGTCGTCGTCGTGGCGAAGCCGCCGGCCCTGAGCGGACTGCCGTTCGACGTGCGCGAGGAGGCCGTGGCCTCGGTGGAGCAACCGACGGGGCCGGGGACATGAGGGGCGGCGGTGGTCTCTTGGGCCGGTCCCGGGAATGCGGCCGCGCGATCCGGCGGGCGGTGACCGGACGCCACGCCGACCGGGGTTCCGCCACCGTCTGGAGTGTCGGCGTGATCGCCGTGCTCTGTGTGGTGTTCGGGGTCGTCCTCGCCCTGGGACAGGCCGTCCTGGCGCGGCATCGTGCGGCCGGCGGCGCCGACCTGGCAGCGCTCGCGGCGGCGGACCACTGGGCACGGGGAGGGGCCGCCTCGTGCGACCGGGCGGACCGGGTGGCCCGGGCCCAGGGCACGCGGCTCGTACGGTGCGCGCTCACCGGCCAGGTAGCCGACGTGACGACGGCGTCGGGGCGGGGCCCCTTCACCGCGGAGGTCAGGGCCCGGGCGGGCCCGGCGGAGCCGCTGCGTCCACCGCCCCCTCGGCCGTTGCCGCTCCAGCCGCTCCAGCCGCTCCAGCCGCTCCAGCCGCTCAGGCCGCTCCAGTCGTCCCCGTCATCCCGGTCGCGGCATCCTCCGTCACTTCAGCCGCCGGGGGCACCGGCTGCCCCGGGGCCGGCTGCCGCTCCGACCGTCCCGGCTCCTGCGGAGCGCACCGCAGCAGCTCCGTAAGGAGGCGTACGGCGCCTCTCTTGTGCAGCGGTTCGTTGCCGTTGCCGCACTTGGGGGACTGGACGCAGGACGGGCAGCCGGCGTCGCACTCGCAGGAGGCGATCGCCTCCCGGGTCGCCGTGAGCCACTCGCGGGCCGTGTTGAAGGCGCGCTCGGCGAAGCCCGCGCCGCCGGGGTGGCCGTCGTAGACGAAGACCGTCGGAAGGAGGGTGTCCGGATGCAGCGGTATCGACACGCCGCCGATGTCCCAGCGGTCGCAGGTGGCGAAGAGCGGCAGCATGCCGATCGACGCGTGCTCGGCGGCGTGCAGGGCCCCGCCGAGGATCTCCGGGTTGATCCGGGCGGCGTCCAACTGGTCCTCGGTGACCGTCCACCACACCGCGCGGGTGCGCAGCGTACGAGGAGGCAGGTCGAGTTTCGCCTCGCCCAGCACCTCACCCGTGATGAGGCGGCGGCGCAGGAAGGAGACCACCTGGTTGGTGACCTCGACGGAGCCGTAGCACAGGCGCCCGTCGCCCCACGGGACCTCGATGTCCGTCTCCAGCACGGAGATCGCCGTGGTGTCGCGGGCCACCGTCGAGTAGGGCGGCTCCGCCCGCTCGACCAAGGCGACGGAGTCCTCCAGGTCCAGGGAGCGGACGAGATACGTGCGCCCCTGGTGCAGGTGCACGGCGCCCTCGTGGACCGTCGTGTGGGAGGACCCGGCGTCCACCGTGCCCAGCAGCCTGCCCGTGCCCTCCTCGACGACCTGGACCGGCCGCCCGCCCTGTCCGCGGATGTCGGCGAGGTCGGCGGCCCGCTCGCGCCGGGTCCAGTGCCACGCCCGGGTCCGGCGCCGCAGCAGCCTGGCCTCCTCCAGTTGCGGGAGGAGTTCCTCGCACGCGGGGCCGAACAGCTCCAGGTCCTCGTCGGTCAGGGGCAGCTCGGCCGCGGCCGCGCACAGGTGCGGGGCGAGGACGTAGGGGTTGTCGGGGTCGAGGACGGTGGACTCCACCGGCTGGTCGAAGAGCGCCTCCGGATGGTGGACCAGGAAGGTGTCCAGCGGGTCGTCGCGGGCGACCAGGACGGCCAGCGCGCCCTGCCCGGACCGTCCGGCCCGGCCCGCCTGCTGCCACAGCGAGGCGCGGGTGCCCGGATAGCCGGCGATGACCACGGCGTCCAGGCCGGAGATGTCGACGCCGAGTTCCAGGGCGTTGGTCGCGGCGAGGCCGAGGAGTTCTCCGGAGTGCAGGGCGCCTTCGAGGGCACGCCGCTCCTCGGGCAGATAGCCGCCGCGGTAGGCCGCGACGCGCCCGGCCAGCGACCGGTCGACCTCGCGGAGCCGTTCCTGGGCGATGACGGAGATCAGTTCGGCGCCGCGCCGGGAGCGCACGAAGGTGATCGAACGCATTCCCTGCACGGTGAGATCGGTGAGCAGATCGGCGGCTTCCGCGGTCGCCGTGCGACGGACGGGCGCGCCCTTCTCGCCCTCCAGTTCGGTCAGCGGCGGCTCCCAGAGTGCGAACACCAGTTCACCGCGGGGTGAGGCGTCGTCGGCCACCTCCACGACCGGCAGCCCGGTGAGCCGGCGGGCGGCCACCGCGGGCTCGGCGGCGGTCGCGGAGGCCAGCAGGAACACGGGTGAGGCCCCGTAACGGGCGCAGAGCCGGCGCAGCCTGCGCAGTACCTGG
This sequence comes from Streptomyces ziwulingensis, assembly GCF_039542605.1. NCBI lineage: Bacteria > Bacillati > Actinomycetota > Actinomycetes > Kitasatosporales > Streptomycetaceae > Streptomyces > Streptomyces ziwulingensis. The sequence goes on from NZ_BAABIG010000022.1 coordinate 425,997, forward strand.
GCGACGTGGGAGCCGAACACGCCGCGGTAGGTGTGGCACTCGTCGATGACGACGTACTTCAGCGCCTTCAGGAAGGAGGACCAGCGGGGGTGGGAGGGCAGGATGCCGCGGTGGAGCATGTCCGGATTGGTGAGGACATAGGTGGCGTACTGGCGGATCCACTCGCGCTCTTCGAACGGAGTGTCGCCGTCGTACACCGCGGGGCGGACCGACGCGCCGAGTGGCTGTGAAAGTTCCTTCACCGATCGGCACTGGTCCGCGGCGAGCGCCTTGGTCGGGGCCAGGTAGAGGGCGGTGGCGCCGCGGCCGTTCGGCGCCTCGGAGCCGTCCACGAGGGCGGAGAGAACGGGCACGAGATACGCCAGGGACTTGCCGGAGGCGGTCCCCGTCGCGACCACGACCGAGTCTCCGTCCAGCGCGTGTTCGGCCGCCCGTGCCTGGTGAACCCAGGGCTGTTCGATGCCCCTGGCCTGCACGGCGGCCAGTACTTCGGGGCGAATCCGGTCCGGCCAGAGGGCATGGCGGCCCGCCCGCGGGGGCAAGTGCTCCGTATGAGTGATGCGCGAAGCCCGGCTCGGCCCCGCGGCCAGCCGGTCCAGGATCGTGCCCGGATCCGGCCGGGAAACGGGCTCCGTCGGGGGTCTGTCGGATCGGTGATTCTTGGCCATCGGCACCGAGTCTGTCACCGGTGTGACGGACAATGGGACCAAGGCGTCGTGCACCCCCGCCGGTAAGTGATTGAATGCCATCGCGGCTGGCGAACCGTCCCGGGGGTATCCAAGCCGAGGTTTCCCGAGGGGCGACCGCTCGATAGCAAGGTGCTGGAGGATCCGTGGACCTGTCCCTGTCGACCCGTACCGTCGGCGATCGTACGGTCGTCGAGGTCGGTGGCGAAATTGACGTATACACCGCGCCCAAGCTGCGCGAGCAGTTGGTCGAGCTGGTGAACGACGGGAGTTTTCACCTCGTCGTCGACATGGAGGGCGTGGACTTCCTCGACTCCACCGGACTCGGCGTACTGGTCGGTGGCCTGAAGCGGGTGCGTGCCCACGAGGGCTCGCTGCGCCTGGTCTGCAACCAGGAGCGCATTCTCAAGATCTTCCGTATCACCGGCCTCACCAAGGTGTTCCCCATTCACACCTCGGTCGAGGAAGCGGTGGCGGCCACCGACTGACGACCGACCACCGTTCCCGGGTCCTGAGGGCCCGGGACGGCTGAACGTTGCACGCCCGTAGTTCGGAGGGGGATGCATGGCCACCGTTGAACTCCGCTTCAGCGCGCTGCCCGAGCACGTCAGGACCGCCCGTCTGGTGGCGGCCGCGGTGGCACGCAGGGCCGGAGTGGACGAGGCCGTCCTCGACGAGGTCAGACTCGCCGTCGGTGAGGCGTGCACCCGGGCCGTCGGACTGCACCAGAACGGCGGCATCACGGCGCCCGTGCAGGTGTCGCTGATCGAGGAGGAGAAGCAGTTCTCCATCGAGGTCGGCGACGAGGCGCCGCACACCTCCGCCCCGGGCGGCCCCGGAGGCGTCGGTGACGACACGGACGCCGAGGAGGACGAGATGGGCCTCGCGGTCATCAGCGGACTCGTGGACGACGTGGAGGTCAAGGCCGGCCCGGACGGCGGACTGATCCGCATGACCTGGCCGATCATGCCCCCGATACTGCCGCTGACCTGACTCGGTCCGACCTGAGCCGGACCGGCTTCCAAGAGGGCCCCGCCTGCCTGGTGGGGCCCCTTGCCATGTGCGGAGTCCGAGATCCACGCCTACAGTGGTTCCAGTGCGCACGTTAAGTGAATTCTTTCACGACCGGCCTCGCGAGTGACGCGCGTGCAATAAGTGATCTCCTCCACCTCAAGTCTCCGTCATTGGATTCCCGCCACCCGATCCCCGCCACTCAAGTTCTGTCACTTGATCTCTGCCATTCGATCTCCGTGATGCGATCTACGCCGCCGAGTTGTTGCTCCGTTCAATGCCCCGAAGGCATTACGGCTCTCGACTTGACGGACCAAATAGATTTGTCATGCTCTGTTTAGATCAGGTTCCGGTACCTAGAATCCGTCCACATCTTGAGCTAAGCCAAAGCGTCAAGGAGGACGAATGGCGGGGCTTTCCACCCTTCATCAGTCGGGCCCTCATCAGTGGGGCGACCCCTCGACCCTCGCCGCCGCGGTACTGACCGACGGGAACCGCGCGATCGTCGCGGTGATCGCGGTCATCGCGCTGGCGGCACTGGTCGTCGCGGGCGTCCTGGTGCGTCAGGTGCTCGCGGCGGGCGAGGGAACCGACAGCATGAGAAAGATCGCGGCGGCCGTCCAGGAAGGTGCCAACGCCTACCTGGCCAGGCAGTTGCGCACCCTCGGCGTATTCGCCGTCGTCGTGTTCTTCCTGCTTCTGCTGCTGCCCGCGGACGACTGGAATCAGCGCATCGGACGGTCGGTGTTCTTCTTGATCGGCGCGGCGTTCTCCGCGGCCACCGGCTATATCGGCATGTGGCTCGCCGTACGCAGCAATGTGCGCGTCGCCGCGGCGGCGCGAGAAGCCACACCGGAACCGGGCGGACCGAAAAAGGATCTCACCCTCGTCTCGCACCGGGCGATGAAGATCGCATTCCGCACGGGCGGTGTGGTCGGCATGTTCACGGTGGGGCTCGGCCTGCTGGGCGCCTCCTGTGTGCTGCTGGTGTACGCCGCCGACGCGCCGAAAGTGCTGGAGGGCTTCGGACTGGGCGCCGCGCTGATCGCGATGTTCATGCGGGTCGGCGGCGGCATCTTCACCAAGGCCGCCGACGTCGGAGCCGACCTGGTCGGCAAGGTCGAGAAGGGCATTCCGGAGGACGATCCGCGCAATGCCGCGACCATCGCCGACAACGTGGGCGACAACGTCGGCGACTGCGCGGGCATGGCGGCCGACCTCTTCGAGTCGTACGCCGTGACCCTGGTGGCCGCGCTGATCCTGGGCAAGGTGGCCTTCGGCGACCTGGGACTGGCGTTCCCGCTGCTGGTGCCGGCGATCGGCGTGCTCACCGCCATGATCGGCATCTTCGCGGTGGCGCCGCGCCGGACCGACCGCAGCGGGATGAGCGCGATCAACCGGGGGTTCTTCCTCTCCGCGGCGATCTCGCTGGTGCTGGTCGCGGTGGCCGTCTACGTCTACCTGCCCGGGACCTACGCCGAACTCGACGGCGTCACGGACGCGGCCATCGCGGGCAAGAACGGCGATCCGCGGATCCTCGCGCTCGTCGCCGTGGCCATCGGCATCGTGCTCGCCGCCCTGATCCAGCAGCTCACCGGCTACTTCACCGAGACCACCCGGCGACCCGTGCGGGACATCGGCAAGAGCTCGCTCACCGGCCCGGCCACCGTCGTCCTCGCCGGCGTCTCCCTCGGCCTGGAGTCGGCCGTCTACACCGCCCTGCTGATCGGTCTCGGCGTCTACGGGGCCTTCCTGCTCGGCGGCGCCTCGATCATGCTGGCGCTGTTCGCGGTGGCACTGGCCGGCACCGGCCTGCTCACCACGGTCGGTGTGATCGTCGCCATGGACACCTTCGGGCCGGTCTCCGACAACGCCCAGGGCATCGCCGAGATGTCCGGTGACGTCCAGGGCGAGGGCGCCCAGGTCCTCACCGACCTGGACGCGGTCGGCAACACCACCAAGGCCATCACCAAGGGCATCGCGATCGCCACCGCCGTACTCGCGGCGGCGGCGCTGTTCGGGTCGTACCGCGACGCCATCACCACCGGCGCCCGGGACGTGGGGGAGAAGCTCAGCGGCGAGGGCGCGCCGATGAGCCTGATGATGGACATCTCCCAGCCCAACAACCTCGTCGGGCTCATCGCGGGCGCGGCGGTCGTCTTCCTCTTCTCGGGGCTGGCGATCAACGCCGTGTCGCGCTCGGCGGGTTCGGTGGTCCACGAGGTGCGGCGGCAGTTCCGCGAAAAACCCGGGATCATGGACTACACCGAGACGCCCGAGTACGGCAAGGTCGTCGACATCTGCACCAGGGACGCCCTGCGGGAACTCGCCACGCCCGGACTGCTCGCCGTGCTGGCGCCGGTCTTCATCGGGTTCACGCTCGGCGTGGGCGCGCTCGGCGCGTTCCTCGCGGGCGCGATCGGCTCCGGCACGCTGATGGCGGTCTTCCTCGCCAACTCCGGCGGCGCCTGGGACAACGCCAAGAAACTCGTCGAGGACGGCCACCACGGGGGCAAGGGCAGCGAGGCCCACGCCGCCACCGTCATCGGCGACACGGTCGGGGACCCCTTCAAGGACACCGCCGGACCGGCGATCAACCCACTGCTGAAGGTCATGAACCTGGTCGCGCTGCTCATCGCGCCCGCGGTGATCAAGTTCTCCTACGGTCCGGACCGGAGCGTCGGCGTGCGGGTGCTGATGGCGCTGGTCGCGCTCCTGATCATCGTCGGCGCGGTGTACGTCTCCAAACGGCGCGGCATCACCATGGGCGACGAGGGCGAGGCCGGGAAGGAGCCCAAGTCGGCCGACAGCGCGGTCGTTTCGTAGGATCACTCGACCCGGGACCGGCCGGAACCGGGGCGATCCGCAGCTCACGGCGCGGGCGAACGGCGCGTAGTGGCGTGCCGGGCGCCCGCGTCGCGTCTATGCGCCCTTCACTCCGTGAGCCTTCTCTCGCTTGGTTCAAATGGCTGCAATAACGGCCGTACCGGACGTTGGTTACGGAGATGTCGCCCAGATGGCGTGTATGTTCCGGGGCCGAGAGCCATGGAAGGGACCAATCCGGTGAACAAGAAGCTCGCGGCCGCACTGTCCGGCGGTGCGGTACTGGTACTGGCGCTGACGGGATGCGGCGGCGACGACGGCAACGACAAGCTCGACTCCTGGGCGAAGCAGGTCTGCGACGGCGTGCAGCCCCAGGCGAAGAAGATCGAGTCCGCCAACGCCGCCATCCAGAAGCAGACCGCCGACAGCAGCGCGCCGGCGGACGTCCAGAAGACGGACGCGCAGGCGTTCCAGGACATGTCGGACGCCTACAAGGCGATGGGCACCGCCGTGCGCAAGGCCGGCGCGCCGGACGTCGAGAACGGCGAGAAGAAGCAGAAGGACGCGGTCACCGAGCTGAACGGCCTGTCCTCCTCGTACGCCTCCCTGAAGAAGCAGGTGGCGGACCTGGACACCAAGGACCAGGCGGAGTTCGCCGACGGCCTCAAGGACATCGCCACCGACCTGGACAAGCTCGGCCGGAGCGGGAGCAACGCCCTGAAGGCGCTGGAGGAGGGCGAGGTCGGCCAGGCCATGGCCAAGCAGCCGACCTGCAAGTCGGCCTCCGCCTCGGCGTCCGCCACGACGAGCTGAGCCACGCCGCCGAGGCGGCGGGTGGGACGCGGGTCACAATGGGGGAGTGAGTAACGCCAGCCTCTCCCCCCTGCCCGCCGCCGACCGTCCCGACGTCGCCACCCGGCTGAGGGACGCCCTGCTCGGGGCCTCCTTCACCGCCGACGGCCTGCTGGAACTGCTCGGCGCTCCCGCCTACGCGGCGCTCTCCCGCAGCGAGACCGTCCCCGCGCTGCGCGCCACGCGCGGCGACACGCCGCTGGAGATGCTCGTACGGCTCTTCCTGCTCCAGCAGCCGGTCCCGCACGCACGCGTGGCGGACATCCTGCCCGTCGACGCCTGCCTGGAGAGCGGCTGGCTGGTGCGGTCCGGCGGCGACGAGGTGACCGCCACCGCCGACGTCCGGCCCTACGGCGGACCCGGCGGCGAGGACTGGTTCATCGTCTCCGACCTGGGCTGCGCGGTCGGCGGCGCGGGCGGCATCGGCAGCAGCGCCGAGGGTGTCGTCCTCGGCGTCGGCGGTGCCTCCACGACGCTGGCCGGCCTCACCGTCCGCACCCCCGTCGCCGCCGCGCTCGACCTCGGCACCGGCTCCGGCATCCAGGCGCTGCACGCCGCCCGGCACGCCACGCGTGTGACCGCGACCGACGTCAACCCGCGTGCCCTGCACATCACCGCGCTGACCCTCGCCCTCTCCGGGGCGCCCGCCGCCGACCTGCGCGAGGGCTCGCTCTTCGACCCGGTCCGGGCGGACGAGACGTACGACCTGATCGTCTCCAACCCGCCCTTCGTGATCTCGCCGGGCGCGCGGCTGACCTACCGGGACGGCGGGATGGGCGGGGACGATCTGTGCCGCACGCTCGTTCAACAGGCGGGGGAACGGCTGAACGCGGGCGGGTTCGCGCAGTTCCTCGCCAACTGGCAGCACGTGGAGGGGGAGGAATGGACGGACCGGCTGCGCTCCTGGGTGCCGCGCGGCTGCGACGCGTGGATCGTCCAGCGCGAGGTGCAGGACGTCACGCAGTACGCCGAGCTGTGGCTCAGGGACGCGGGGGACCACCGTGACGACGTGACCGAGTACCAGGCGCGGTACGACGCCTGGCTGGACGAGTTCGAGGCGCGCGAGGTCAGGGCGGTCGGCTTCGGCTGGATCACGCTGCGCCGGACCGACGCCGCCGAGCCCTCGATCACCGTCGAGGAGTGGCCGCACCCCGTCGAACAGCCGCTCGGCGAGACCGTCCGGGCGCACTTCGACCGCGTCGACTACCTGCGCACCCACGACGACGCGGCCCTGCTCGAAGCGTGCTTCGCGCTGACCGCCGAGGTCGTCCAGGAACAGGTCGGGCTGCCCGGCGCCGAGGACCCGGAACACGTCGTCCTGCGCCAGAACCGCGGCATGCGCCGGGCCACCCGGGTCGACACGGTCGGCGCCGGGTTCGCCGGCGTCTGCGACGGCTCGATGAGCGCGGGCCGCATCCTGGACGCCATCGCCCAACTGACGGCCGAGGACCCGGTACTGCTGCGCGACCGCACGCCCGCGCAGATCCGGCTGCTGGTGGAACAGGGGTTCATCGCACCGGCGTGATGGGGGTGACCGGCGCGACGTGGGTGCTCGGAGATCTGTCGGCTCCCCGTTCACCTCGGCTTCGCCCGGTCGCCGCCCGCGCGTGCCAGCCTCCCGTCACAGGGAACCCGCGGACGGCAAAAAAGGGGCACGGAGAGCCATGGAACGTGGACCGGCGATCTTCGCGGGAGTGGTGTTCGCCCTGTTCGGCAGCGGCCTGCTGGTGTGGACCGTGACCCGCGTACGGCACCGCCGCCCCGTCGCCGAGGGTGTGAGTCCCGTCGCATCGGCGACCGTCGCGAGCGTCGCCGGCGTGGTCGCGCTGGCCCTCGCGGCATGGTGCCTCACCGGCGTCTGAACGGCGGCTTCCGGACCGGGCGGCCAGGGCCGCCGGCGTAACCGAAGGGTCGCGCTCCGGATACACCCCGACGAGCCCGTGGGCACTCCGGGCGACAGGATGAGGGTTAGTCGGGTTACCGTTCGAGTGGCCGTTGCGGGCTTTTCCCGTTTGACACGGGGGCGGGAGGTACCGTCACACTCCGCAGCGTCACGAGCGAACAAGGAAGCAGGACCGACCCCGGGACCACGCACGGGGCAGTCCCCAGCGCCGACCCAGAGAAGAGCGAAGTTGTCCCCGACCAGCGAGACCGCAAACGGCGGCCGCCGACTCGTCATCGTCGAGTCGCCCGCCAAGGCGAAGACGATCAAGGGCTACCTCGGCCCCGGCTACGTCGTCGAAGCGAGCGTCGGGCACATCCGCGACCTTCCCAACGGCGCCGCCGAGGTGCCGGAGAAGTACACCGGTGAGGTCCGTCGCCTCGGGGTGGACGTCGAGCACGACTTCCAGCCCATCTATGTGGTCAACGCCGACAAGAAGGCACAGGTCAAGAAGCTCAAGGACCTGCTGAAGGACTCCGACGAGCTTTTCCTCGCCACCGATGAGGACCGCGAGGGCGAGGCCATCGCCTGGCACCTGCAGGAAGTGCTCAAGCCGAAGATCCCGGTCAAGCGGATGGTCTTCCACGAGATCACCAAGGACGCGATCCGCGACGCCGTCGCCAACCCGCGCCAGCTCAACAAAAAGCTCGTCGACGCCCAGGAGACCCGCCGCATCCTCGACCGCCTCTACGGCTACGAGGTCTCGCCGGTCCTGTGGAAGAAGGTCATGCCGCGGCTGTCGGCGGGCCGCGTGCAGTCGGTCGCCACCCGGCTCGTGGTGGAGCGCGAACGCGAGCGCATCGCCTTCCGCTCCGCCGAGTACTGGGATCTCACCGGCACCTTCCTGACCGGCCGCGCCGGAGACGCGAGCGACCCGTCCTCGCTGGTCGCCCGGCTGGCGACGGTCGACGGCAGGCGGGTCGCGCAGGGCCGCGACTTCGACTCCCTCGGGCAGATCAAGAGCGCCAACACCCTCCACCTCGACGAGGCGAACGCCCGCGCGCTGGCCGCCGCCCTGGAGCAGACCCGGTTCGCCGTCCGCTCCGTCGAGTCCAAGCCGTACCGCCGCTCGCCGTACGCCCCGTTCCGTACGACGACGCTGCAGCAGGAGGCCAGCCGCAAGCTCGGCTTCGGCGCCAAGGCCACGATGCAGGTGGCGCAGAAGCTGTACGAGAACGGCTACATCACCTACATGCGTACGGACTCCACGACCCTGAGCGAGACGGCCGTCCGGGCCGCCCGCGCCCAGGTGACGCAGTTGTACGGCGCCGACTACCTGCCGGCCCAGCCGCGGACGTACGCCGGCAAGGTCAAGAACGCGCAGGAGGCGCACGAGGCGATCCGGCCCTCGGGAGACCGCTTCCGTACGCCCGCCGAGACCGGCCTCACCGGCGACCAGTTCCGGCTGTACGAGCTGATCTGGAAGCGGACCGTCGCCTCCCAGATGAAGGACGCGACCGGCAACTCCGTCACCGTGAAGATCGGCGGCACCGCTGCCGACGGCCGGGACGTGGAGTTCAGCGCCTCCGGCAAGACCCTCACCTTCCACGGCTTCCTCAAGGCGTACGTCGAAGGCGCCGACGACCCCAACGCCGAGCTGGACGACCGCGAGCGCCGGCTGCCCCAGGTCGGCGAGGGCGACGCGCTGACCGCCCAGGAGATCACCGTCGACGGGCACGCCACCAAGCCCCCGGCCCGCTACACCGAGGCGTCGCTGGTCAAGGAGCTGGAAGAGCGCGAGATCGGCCGCCCGTCGACGTACGCGTCGATCATCGGCACGATCCTCGACCGCGGCTACGTCTTCAAGAAGGGCACCGCGCTCGTCCCGTCCTTCCTCTCCTTCGCCGTGGTGAACCTCCTGGAGAAGCACTTCGGGCGGCTCGTCGACTACGACTTCACCGCCAGGATGGAGGACGACCTCGACGCCATCGCGCGCGGCGAGGCCCAGGCCGTGCCGTGGCTGCGCCGCTTCTACTTCGGCGAGGGCTCCGTCGCGGGCGTGGCGGCCGACGCGGGCAACGGCGACGGCGACCACCTCGGCGGCCTCAAGGAACTCGTCACCGACCTCGGCGCGATCGACGCCCGCGAGGTGTCCTCGTTCCCCGTGGGCAACGACATCGTGCTGCGCGTCGGGCGCTACGGCCCGTACATCGAGCGCGGCGAGAAGGACTCCGAGAACCACCAGCGCGCCGACATCCCCGAGGACCTGGCGCCCGACGAGCTGTCCGTGGAGCTGTCCGAGGAACTGCTCGCCAAGCCCAGCGGCGACTTCGAGCTGGGCACCGACCCGGCGACCGGGCACACCATCGTCGCCAAGGACGGCCGCTACGGCCCGTACGTCACCGAGGTGCTCCCCGAGGGCACCCCGAAGACCGGGAAGAACGCCGTCAAGCCGCGAACCGCCTCGCTCTTCAAGTCGATGGCGCTGGACACGGTCACGCTCGAAGACGCTCTGAAGCTGATGTCGTTGCCACGCGTGGTGGGCGCCGACGCCGAGGGCGTCGAGATCACCGCGCAGAACGGCCGCTACGGCCCGTACCTGAAGAAGGGCACGGACTCCCGGTCCCTGACCGCCGAGTACCAGCTCTTCACCATCACGCTGGACGAGGCGCTGGCGATCTACGCCCAGCCCAAGCAGCGCGGCCGGGCCGCCGCCAAGCCGCCGCTGAAGGAACTGGGCACCGACCCGGTCAGCGAGAAGCCGGTCGTGGTCAAGGACGGCCGCTTCGGACCGTACGTCACCGACGGGGAGACCAACGCGACGCTGCGCTCCGGCGACAGCGTCGAGGAGATCACCCCGGAGCGCGGCTACGAGCTGCTCGCCGAGAAGCGGGCCAAGACGCCCGCCAAGAAGACGGCGAAGAAGACGACCGCGAAGAAGGCCCCGGCGAAGAAGGCCCCGGCGAAGAAGACGGTGGCCAAGAAGACCACCGCCAAGAAGACGACCGCCACGACGACGGCGGCGAAGAAGACGGCCGCCACCAAGAAGGCGACCGCCGCCAAAGGCTCGGAGGACTGACTCGCCGGACTGACTCGGAGAAGTGAGCGGAGAGCCCGCGGGCGTCCTGCGCCCCGAGTGGTTCGCCGGACGAACGCCTCGGCATCGATTCGGTGTCGGGGCGGTCGTGTGTTCGGGTGTCCACGCGGGACTGTCGGTCGCTGCCGATAGGCTGAACGCATGACGCGAGCCGAGCGGCCAACGGCCCCACCCACGGCCCCTGACGACGCCCTTGTCGCGGACTCCCGCGAGCGCGCGGTCCGCGCCCTGCTGCGGCAGCCGCAACTGCGGCGCTTGTGGAGCGCCCACCTGCTGGGCGGTGTCGGCGACTGCCTCGCCCTGCTCGTCCTGGTCCTGCTGGCGGTCCAGGCGGCCATCACCGCCGGATCGTTCGGCGGCGGCTACCGGGGCGTGGCGTTCGCAGTGGCGACCGTCTTCGCGGTACGTGTCCTCGCGACACTGCTCTTCGGCGCCGTCCTGCTGGGCCCGCTCACCTCCCTCACCGCCCAGGACGGTCCACTCGACCGGCGCTGGACGATGACGGGTGCGGACGGTCTGCGGGCGGCACTGCTGATCGTCGCCCCCCTGTGGATCGACTGGACGCCGGACGACGCACTGGCCGCCGTCCTGGCGACCGTCTTCGTCATCGGCGTCGCCGAGCGGTTCTGGACGGTGAGCCGGGAGAGCGCGGCGCCCGCGCTGCTGCCCACGCCTCCCCTGGAAGGCGCGACGGTCCGCCCGCTGCCCGACCACATGGAGGCGCTGCGCCGCCTGTCGCTGCGTACCGGCTTCGCGGCGATCCCCCTCGCCGCGGTGGCCCTCGTCCTCGCCGGGCTGCTCAACAACCTGATCGGCGCCGGCGTCGACTGGTTCGCCCAGCACCAGGCGGCCCTCGCCTCGTACGTCGCGGCCGGGCTGTTCGCCGCGTCCGTGTCGGTGGTGGCCTTCCTGGAACTGCCCGCCACCCGCACCCCGCGCGCCCGGTCGCCGCTGGAGGGGCTGCGCCGCCCCAGGAGCGGCACGGGCTCCGACAAGGGCCGCACCGGTGCACTGCCCCTGTTGGTCCTCGCCTGCACCGCGGTGGCCGGCGCCATCGCCGCGGCGGTCGCGGTGGCCGTCCTGCACGCCAAGGACCTCGGCGGCGGACCGGTGCTCTTCGGACTGCTGGTCGCCGCGCTGACCGGCGGCGTGGCCGTCGGCATCCGCACCGCCCCCGCCCTGCTGCCCTCGCTCTCCCGCCGCCGGCTGCTGTCGCTGGCCATCGCCTTCGAGGGCGTCGCCCTGCTGGCCGCCGGGCTGGTCCCGGACGGCACCACCGTGCTGCTGATCGTCGCGCTGGCCGGTGCCGGCGCGGGCGTCGCCGCCAACGTCGGGCACACGCTGCTCGACCAGGAGACCGAGGAGAGCCGCCGGACCCGTACGACCGGGCACCTGCACGCGTGTGTGCGGGTCTGCGTGGCGCTCGCCGCGGTGATCGCCCCCCTGGTGGCCGCGGGCATCGGGCCGCACCGGCTGGAGAACGGCAAGTTCGTCTTCGCGCACGGCGGTGCCGCGTTCACGCTGATGCTGGTCGGCGCGCTGCTGCTGCCGTTGGCCGCGCTGGTCCTCGCCAAGGTCGACGACCGCTCCGGGGTGCCGCTGCGGCACGACCTGCGCGACGCGCTGCTCGGCGGCGACGACCCGGAGCAGGCCCTCGCGTCCGCCGGGTTCTTCATCGCCCTGGAGGGCGGCGACGGCGCGGGCAAGTCCACCCAGGCCGAGGCGCTCGCCGAGTGGATCCGCGCCAAGGGCCACGAGGTGGTCCTGACCCGCGAGCCCGGGGCCACCCCGGTCGGCAAGCGGCTGCGGTCGATCCTGCTCGACGTCTCCAGCGCCGGGCTGTCCCACCGCGCGGAGGCACTGCTGTACGCCGCCGACCGCGCGGAGCACGTCGACACGGTGGTGCGGCCCGCGCTGGAACGCGGCGCGATCGTCATCTCCGACCGGTACATCGACTCCTCGGTCGCCTACCAGGGCGCCGGCCGCGACCTGTCCCCGACCGAGATCGCCCGCATCAACCGCTGGGCGACCCACGGACTCGTCCCGCACCTGACGGTCCTGCTGGACGTCGCCCCGGAGGCCGCCCGCGAGCGGTTCACCGAGGCGCCCGACCGGCTGGAGTCGGAACCCGCCGAGTTCCACGCCCGCGTGCGCTCCGGCTTCCTGACGCTGGCCGCGTCCGACCCCGGGCGCTACCTCGTGGTGGACGCCGGCCAGGAGGCCGAGGCCGTCACCACGGTCGTACGGCACCGCCTGGACCAGGTGCTGCCGCTGTCCGAGGCCGAGATCCAGGCCCGCGAGGAGGCCCGGCGCAAGGCCGAGGAGGAGGCGCGGCGCAAGGCCGAGGAAGAGGCGGCGCGCAAGGCCGAGGAGGAGCGCCTGGAGCGCGAGCGCCAGGAGCACCTGGAACGGCTGCGCGTCGAGGAGGAGGAGCGCAAGCGCCGCGAGCTGGAGGAGGCCCAGCGGCGCGAGGCCGAACGCCAGGCGGAGGAGGCCCGGCAGCGGGCCGAGGAAGCACACCGCAGGGCCGAGGAGGAACGCGCGCGGCTCCTCGCGGAGGAGAAGGCGCGGGCCGAGGAAGAGGCCCGGCGCAAGGCGGAGGAGGAGCGCCGCCGCAGGCAGGCCGAGGAGGAGGCCCGGCTGCACGCCGAGGCCGAGGAACGCCGCCTGGAGAAGCAGCGCAAGGCCGAGGAGGCCCTGATGCGGGCCGAGGAGGCGCGCCGGGCGGCGGAACGGGCGGCGGCCGTGGCTGCCACGGGCCCGCGGCCGGAGGCTCCGTCCGAGGCGTTCCGCAAGCCGGCCACGCCGTCCGCGCCCACGCCGTCCGCTGCCACGCCGTCCGCGCCCACGCCGTCCGCTGCCACGCCGTCCGCTCCTGCTCCGTCCGCTCCGGCCGGGCACGTGGACGCGGCCACTGTGCAGACGCCGGTGGTGCGGGACGGGTCCTCGGGCTCGGCGGAGGATGCCGGTGGTTCCGGTGGCTGGCCGGTGGCGTCCGCTCCGTCCGAGGCGGAGGTGACGGCCGAGCTGCCGATGCCGGCGGTGTCGCGGAGTGAGGCCGAGGAGACGGCGGTACTGCGCGCGGTGTCGCCGCGCGAGGCCGAGGAGACGGCGGTGCTGCCCGCCGTGTCGTTCGACAAGCCCGACCTGACGCCGGGGGAGAGCGACGAGACGGCCGTACTGCCTCAGGTGCGCGAGGAGGACGGCGACGACCGCGGTGACGGCAACGACCGGACGCGCGAGTTGCCGCAGGTGGACCCGTGGGAGGCGGACGGCCGGAACGAGCCCGACGCGACCCGACGCAGGCGCCGGCCCGACTGGGCCGAGGAGACGCCGCTGGACGACCTGCCGTCGCTCGCGGACGAACTGCTGGGCCCGCGCGAGGGCGACGCCGACGGTGACGGCGGACGCCGGGGGCGGGGCGGCAAGGGCGGCCGGGGGCGCTGAGGGACGGCCGGGCGCTGAGGGTTCGGGACTCCGGGCCGGTGGTGGCCGGCGGTCCGGGACTCCGGGGTGGCGGTGGCTGCCCTCGGTTGTCAGTGGCCGCCCGCACAATGGAGGGGCCGGCGCGGAGTGCGGCGGCAGCCGTGCGCGGCGGGTGTGACGGAAGGACGGCGTGACCCATGACCGTATGGGACGACCTGGTCGGCCAGGAGCGGGTGAGCGAGCAGCTCGCCGCCGCGGCCCGGGACGCCGACGCCTTCGTCACGGCCGTCTCGGCCGGCGACGCCCCGTCCGAGGCGTCGAAGATGACGCACGCCTGGCTGTTCACCGGGCCGCCCGGCGCGGGAGTGACGCAGACGGCACGGGCGTTCGCCGCGGCCCTGCAGTGCGTGAGCCCCGACCGGGCGCTGGGCGGCGTCCCCGGCTGCGGGTTCTGCGACGGCTGCCACACGGCGCTCATCGGCACCCACGCCGACGTCAGCACGGTCGCCGCGGTCGGCTCGCAGATCCTCGTGGAAGACATGCGGGACACCGTCCGCAAGTCCTTCACCTCGCCCGCGACCGGCCGCTGGCAGATCATCCTCGTCGAGGACGCCGAGCGGCTGAACGAGAAGTCGGCCAACGCCGTCCTCAAGGCCGTGGAGGAACCCGCCCCCCGTACGGTCTGGCTGCTGTGCGCCCCCTCGATCGAGGACGTCCTGCCCACGATCCGCTCCCGCTGCCGCCACCTGAACCTGCGCACCCCGACCGTCGAGGCCGTCGCCGACATGCTGGTACGCCGCGAAGGCGTCGAGCCGGCCGTCGCCGCCGCCGCGGCCCGCGCCACCCAGGGCCACATCGAGCGGGCCCGCCGGCTGGCCACCGACCCCGCCGCCCGCGCCCGCCGGGCCGCCGTACTGAAGCTGCCGCAGCGCGTCGAGGACGTCGGCGGCGCGCTCAAGGCCGCCCAGGAACTGGTCGACGCGGCCGGTGAGGACGCCAAGCAGCTCGCCGAGGAAGTGGACGGCAAGGAGACCGAGGAGCTGAAAACGGCGCTCGGTGCCTCCCAGGGCGGCCGGATGCCACGCGGCACGGCGGGGGTGATGAAGGACCTGGAGGACATGCAGAAGCGCCGCCGCACCCGCACCCAGCGCGACAGTCTCGACCTCGCCCTGACCGACCTCACCGCCTTCTACCGCGACGTCCTCGCCCTCCAGATCGGCTCTCGCGTCGCGATCGCCAACACGGACGTCGAGGACGTACTGGAGCGCCTGGCCCGCGGCAGCACCCCCGAGTCCACCCTCCGCCGCATGGACGCGATCGCCGCCTGCCGCGACGCCCTCGACCGCAATGTGGCCCCGCTGCTCGCGGTGGAGGCGATGACCATGTCCCTCAGGGCGGGCTGAGCGGACGGAGCGGGCTGAGCGGACGGAGCGGGCTGGGCGGGCTGGTCCGGCCGAGTGGCCGGTCGCCGCCGGAGTTCGCTGCGAGCCCGTGGGAGCCCCCTGTATCGCCCCCTGTATCGCCCCACGTATCGCCCTCCATGCCTCGTACGAGACAACTGATAACTCTTACGAGGCATATCGAGCACGCAGGGCGTTCGCCTGGTCGCTGACGGTTACGCTCGCTGGATGCATTCAAGGAGTACTCTCCGCAGGACCCGTACCGGCTTCGCCCTCCTCGCCGTCGCGTTGCTCGCCTCCGCGTGCTCCGCCACGGGCGCGTCGACCTCCGCGAGTTCGGCGGCGGAGGCGTCGTTGGCCCCCCTGCCGCGGGCCACGCCCTCGAACCTGGCGCCGTACTACGAGCAGAAGCCGAGCTGGCGCGACTGCGGCGTCCCCGGCTTCCAGTGCGCCACCATGAAGGCACCGCTCGACTACGCGAAGCCGGCCGAGGGGGACGTACGGCTCGCCGTGGCCCGCAAGAAGGCCACCGGCCCCGGGAAGCGGCTGGGCTCGCTGCTGGTGAACCCCGGCGGGCCGGGCGGTTCGGCCGTCGGCTACCTCCAGAACTTCGCGGGCGTCGGCTACCCCGAGAAGATCCGCGCCCGCTACGACATGGTGGCGGTCGACCCGCGCGGCGTGGCCCGCAGCGAGCCCGTGGAGTGCCTCGACGGCCGCGAGATGGACACCTACACACAGACGGACACCACCCCGGACGACGAGCGGGAGACCGGCGAACTCGTCCGCGCCTACAAGAAGTTCGCCGAGGGCTGCGGCGCCGACGCGCCCAAGCTGCTGCGCCACGTGTCGACCGTCGAGACCGCCCGCGACATGGACCTGCTGCGCGCGGTGCTGGGCGACGAGAAACTGAAGTACGTGGGAGCGTCCTACGGGACACTGCTCGGGGCGACCTACGCCGGGCTGTTCCCGGACCGGGTGGGGCGGCTGGTGCTGGACGGCGCGATGGACCCCTCGCTGCCCGCCCGGCAGCTCAACCTGGAGCAGACGGCCGGCTTCGAGACCGCGTTCGAGTCGTTCGCGAAGGACTGCGTCCGGCAGACCGGCTGCCCGCTCGGCGGCAAGGGGACCCCGGCCGGCCAGGTCGGCAAGAACCTGAAAACGTTCTTCGCCGAGCTGGACGCGCGGCCGATCCCCACCGAGGACGCCGACGGCCGCGAACTCACCGAGTCCCTCGCCACCACCGGCGTGATCGCCGCGATGTACGACGAGGCCGCCTGGCGGCAACTCCGCGAGGCGCTGACCTCGGCGACGAAGAAGAAGGACGGCGCCGGGCTGCTGGCCCTGTCCGACAGCTACTACGAGCGCGAGGCCGACGGCCGCTACAGCAACCTGATGTCCGCCAACGCCGCCGTGAACTGCCTCGACCTGCCCGCGGCCTTCTCCTCGCCGGACGAGGTGAGAGCGGCGCTCCCCGACTTCGAGAAGGCGTCCCCCGTCTTCGGCGAGGGCCTCGCCTGGGCCTCCCTGAACTGCGCGTACTGGCCGGTGCACCCCTCGGGCGAACCGCACCGCATCGTGGCCGACGGCGCGTCCCCGATCGTCGTGGTCGGCACGGTCCGCGACCCCGCGACCCCGTACCGCTGGGCCGAGGCCCTCGCCGCCCAGCTCTCCTCCGGCCACCTCCTCACCTACGACGGCGACGGCCACACCGCGTACAACCGAGGCAGCGCCTGCGTCGACTCCGCGATCAACGCGTACCTGCTGCGGGGCACGCCCCCGACGGACGGGAAACGCTGCTCGTAGAGCATGCCGTACCGGCTCCCGCCGGCCCCCTGGGGCGCCCGGGGGCCGGTACGGAGCACCCCGCGAAACTGTGTAGACTTACCGCGTTGCTGATCGCACCATGTGCGGACGGCGCGCCGCCTTAGCTCAGATGGCCAGAGCAACGCACTCGTAATGCGTAGGTCTCGGGTTCGAATCCCGAAGGCGGCTCAGATCAAACCCCAGGTCAGATGCTTCTGACCTGGGGTTTTCTGCTGGGCAGGGCATGACGCGTCGCACGGCCGCGATGCCGTGGGATTGCTTGCGTGAGCGATGCGTGAGCGGAGGGGCCCCAGCCCTACTTCTTGCGCTTCTTCCGCCCGGTCTTCTTCTTGTCTTCGGCCTGCGCCTTCTTGGCGCGCTTGGCCTTCTTCCGGGCCTTCTCCGCCTTGCGCGCCGCCTCTTCGGCGTCCGCCTTGCGCTGGAGCGGGACCAGCTTGGCGGTGGCCTCGGCGGCGCTCTTGCCGACGTGGGGGAGCACGCTCTGGTAGATGTCCCGTGTGATCCGGGTGTCGCTGTGCCCGAGGGTGTCCGACACGATCTTGACGTCGATGCCGGCGGCGAGCATGAGGGTGGCCGCGCCGTGGCGGAGGTCGTGCAGCCGGATTGGTGGGAGACCGGAGGCGTCGACGAGGCGTTCGAAGAGGTCGGTGACCTTGCCCGGGTGGAGCCAGGAGCCGTTCTCCTGGGTGAAGACGAGGCCGGTGTCGATCCAGGCCGGACCCCACTCCTCGCGCTCGGCCTGCTGTAGTTTGCGGTGGCGTTCCAGTACGCCGACGGTGTCGTCGTCCAGGGCGACGACGCGGAAGCCGCTGTCCGTCTTCGGTTCGGACGACTCGACCTCCCAGCCGTCCTGTACGAGCTGGCCTGTGACCGTGAGGGAGGGCCGGTCGAGGTTCGTCTCCGACCACGGCTGCCCGGCCGCCTCGCCGCGCCGCAGGCCGCGGAAGGCGATCAGGTGCCACATGGCGTACAGGCGGTCGGTCTCCACGAAGTCAAGGAAGGCGCCCGTTTGTTCCGGCGTCCAGACCATGACGGGGGAGGGCTTCTCGCCCGTCTGCCGCCAACGGGCGACGCGCTCATCCGTCCATACCAGCGCCTTCGGCTTGCGGACCGGGTCGATCTCGACGTGGGCCGCAGGGTTGAACGTGATGATCTGCTGGCCGATCGCGTCGTTCAGGGCAGCGCGGAGCGTGGCCTTGATGTGCTGGCGCGTCGACGGCCCGGTGATGCGGCGGAACGGTGGCATGGCGTCGAGCGCGGCCTTCATGGCCTTGCGGCGATCGCGGTTCTCCGCGCCCTTCCACGGCACGGTCGCCAACTCCTCGACTGCCGCCCGACGCTGGGCGTTCTGCTCCAGGATCTCGGCGTTGGCGTCGGTGATGGCGGTGAACATCTCGCTGAGATGGCTCACGCGCAGCCGGTCGAGGCGACGGCCGCCGAGGTGGGGCTTGAGGTGCACGCGGACGTCGGTCTCGTAGCGGCTGATGCCCGACTTCCGGATGCGCTTGCCGGCGAGCCACCGGTCCAGCCATTCGCCCACGGTCAGGCTGCCCACGAGGTCCTGGCCGGCCAACAGCCGACGCCTCGTCTCCTCCACGTCCGGGAGGGGCAGCTTCTCGCCGCTCACCTCGGCGAGCATCTCCGCGACCAGTTGAACGCCCTCGGGGTCGTCGGACTCGGCGAGTCCCATGAGAGCGCGTACATGGTCGAGGTCCGCCTGGGCCGCTTTGAGGCTGCTGTACCCGCCGCGGGCGAACGAGCGTCGGCTGCCGTCATCGCGGGGCGGCAGCTCCTGGCGTATGGAGTACGTGCAGTGGTTCCTGCTGTTGCGCTTGGGGCAGGAGCCGCCGAGTTCCTTGCCGGTCTTCGGGTCGCGGCAGGAACAGCGGCGATAGGTGGAGCCCTTCAAAGATCATTCTCCTCGTTGGATTCGGGGTCGGTTCCGGGTGCCTCGATCGCGGTGACGATGTCCGGCCACAGGAACGGAGGCGTGACGCCTTCTTGCCGGATGAAGGCGCGGACCTTGCGCAGGCGGCGCTCGGCCTCGTCAGCCGCCTCGGCGGCGCGGGCTTGGGAGCGCAGTGCCTCAGCTTTGCGGTCGGCGTTCGGCGCGGTCTTGGCGTGGTAGCGCGCGTACTCCTCGTCGCGCCGCGCGCTCCGCAGTCGCTCCTGGGCGGCGTGGTGGGCGCGGAAGTAGCGGAGCATGTCGTCGTCCACACCGAGGTCGGTCTCCTCCCCGGTGAACCAGCGCAGGGCGTCCAAGGGGGAGGTGGGGTCCTGGAGCGGAAGCCGCTGCAGGTCGTCGACGTAGCCGACGGGGTAGACGAGGCAGATGGGCGGGGTGTTCAGCGCTTCGGCCAGGACCATGACGTCGACCAGGGGCAGGTTGGAGCGGCGTCCGGACTCCATGTTGGCGATCACGTTGCGGGGGATCGGGTGGCCGATCTCCTCGCACCGGTCGGCCAAGTCCTGTGCACTCCAACCCAGTTCCTTCCGCCGTCTGCGGACCTCGGCGGCCACGGTGGCCATTACCTGGTCCACCCACTCAAGGACGTCGTCCTCGTCGTCGGTCTTCCTGGATCCATGTTCGCCAGGGCGTTGTGTCATGGAGACACATTAGCTCGCTTAGCGTTGATTCCATGGCCTGGAGATGGGCGCGACGGTCGCGTTCACCAAGGGCTCAGTCATGGATGGAGCGCGTGTGCGCGAGAACGAAGAGGTCGGTCGGGCGAAAGGGATGAGTCGAGCGGAGCTTCTGGAGCTCCCCGCTGCCGTTGACCTGGAGACAGGTAACCGGGCGTTGGGGCTTGGGCGCAGCAAGGGGTACGAACTCGCCAAGCGCGGCCAGTACCCGTGCAAGGTGCTGCGGCTGGGCAACGCCTATCGGGTCGTCACTGCGGACCTGTTGGCCCTGCTGGGGTTGGCCGCGTGAGAGGTCGTGCCCGTACGAGACACTTCTGCGCTGAGTCGACACAGAATCGCTGGACTGTCGCATGGCGTGGACGTACTGTCCGTGGTCCCTCGCGGTCCCGAGAAGCCCGCGAGAAGAGGCAGGGCCCCCGGCGGTGCAACGCCGGAGGCCCCGTGACTCCCCAGCAATCCCATGAGATCCGACCCGGTGGCGGGGCGTGCAAGTTCACGGCCGCCAGACGAGGAGCCGCTCGGTGCAACCCGAGAACCCCCAGCCGTATTCCGCCGCCCAGACGAACTGGCCCGCGACGGCCATACCCGGCCGGCCTGGCGCTCACCTCCACGCATCGCAGGCCGAATCCGACGATCCGGAACTGAGCGCGGACACGGGCGACCACGGCGCCGATGAGACGGAGGCGCGGGCCGAGCCCGTTACGGCGCCAGACGTGGAGCCGACCCTCGGTTCGGCCCTGCTCGACGAACTGCGCTCGCAGATAACCCAGTTCGTGATTGCCCCCTCACGGGAGGCGCTTGACGCGATCACCTTGTGGGTCGCGGCGACACACCTGCAGGCAGCGTGGCAGCACGCTCCGCGCCTGGCCGTGGTGGGCCCCGCCAAGCGGTGCGGCAAGTCGCGGCTGCTGGACGTGCTGACCGAGACGGTCCACGACCCGATGCTCACCATCAACACCACACCGGCGGCGATCTTCCGGTCCATCACCGAGGACAACCCGCCCACGCTCCTGGTGGACGAGGCGGACACCATCTTCGGCTCCCCGAAGGTGGCCGAGAAGAACGAGGAGATGCGCGGCCTGCTCAACGCCGGCCACCAGCGCAACCGGTACGTCACCCGGGTCGTGGGCAACGATCACACCCCGCACCGCTTCGCCACCTTCGCGATGGCGGCGATCGCGGGAATCGGTGACCTGCCCGACACGATCATGGACCGGGCGATCGTGATCCGCATGCGTCGGCGTGCGGAGGGCGAGAAGGTCAAGCCGTTCCGGTCTCGGCGCGACGTACCGGCCCTGCACGGTCTGCGCGACCGTATCGCCGCGTGGGCCAAGCCACTGCTCGACGAGGCCGCTGACCTGGAGCCGCACATGCCGGTCGAGGACCGGGCCGCGGACACCTGGGAGCCGCTGGTCATCGTTGCCGATCTGGCCGGCGGGGAGTGGCCCCGCCGCGCGCGCCACGCGTGCGCCGTCATGGTCGCCGCCGAAGTGGCAGCTGAGGAGGAGAACCCGAGCGGCGCGAGGATCCTCGCGGACATTCGCCGGGTCTTCCATGCCCAGCGCGACGTGGACAGTCTGTCCACCGAGGAGCTCCTCCACCACCTGCGCCAGGACGACGAGGCTCCGTGGGCGGAGTGGGGCCGTACCGGGCTGACGTCCCGCGAACTGGGAAGGATGCTGCGCGAGTTCGACATTAGGCCCGGCAACGTCCGCATGGCCGACCGGACCCAGCGCAAGGGCTACATGCGCAACAAGTTCCTCGACGCCTGGCGCCGGTACTGCCCCACCATTCACCCCGTCGGGGCCGATCCCAGCCTCCGAGAGGGGTAGCCCGCCCGCCCCTTCGGGATGCCGTCCTTGCCGTCCCTGCCGTGATCTTGCAGGTCAGGCGACCTCCAGCCAAGACGGCATCCAGTGGCAAGACGGCAGCGCGATCAGCGCCGATGAGCCACTCGCCCAAGACGTCGTCCCGATCCGTCTCGTGACGTCCTAGGCGTCCCTGCCGTATCCGTGCAGATCGCGGCCGTGTGCGCCAAGACGGGAGGCGCACGGCGCGCGGGCGCGCAGTCGGGCTGAAACGGCAGCGGCCTCGCAAGACGGACTGCCGTAGCCGCTGCCGTAACGCCCTGACCTGCGCTTGCAACGGCCAAGACGTTCAAGACGCACCACGTCACCACCCCAGGAGAACCCCGCTTGATCACCCTTCCCCACCCTCGACAACCCCACCGCCCGCAATCGGCGCACCACCCCGGAACGCGCCAGCCGTCGGTGCATACGCGCGACGCCGAGCGGTACGCGCTCGCCTTGGCCGGCGTCGTCATCGTCGCCCTGACCGCCGGAGCGTTCTGGCTCTCTTACGCGCACCTGGCCGACGTCGCCGGCCAGCACGGGCTCGGCACGTCGCCGATCCGCCGCTGGGCTTGGCCCGCCACGCTGGACGCGTTCATCATCGCTGGCGAACTACTCATGCTGCGTGCCGCCTTGCGCCGCGTCACCGACCGATGGGCCATCGGCGTCACGGCCATCGGATCGTCCGGTTCCATCGCGCTGAACGTCGCCGGGGTCAGCGACACGGGCGGCGCCACAGCTGTCCCGTTCCTCGACTACGTGGTCGCAGCGGTGCCGCCGGCCGCCGCGATGGTCGCCTTCGGCGTCTTGATGCGGCAGATCCACCAGCTCGTCGAGCACCCCGCGGAGCCTGCGGGATCGGGTACCGCGCAGGTGCCGGATCGGCAGGCGGCCACATTCGGCCGGTCCACCGAGCCTCCGGCCTCCGTAGTCGGTCGGCCTGCCGAGGAGATCGTCGAACCGAACCATGACGCTCGGCCGCTGGCCGCCATATCCGTTCAGTCGCCGGAACCGTCCTCGGCGCCCGCAGAGAGCAAACCGCGTGGCGGACGCCCACCCGGTGTCCCGCTCGAAGAGCTCGTGGCGATCGGCCGGGCTGCCGTTGCCGAGCAGGGAAAACTCTCCCGCGCTGTCGTCCGAACGGCGGTCGAGGACAAGAACCTGACGGTCGGCAGCGAACGGCTGACCAAGGTGATGGAGGTGCTCCGGGCTGAGCGGGCAACCTCCGCCGAGAACGAGCCCGCCATCGGCTGAGCGGAACCTCTGCCGGGTGACCGGAACCCTTCCGGTCACCCGGCAGCCCGCCGGTCTGAACCGTGGACCGGGCGTTTTCCACACCTGTGGATGCGGCGGGCGGCTCCCCGCTTTCCACCCGCCCCTAGCCCAGAACCGCCCGCTCCCTTCGCCTTCATCCGGAGAACACCTGTGACCCACGACCCGATCCACCGCGAGAGCGCCCACGAAGACGCGTCGGTGTCGACGAAGAGCCAACCCCGAAGGTCGCTCTGGCGCCGTGCGTTCGGACTGCCTGCCCCCGGCGGAGCCAGTAGTACCCCGAGTCCGACTCAAGGCCGGTCTTCGGGGATCTCCGCCCCGGGGGTGGCGGAGGAGGCCCGGCGCCAAGGGGCGCCGAACCGGGAGGTCGAGGCCGAGGGCGGCCGCGACCTGGACACGCTCCACACCGCACAGCGCGAGATCCTCCGCCCCGTTCGCGATGCCACGACTGCTGCCGGCGAGCCCGCTGTGAAGAGCGTGCAGCCCACGATCCGCCGCTTCACCGGTGACAAACGTGGCCAGCGCATCGGCCCTCTGCGCTTCACCGTCGACGAGCTCTCCGCACTTGAGGTAGCTACCGCCGAGCACGGCTACAAGGGCGAGGGCGGCTTCGCTGCCGACGTGGTCGTCGCCTTCATCAGCGGACGGTTCACCGCAAACTTGCCCCTCTCCGAGGATCGCCGCCGCACCCATCACTTCCGCGCCCAGGTGCTGCGCCAGCTCAACCGCATCGGCGTGAACGTCAACCAGATCGCCCGTGCCCTGAACAGCGACCTCACCCCACCCGACATCCGTCAACACCTCGTCGAACTCCAGGCGCTGCTGGAACTCATCGCCGAGACACTGCGCGACCCCGCCGACCCGGTGGAAGAGGAGGAAGCAGCCGCATGATCGCCGCCATCAAGCCGGCCGGTTCCAATACCCGGGGGCTGCTCGCCTATCTCTACGGCCCTGGCCGCCAGGACGAGCACCTGGACCCGCACATCGTCGCGGGTTTCGCGATGCTCGGCATGCCCGACCCTGGTCGCGACGAGAGCGCCACTCTGACCGAACTCGCCCGCTACCTCGACGAGCCCGTGCGCCTGCGGAACGGTGAGTTCGGGCGTAAGGTCACCGATCACGTGTGGCACTGCCCCGTGCGGGCGGCCCCTGAAGACCGGTACCTCTCCGACGTCGAGTGGGGCGAGATAGCTCAGCGCGTCGTCGAAGCCGCCGGCATTGCCCCGCCCGGAGACGACCTGGCCTGCCGCTGGATCGCCGTACGCCACGCTGACGACCACATCCACATCCTCGCCACCATCGTTCGCGAGGACGGCCGCCGCCCCAAGCTGCACGACAGCGGGATCCGTGTCGGCGACGCCTGCCGAGAGATCGAGAAGGACTACGGACTTCGGCAGCTGAAGAAGGGGGACCGCACTGCCGGCCGCCGACCCACCCAAGGGGAGATGCACAAGGCCGAGCGCAAGGGCTGGGAGCAGACCAGCCGGCAATGGCTCGAAGACTCGGTCCGGGCGGCCATCCCGCATGCACGCGACGCCGAAGAGCTCCTCGCCTACCTCGAAGCCCAGGGCGTGGCCGTGAAGTCCAGGCGCGGCCCGTCCGGTGATCTGCTCGGCTACGCGATAGGTCGCCCTGATGACCTGAACAAGGCTGGAGAGCAGATCTTCCATCCGGGCGGAAAGATCGCCCCCGACCTCTCACTGCCCAAGCTGAAGGCCCGTCTGGAAAGCGCTAGCCCGGAAGAACACCCCACCGCCCGTCGCGCCCGTCCTGACACCCCCTGGCAGCAGGCCGTCGACGCGCTCGACACCCTCCACGCTGATCTCGCGCCAAACGACGGCGATGGCGGTACGGAATTGCAGGCCGCCCAGGCGCACATTGCAGCCCTCGGAGAACTGCTCGACGCCACTGCACAGACGGCCCCCACGACACTGAGCGCGGAACTGCGCGCCAGCGCCAAGGAATTCACTCGCGCGCAGCGCTCCAAGATCCGTGCCGAAGATCGCGTCGCCCACGCGATGCGTTCTGCGGCTCGCGACATCGTGCACACGGCCACAGGCCCGGACGGCAGCGCATTGGCCGCTCTGCTCGCCGCCCTCGTATGGGCCACGGTCATCGCGAAGCGCTGGCACGAGGCCATGGGACACGCCCAGCAGACGGAGGCTGCCGCCCAGGCGCAGCGACACCTCCAAGCCGCTGCGGATAAGGCCGCCACTCCGGTGCTCGCCGACCTCAAAGCTCGTAGCCCACGAGAGGAGAGGCGTCGGGTCCTTGCCCACGACGTTCGAGCCGCGGTCCCGGGACATGCCGATCGAATCCTCGCCGACGACGCCTGGCCTGCCCTCGCCACTCTCCTTGCCGATGCCGAAGCCCTCGGCCACAAGCCCCACCAACTCATCAAGGAAGCTGCCGCACAGCGAGAACTGGACACGGCACGCCAGCCGGCGCGGGTTCTCATCGCCCGTATCCAGCACACGGGCCGAAACGCTGCCCCGAACCGTGTCGCCGAAGCCGCCCGCCGACGCACCACCGTGGCCTGGAGCCGGGCGGGGGCGACACAGCCGCCGATACAGCCGAGCACCCGTGCTGTGGCTCCGGACCGAGGCAAGTCCCCTCATCGGTAGCGGGGTGGCGGGGATACAGGCTGCCTGTCATTGAGTATCGAAGTGCGTCAAGTAGCCGAGAGGGAGAGGACCCCGTGGATTTCGACGAGTACAGCACCGCGTACCTGCTCTACGCGCCGGCGAAGAACCCGCAAGGGTGGAATCTGGATCTGGCCGCCTTCGGTCAGGCGCTCGACGACGCTTTCCCCGAGGTCCGCTACCGGCAGGAGGACGGGCACTCGGCTCGCCTGTCCTTCTGGGTGATGACGGCAGAGGGAGAGGAGTTCGACGGATTCGCCGACAACGAGTCTCGCGACACGATCGCCCTGAGCTCGACCACGGTCGACGAAGCTGCCCAATTTTCCCTGTGGCTTCGCGACGCGTACCTCCCGGCCCCCGACCTCATCCGCTTCACCTCCGAGCTCGCCTATGAGGGGGACATCGACACCGACTGGCGCATCCCGGCCGGCGGAGACCACGAGCGGGTCGCGGACGAGCTCAAGCAGCACCTCCAGGTTGTCGTCGGCGGCTGACAACGGGGGCAGCGCGGCCCGCTCAGGACGCCGGTGTGCCGGGCGACTCGCTGCTACGGTCGCTCGCATGCCTCTCTCGGTCCCCGCTGGGCGTGCTGTCGATCTACGAGTCGAGTCGGTCGACGGAGCGCTCGCGCGTGTTGAGCGATCGCTGCAGACACGCATCGACCCGAACACCGTGGTGCGTAAGCGCCGATCCGTGGGGGCTCGGACAGCCCGCGACACCTGGGTCCGGATCGAGCGACGACGGCTCGACAAGATCGGCACTCAGGGATGGAACGGCACCGAGTGCGCCGCCCGATTGCAGGGAATCGCTCAGCCTGAATGGCGAGGGTGCCTGGTCTGGCGGGGCCCCGACGAATCCGTGATGTGGCGGGCCGACGAGACGAGCCTGCTGCCTGGAAGGCCGATCGGGACTGCCGTACTGGGGGAGGACCCCGAGCTGCCCGACGACTGGTGGAAGGCGTTCAACACATCACTGGACTCGCTCGCGGCACAGACGACGAACCGCGTCGCCACTCCGGACACCGACACGATCACCCAAGACCTCGTGACCGAGTCCATTCGCAGCGCCGTGCCCGGAGACTTTGACACCACCATCGCGCAGTGGGCGCCGGCACACGCGGACCTGAACTGGGCCAACATGACCGGGCCCGTGTTCTGCCTCTTCGACTGGGAGGACTGGGGAATGGCGCCGCGAGGGCTGGACTCCGCGTCGCTGTGGGCGAGTTCGCTCGTCGTCCCGGCCCTGGCCGATCGCGTGCGGCGGGAGCGGCGCGCGGACTTCGCGAGCCGGGACGGCAAGCTGATGACGCTGTTCGCGTGTTCGAAGATCCTCGGACCGGATGCGCACCCACAGGATCCGCGACGGGAGCCAGCCCGCCGGATGGCCGAGGAGATCGTTCAGGAGCTTCTTCAGGCTGGCTGAGTGGTGGTGCGGTCGCGGAGAAGGCGCCGGTATTCAGCGATCACCCGTTCGTCGGGCTCCGCGGCCAGTGAGCCCAGCAGCTCTCCCAGGTGTGCGGGTTCGTCCGTACCGACGGCCATGCTGCTTACGTGGGGCAGCTGGTAGGCGACACGGAATGCGGCCTGTGTGCGGGAGAGCCCGACGCCGTTCCGGAGGAAGACCCGAGGGTCGATCCGGCTCCAGACCGGGGCCCTGACGCTGCCGCCGAAGGGGCTCATTCCCCGCACCGATGCCCGATCCAGGCCCCAGGCCGTCGTCAAGGCGTCGGTGGCATCCAGCGTCCTGGAGCCGACCAGCAGGCCGGTGCGGACCATGAGTACGGAAGGCTTCGGCGTGGTCGGCTCGACCAAGGGTGGCAGTGACGTTGGGTCCCAGGTCGCGATGCCCCAGGCCCTGCACAGTCCCCTTCCCGCAGCACGGCAGAGGGCTGCGCACGCCTGGGTCAGACGATCCCGTGATCGCGTGCTCTCCGCAGGCAGGGAGTGCTCGGGATTGTGCAGGAACACCAGGTCCGGTTCCCTCCCGAGATCCCGTACCGCGTGTTCCACGGCGGCGTGCAGCCGTACGGGGTCAAGCGAGTGCTCGACCCCGCCGGCGCCTGGAAAGTAGCCCACCTTCGTGGAGAGCGTGAGCTTCGGCAGCAGATCACCGGCGGTGCGTGCCAGGACCTCGTGGGAGCGGAAGCCGAGGTAGTTGGCGCTGGTGTCGATCGCGGTGACGCCGAGGTCCAACGCCCCGGTCAGAAGACGGCGTTCGTGACGAGACCTGTGTAGCCCGAGGACAACTCGGGGGTCAGAGTCGCGCACATCTCCTCCTTCACCAAGATCTCGGCCACCTCCACCACTTCGGTTCCGACGAGCGCCGCCGCCCGTTCCAGGGGGACGGGACGGCCGCTCAGCAGCAGACGCAGCGCCGGAACGGCCTTGGCCGCGAGGGTGAGCTTCTTACCCGAGGCCACGATGTCGACCGTCTCGCCGTTCTCCTGGAGCCGGGGCGGAAAGTGCGTGGTGCACACCACGGCGTCGAGCGAGCCCAGGATGTCGAGGAACGGCACGTGCCGCGGCAGCGCCGCCGCCTGCTCGTATGCCGCCAGGAAGTCGGCCGGAGAGCGGTCGCCGATCAGGCGGGTGGCGGCTTCGGCCAGGGCCTCGCCACGGGTTCCGCCCGGGCGGTCAATGCCGTGGCGATCCAGGTCGTGGCGGAAGATCTCCTCCTCGCGGCACCAGTCGGCCAGCCACGCCAGCCAGCTCGCGCCGGTGCGCTTGGTGATGCCGAACGTGACGTGGAGGCTCTTGCCCGAGCCGCTGCCCGTCCGGGTCGCCTGGTGCCAGTGGCCGCGGGGGATGTGCATGACGTCGCCGGTCCTCATCACGCCGGACCAGACGATCTCGTCGGTCGGGGTGGTGTTGGGGTCGGCATCCCGGTACATGGGTGCCGTTCGGGAGGTGCCGCGCACTTCCCACTCCTTCTCGCCGGCGAGCTGGACGATCACCACGTCGTGGTCGTCCCAGTGCAGCGGGAAGCCCGAGGCGTCGTTCGTGGTCAGGTACGCGTTGACCTGAACCCGCTCGTGCGACCACCACTGGAGTGCGCGACAGGCGACCTCCATCGTCGGGTCGAAGGTGTTGAGCTGGTCGAGGATGAGCGTCGCGCCCTCGTCGAGCAGCCGGCCGAGACTGCGCATATTGACCATGGGGATGCTCTGTCCCCGCGGGCTGACGCTGTCGGTGTAGTAGATCGCCGGGTGGACTTCCTCGCCCTGCTGGAAGCACCGGAACTGCGGACGGTTCAGGCTCCGGCGCATCACGATGTCGAGCAGGCGGTTCGGGGTCAGGATGCGGGAGACGAGCGCGGGATCGCCCAGGTTGCCGCGAGCGAAGCCCTTGCCCAGCTCCTCCACCCCGGTCCAACCCAGTGCGCGCTCGATGGCGCCGACCAACTGGTGTTCCATCACAGCCTCCTTGAGTAGTACGGCTTCAGTCATGCGACGACGCGTACGCGGCGGGGGCCGACACAGCGGACCGGGTCGGCCCCCGCCGCGCTGGCGCTACTCGATGTCGGTCAGGTTGCCGTCCCCGCCCGGCCAGGGCGCGTCGCCGGAGTTGCCCTGGTTGTCGGACCGGAGGCTGTCGTACCGGTCATGGACGGCGGTCAGTTCCTCCACCGCCACCAGGAGGCCACTCGGGGCCGGCGGAGTTGTTGTCGTGCTCTGTACCACCTCGTGCTCCTTCCTTTTCGGGTTCTCCCGGCCGGGGTTCCGGCGGGAAGTCTGTGATCGCGGAGGTTTCGATGGTTCGGTCACGCCACGCCCTCAGCGCCGTGGGGGACCGGGCATGGAGGGCATGACGGGCAGAGCGGCTATGTCGCGGCGGATGTTGGACTCCAGGACCCGCTGGTCCAGCTCGTACAGGCACGCCCGGCAGGAGTAGAGGTCCGCGTGCATGCCGCTGGAGCACATGGGCCCGAGCCACGTCACCTCGACGTCCAGCTGCCCGCACCAGAGCCAGCACCGGCCGCTCGGCTCCCATGCGTGGCGGTCCCAGAGCGCATGAGCTGTGGGCTCACCCGTGGAAGGGTCGATGTCTCTACGAGTCGGCCTGAACACCACACCGGAATCCGGCAGACGAACCCGCCCTCCCGCGTGGCGGCCCATCAGGCCGTCGCCGAGCTGGGCGCCTCGGACCCGGATCGGGCACGAGGCCCCGGCCTGGCCAGGAAGAACCGGCGCAGAACAGCGGCGCGGACGGCAGGAGCTGCCTTGGGGAGAGCCACCTCCGCCCAGACTCGCTTGCCGTGCTCTACGGGCTCCCACCCTGAGCGGACCGCTAAGAAGCCGACCAACCCCAGTCCGCGCCCGCCTTCAGCACCCAAGGCCGGATGATCGACATCCGGCATCGCCTCGCTGCTGTCGAACACGCCGATGACCAGGCTGCCCGGCTGATGGCACAACTCCACGGTGACGGGGCCCACCCCATGGAGCACGGCGTTGGTGACCAGCTCGGAGACCACAAGGCGGATCGCGTCCGTCGTCTCGCCATCCAGGCGGACGCCCCACGCCCGAACCTTGTCCACGACCATGCGCCGGGCAGGAGAGACCTCCTCCTTGATACCCGAGAGAACGAATCGAGTGACGAGGGTGGGCATGGTGAACGCCTCCGAAGGACTGGAGAGCGGCTCCATGCCCGATAGGGGGCGCAGACATGGAGCCGCCGATCTGGGAAACCGCCCGAGCAGCGGCGCCTTGCGCACTGCCCCCGACGGCTGACACCAAGTCAACGTCCTGACCTGCAAGCCCGGAACGTTTCCAGGGGGTTCCTCTTGGGGACGCCCTTCCCTGCGCGTACAGGACCAGTAGCCTCGGAGCAACGCCGCGAGCGATGAACGGGAGTGATGACGTGCCCGGTGAGCCGTTAGCCGTCCACCCGCTGACCTTCGTCCGCCAGTCCCGCGGCTGGGGCAAGGCGGAGTTCGCCCGCCTCATGCAAGCCCACGGAAAGTCGCTCGGAATCCCGCTCGCGACCAACCGCACCACCGTATGGAAATGGGAGCAGGGCCAAGAGCCCGACGCAGACGCGCAGCGCGTCCTCGCAGACCTGCTGCGGGTCCCGAGCGAGCAGCTACAGGCCGAGCAGTGGCCGCGCTGGCTGCCCGTATGGGAGGTGACCGGGCTCACCGCTCCATGGAACGAGGCCGGCACCGTCGAAGCGCTCGACGACCTGGTGGGTAGTGGCCGCCTGGACCGCCGGGGGTTCCTCACCATCACCGGTGCCGCCCTCACAGGGCTGGCGGCGAGCTGGGCCGAGGCGCCGTCCGCCTTCGCCTCGGCGCTCAACGGCGATCGCGTCACCGACACGATGGTCTCGACGATCGAGCAGCGCATCACCACCCTCCGCACGCTCGACGACCAGCTCGGCGGTGCCCGTCTCCTGGAACAGTCACGCGGTGACTTCGCCCTGATCACCGGCCTCCTGAGCGCGGGCCGGTACACGGACGAGATCTGCCTTCGCCTCTACGGGCTGGCGGCACAGGTGTCGCATCTGACCGGCTGGATGGCCTACGACGCCGGGCTCCGGTCCGCGGGACAGCAGTACTACGTAGGCGCCTTGCGCAGCGCCCGCACCGCCGGCGACGACGCCTTCGGCGCCTTCGTCCTAGCGGAGATGGGCGTCCACGTTTCCGAAGCCGGCCGGACCGCTGAACGTGTCGACCTCATCTCCACCGCCATCGACAACGCCCCTCGCACCCTGTCGCCCTACACCCAGTCCTTCCTCCACCTGCACAAGGCCGAAGCGCTCTCCCGCGACGGCGACCACCAGCGCGCCGGCACGGCACTGAATCGCGCCGTCTCCTACTGGGACCGACACACGGAGGGCGAAGATCCCGACTGGCTCGACTGGTTCGGCGAGGCCCAACTCAAGTCCACCGAGGGCAAAGTGCTGCTCCGTGCAGGCCAAGTGGAGGAGGCAACAAGCCTGTTGGAGATCTCCGTTCACAAAGCGACACCCCGGGACAGGGCCGTCCGGTCCAGCCGCCTCGCCGAAGCCCGACTGGTCGGCCACGACCTGGACGGGGCCCTCGACGCCGCGAACTACGGAGCCTCGCTCCTCGAAGACAAGGTCAGCTCCGTACGGGCACTGGATCGCCTGAAGGAGTTCGCCGAGCAACTCGAACCGCACAAGGCCGTCCCAGCAGTCCGCGAGTTCCGCGACCGCCTCCAGGCCCTGCCCGTCGCGTCTTGAACTGGATGCCCGCGCTCGGGCGCAGGAGGCAACCCGGCTTCGGGAAACGGGCGAGTGGAGTGCCACGATGGGCGGCATGACGACGATCGGCGGTGACGTCGCGGCCGGGTTCGAGCCCGTACGCGAGGCGTTCGCGGAAAACTTCTCCCAGCACGGAGACTT
The DNA here is from genome assembly GCF_039542605.1 of Streptomyces ziwulingensis. Lineage (NCBI taxonomy): Bacteria > Bacillati > Actinomycetota > Actinomycetes > Kitasatosporales > Streptomycetaceae > Streptomyces > Streptomyces ziwulingensis. The sequence goes on from NZ_BAABIG010000022.1 coordinate 457,770, forward strand.
TGGCGCGGCGGTCTGCGTGTACCAGGACGGCCGACCGGTGGTGGACCTATGGGGCGGTATCGCCGACCGAGACACCGGTCGCCCGTGGGAGCGGGAAACCCTCCAGCTCGTCTACTCGGCCACCAAGGGGGCGACCGCGACCGCCGCGCACATGCTGGCCCAGCGCGGCCTCCTGGACCTGGACGCGCCGGTGGCCGAGTACTGGCCGGAGTTCGCCGCGAACGGCAAGGCAGACATCCCGGTGCGCTGGCTGCTGTCCCACCAGGCCGGCCTCGTCACGTTGGACCGCCCGGTCCCACTGGCCGAGGCGCTGTCCTGGCACCCGATGACGGCCGCACTGGCCACGCAGCGCCCCGTGTGGACCCCTGGCACCGCGCACGGCTACCACGGCCGAACCTGGGGCTGGCTGGTCGGCGAGGTGATCCGCCGCGTGTCCGGCCGCACTCCCGGCCGCTTCTTCGCCGACGAGATCGCGGCTCCCCTCGGCCTGGACTTCTTCATCGGCCTGCCGGCGAACGAACGCCACCGCGTGAGCCGCATGGCGTACAGAAAGCCGAACGTCGACCTCACCACCTTGCCCGCTGACTCGGTCCCCGAAGAACTACGCGAGCAGGTGGCTGCCTGGCGCGACCCGAATTCCTTCAGCAACAGGGCGTACGCGGTCACGGACCCGGCCGCGATCGACTTCGACTCACCCGAGGTGCAGGCCGCGGAACTGCCGGCCTCGAATGGCATTGGTACGGCGCGCGCCCTGGCTCGGATGTACGCGGCGTTGATCGGCGAGGTGGACGGCGTGCGCCTGCTCAGCCCGGAGACCGTCGCGGCGGCGGCCAAGGAGCAGGCGGCCGGGATGGACCAAGTGCTGGTGGCGCCGAGCCGGTTCGCCTCTGGGTACCAGCTGCCTACCCAGGACAACCCCATGAGTGGGCCAAGCGCCTTCGGTCACAACGGCCGGGGAGGCTCCTTGGCCTTCGCTGACCCAGATCACGGAATTGCCTTCGGCTACGTGATGAACCACATCGTCAGTGGGCGCGATGACCTGCGTGCCGGAGCTCTGATCGACGCAGTAATCAGGACATTGGGGTGATGAGAGCCCAGCTATGTCGGCGAGGGGTAGCCACTGACCTCGTTGGCGTCGGTCGCTCAATTCGGTGGCGTGAACCGATGAGCGACTGAATTTCGTGACAAGACCTGGCGTTCTCGAAGTCCACCCGCGCCCCCGCTTGTCGCGCTGCCAGGGCCGCCATGCCACCGGTTCATGGTGAACTGGCTAGATTTTGACAGCTGGTTCACGCGTGACTCATGTGGCTGAAGGAGCCTGTTGGGCGCTAGTGTTTGGCGATCCCGCGGTAACTCGAACGTGCCTTCTGTGTCCTGGCTTCGTTAGTCGGACGAGTGACCAATCACTCCCGCCAACTGCGCTGAATCAGACGCTGGGCTCGACTATGATCGATCATCTCAACACGTGGAACACCGGTTCGAGCCCGCAGGTCGCGGGGGTGCGAAAGTCGAGCTGGGGAGCTCTCGGCACCTCCGCTGATCCCGGTGCCCGGAGTGCCAGAATCCTTGCTTCCACCAGTAGGTCTGTGATCTCCTGGTGCTCGTTCATGTCGTGCGTATGGAGGGTTGTGCTGTGAAGGGGAGCGGCTACGGCGTACCTCTTGAACGCAGTGACTACCTCAAGCTGGCCCCACACCCCGACAGCTGCACCCCAGAGACGTTCCAGGAGTGGCTGGAAGGCTTCGGCAAGGGCAAGCGGCTCGCCGTCGATCTCTTCTCCGGTGCCGGGGGGCTCAGCGCCGGAGTGGAGCGGGCGGGCTGGACCACTGCGGCAGCGGTGGACTTTGACGAGCGTGCGCTGGAGACGCACCGGGCGAACTTCCCGGGTCTCAGTCTGCACATGGATCTCGGTGACCCCGCCGAGCGCGACCGGCTCGTGGAGATCCTCGCTTCGGCGAACATCGACCTCGTTGCCGGTGGCCCTCCGTGCCAGCCCTTCAGTCGGGCCGGGCGCAACAAGATCCGCGACCTGGTCAAGAACCACGGGCGTGATCCGGAGGACCGGCGGAAGGAGCTCTGGAGCGCCTACCTGGACATCGTCACGCGGGTCCGGCCCCGAGTGGTCCTCATGGAGAACGTGCCCGACATGGGCCTGCACGACGACTTTTTCGTGATCCGGACGATCGAGGAGAAGCTGGAGGAGCTCGGGTACGCGACGCAGGTACGCCTCGTCGACGCGTGGAACTACGGCGTTCCGCAGCACCGGAAGCGACTGATCCTTCTGGCCCGGAGGGACGTGGCCGAGTTCAACTGGCGGGACCCCGACGTCCAGCCCACCACCCTGCATGACGCCATCGGTGATCTTCCCGAACTGGAGGTCGTGCCCACCGCGCGGGTCGGCGAGCGGGAGATGTCCTATCGCAAGCCGCGCAACCTGTCGCCGTTCGCGGAGATGATGCGCGCGGGCGCTCCCCGGGGGCGTGTGTGGGACCACATGACCCGCAGGGTCCGGAAGGACGACCACCGGATCTTCGAGCTCATGGGATCCAGGACCAAATACTCGGACCTGGGCGAGCTGCTGAAGACCGATGAAGAGAAGACGTATCAGCGCTACGCCACCGACAAGTACACGGACAAGTACAAGAAGCTGGACTGGCAGCAGCTGAGCCGCACGATCACCGCTCACATCGCCAAGGACGGCTACTGGTACATCCACCCGGAGCAGCTGCGCACGCTCACCGTGCGTGAGGCAGCACGCGTCCAGACGTTCCCTGACAGGTTCCGGTTCTCAGGCACTCGCAGCGATGCGTTCCGGCAGATCGGCAACGCCGTCCCCCCCTTGTTGGGCGAGGCGGCCGCCGAGGCTCTCAAGCCGGCCGACGACGCTTCCGGCGATCGGGAGGGCCTTCAGCCCCACTGGCGTGAGGTCCGGAGCGCGCTCACGGAGTGGGCGAAGCAGCGCCGGGACGGCGCCGACTGGTATCAGCTCCCCGACGAACCAGACGTGGAGCAGGTCTCGCTCCATGCCGCGGTGGTCGCCATACTGTCCGGGGCGAAGATCAGACCAGCCGAGATGGCCGAACTGATGGGCATCGTCCGGCGGGCGAAGAGGCTGACCGCGAAGCTGCTCGACAGGCTGCTGGAGATGGCACCCACGGCACCGGCGCGGTCCCGCCTCGACCGTCTGGCCCCACTCGTGGACAAGCCCTATGCCTGGCGCTGGGAAAAGCGGCTCGACATCCCAGGGAAGCTGGGCATGAAGCCAGGCGAGAAGGCCCTCTACCTTCTGCTGATCGGTGAGGACCTCATGCTCGTCGGGCAGGGGACACTGCGGGTTGCGGCCAGGATGAACGGCCTCGACACGAACCATCCGAACCGGCTCAGCGAGGGACGCGTCAACCTGGTGAAGCTCGTGGGCGCGGGTAAGGACGCCCCACTGCGGATGGGGGCGATCCGGCTCATCGGTTCCGATCTGTGCCGGGAGGACGGGCCCGTCTGCTCCGACTGCCCGTTCCTCGCGTACTGCCCCGACCGGAAGGCCCGTCCGGACGACCTTCTGACGCTGGCCGCCTCACAGAAGTAGTCGAGGTCTGACGCGGAGCTACTGTGCCCCTGCCGGTGGCCTCCGCCACCCGTCTCGCAGCGGCCTCCGCGTCCCGACGGATCTCGCACTCCCAGACCCTGACCACGGTCCAGCCGACGGCCGTGGCCTGCTCCGTGTTCCGCCGGTCCCGGTCCTTGTTGGCGTTGATCTTGTCCCGCCAAAGAGAGGCGTTCGGGCCGCGGAACCCCTTGGGACCGTGCTCCGGGCAGTCGTGCCAGAAGCAGCCGTCGACGAACACGGCGACGTGGTGGCGGGGCAGCACGAAGTCGGCCGTGCACCTGGGGGCCACCCGTTGCTGGAGACGGAACCTGAGGCCCGTCCGGTGGACGGCCTTCCGCAGAAGGATCTCCGGCCTTGTGTTCCGCGCCCGGCGCCCGTGTAGGTGCTCGCTCGCGGCGGTGGAGACCCACCGCCGTCCCGCCCCGCCGCCCACGTCCATGATCATTACCTTTGTAAGCCCGTCGACAGGCCCCGCTTCGGAGGGTGCCACACTTTGCCCATGCTGCGGGAACCAGTCGAAATCAGCGTCGACGACCACGGCCGTGTCGAGTTGCCGCTCGGGTTGCTGGCGGAGGCCGGCATCCCACCGGGCGCCGAGCTCGTCGCCTTCAGTAACGGTGACGGCCGCATCGTGCTGAGGCGAGCGGAGGACTCGATCAAGGACCTGATCGAGAAGGGGCATCCCTGACCCTCTGCTGCGGTGGACCCGCGACCGGCGCATGAGCCTCGTCGCGGGTGTTCCCTCCCCTTCCTACAGAGCTGGGGTGAACCCCAGCCCCAGGGCCTCCTTGCGCGTGTGTAGCGCCTGAACGGCCTGTGCCTCGGGAACGTCCTCGCCGAGCTCGAGGCGTTTGCCCACGAAGTGAGCCAGCTGCCGCTGCCACGGTTCGAGGACCCTAGTCTCCTTGGCCCAGTCCTCGATCGCGTACCACTCGTCGGCAGGAACCAGCGCGGCCTCGTCGCTCGCACCCGTCTCGTCGCCGGTGCCGCCCGCGAGAGCGTCCTCGTCCAGCGGCTTGTCACGCAGCTCGTGCGAGAGTGCGGGAGGGACGGTCCAGGGCACCTGCGACACGGCGTCCCAGCAGGCGACCTTCTTGGCCCACTCACCGACGTGGTTCCCCGCCAGCGGCGTGGTCACTGCCCTCATGACCCTGGGGCAGAGGTCGTGGACCGCGGCCGTCAGGACCGGCGAGAGGGCCTGCTCCCGCCAGATCTGGTCGAGGTCGATCCGACGGTCGGTCGCCAGGGACAGCCGGGCCACGGTGTATGTGGTGATCATGCTCTTGTGGCTGCCGGCACCGTGGATCGCGGCGATGCGGTCCACGGCCTTGAAAAGGACAGCCATAGCGATCACCCGCTGGCTGTACCGGAGGTCCACACGCGGCGGAGCCTCGTCGACATGCAGCATGAACTCCACGAAGTTCTTCTGGGCACCCCGGCTGACCATGTGCGGCAGTCGGTGCCACGAGTGGACGTACTTGGCCAGATCTGCCTTCGTGAACTTCTGCTTCGAGGGATTGAGCCTCTTGAACTGCTTCTGCCGAGCGGGGGTCCGGGCCTTCGCCAGGGCATCCGTGTACTGGCCACGGGCCCTCTCGTAGAACCAGTGGGTCTCCTGACCACTGCCGTCGGTGGCGGGCGCCCACAGGGAACGGGTGATCCGTTGCATCTCCACGTGGTATTCGTGGTTCGAGCTGAAGTCGACCTGGGTCACCCGGTTCTGGGTGTTGGAGTACTCCGAGATCTTCGGCACGATCTCCGCGAGTCGGTCCGGGGCGACCTCGGTCAGCTTCATCTGAACCCGTACCTCGGACAGGTCGGCCTTGTCCCGCGTGAGGGCATGGTGGAGCGAGGCGGTGGTCTGTCCCCCGTTCACGATCTGGAGGCCGTGCGCCCCGGAGATGTGGGTGGGTATGCCATCCGGCCCCCGCACGAGGTCGACCTGCGACGCGGTCGCCGTGATCCCGTTGTTGTAGGCGAGGAACCGGCCCGGCGCGTGGAGCAAGGTCTCTCTGATGCCCTTGTTGACCGCGCCCCGGGTCTGGAGGAAGGAACGGACGTTCAGCTCCAGGAGGCGTGTGTCGTACTCCGCGTACAGCTCGGCGAGCATCTGCCCGGGAACGACTGCCAGGACCACCGAGTGGCCCTCCTCGGAGCTGGGAGCCGCCACGCAAGGAAGCGGTGGGTAGAACGGCACCACGATCGGCTCGCTGAGGGCTCCCGACGTCGCGTGACGGTGCAGCCGTGCCAGGTCCCACACCTCGTGGGTCACCGGCAGGCCGTCGAGTTCCGTGGCGGGGGCCTCGGTGTGGGTGGCCACCCTGTTGCTCAGCAGGAAGAGCCTGACCCGCTGGACCTCGGTGAGTGCCTTGGCGACGGCCGAGCACATGTCGTACACGTCGGAGAACGGCTCGAAGTCCTTCTGGAGCCCGTCCCGGCACCGCACGGCAAACGTCAGAAGACGCCTGAAGTACGTCTCGACCGGTCCCTTGGTGAGCCTGGTGTCCAAGGGAGCGAGGTGGAAGTCCGTCACGAACAGGTCCAGGCACTCACCAGACTCCCCGATGCCATAACCGTGCACGAGGAGGCCGTGTGCCTTGTGGTAGGCGGTGAAGGCGTTGGAAACGACGCCGGCCTCCTCCAAGTCCTCGAAGACACGCCGGGTGAACGTCTCGGGAGTGGTTGCGGCCTCGGCGTCGGCCGTCGCCTGGACGTCGGCCAGCAGGCTCCTGGAGAACTCCGCGAGATCGAGCTCAGCCATCCGATCCCCCGATCAGTTCCTTCACCTCGTCGGCCCCTGCCCTGTAGGCGGCCAGTGCCGACACGTCCAAGCGGTAGGAGCAGTCGCCGACCCCCTCAGGGAGGTCGGACTCGACCAGCCTCGGGAAGTCGTCCCGCACATGCCAGAACCTCAGGTCACGAAGCGTGTAGCGGGGCTCGTCGTACAGATCCCGCTGCATGGGCAGGTACCCGGCCTGGATGAGCAGGCCGTCGAAGCGGGTCCGGGCGGCGGGGTCGGTGATCTGCCTGCGTATGAGGTCCACGCGTCTGTTCAGGCTCTCCCCCGTTCCTCCCCGACGCTCGTCGAGCTGGACGAGACCGAGCAGGAGCGCTGCCGTGCCCGTCCCGTCAAGCTGACGCTCGCTGGCGATCCGGATGCTCCGAGGGCGCTTGGCGGTGCTTGCCTTCGTCTCCACGGCCACGTCGGGCATCTCGAAGTCCTGGTTCGTCCCCGTGGGGCCGGTCCATGCTGCTACGGCCTCGGCCGGGGACAGCTGGGTGAGCAGCACGTCCCCCAGCACCAGCAGCTCCCCGTAGAGCCCCCGACGCGCCTCGACGGTCAGCCCGTCCCTGCCCACGGCGCTCAGGAGCTCCAGCCACCTGCCGAACCGCTGCACCGCGGCGGAGAGGGCGCCGGTGGCATCGGGGGCGTCCCTTGCGACGTCGGCGACGTCGGCGACGAGCGGGTTGAACACCTCGTTGAGATCGTTGGCGGTCAGGACCAGCTGGAGTTCGTACTCGACCCGCGACACCGCGCTCAGGTTCATCTCGATCCCGGCGGCCTTGGGCAGGCGGCTGACCGACCGCACGATCGGGTCGGCCGAGCGGGCGTCCGTGCGCAGGACCAGCATGCGCTGACGGCCAGGGTGGGAGACAGCAAGGTGGATGTCGAGGGGTGAGTCCGTGTACAGACTGATGCTGGACCGCCCCGGAGTGCCTTGCGGGCTCTCCAGCGTCTGCCAGTCGTCTTCGGTGACGTTCACTCGTCGTCCTCCTCTGCGAGGGTGTAGACGTCCTCCTGGAACCAGACCGAGTTGGCGACGTACTCGGTCTTGGACTGGTACTCGGAGTGCGGGAAGCTCAGTTGGAAACCGACGAGCGGCGCTTTCGTGCCCGCGCTGTCGGCGTCCGGGACCGCGATGGGGTAGATCAGCAGCAGGCCCTGGTCGGTGCGGCGCTGCCGGCGGATGTACGGGCCGGCCGGGGTCTTCGACTTCGACTTCTTCTCCTGCTCGTTCGCCGTGATCCCCGCAGCCTTCTCCGCTGCCTCCTTCTGACCGTCGTCGAGGCCGATCAGCTCGTCCGGCGGGCTGAGCACGCGGCGGATCGTGTACCTGCCCTCGGCCCGGAAACCCTCAGGGTTGAGGGCCCTGCGTGTAACGAGGCCGACGGTGTGGCCCGCAACATCCTTCGGCTCCTTCGACTTCGTGCTGCCGACCAGGACCACGGTCCAGTTGTCGAGCTCGCCGACCTTCGTGCACTGCTCGATGTACTTGGCGATGAGCCGGGGACGCACGCGCTGCGCCATACGGTCGGCCTCGTACGAGGTCAGGAACTCGGCAACGACGTCGGCTGGCACACCGTCCCACTTGACGTTGCCGTTCGTGGAGGGCTGCTCGGCGTCACCACTCGCGTCCAAGCGACGGACGAGGGCTTCCAGCGCCCCGAAGTTGTGGTCGACGGCCCTGTCGGCGAGTTTGAAGATCACGGTCTCCGGTCCCTCACCGGAGTAGCTGAGCATGATCTTCGTACCCTGACGCATCTTGTTCGGTGCGGTCACGGTGAGCCCCAGGGAGGAGGAGCGGACCTTCAGGCCGAACTCCGTCGGGGTGAGGCCACGGGTGGCCATCTCCTCGACCTCCCTGCGCAGCTCGTCCGTTGCGGAGGTGACCTCCACGTAGGCGTCCTCGAGCGCGGGGGTGGTGTACAGGCGGCACAGGTCCTCGTGACGGGGACGGTAGCCGAACCACCGGCCCATCTGCAGCAGTGTGTCGTATGTCTTCGAGGTCCGCAGGTAGTAGCTGACGGTCAGCCCCTCGAGCGTGAGACCACGGGAGAGCTTCTGCCCTCCGACGGCAATCACGGAGAGCCCGTTCCTCCGGTTCTCGTAGTAGTCGAGGGCATCCTTTGAAGCTCCGTTGACGGTCTTGACCTGGATCTTCCGGAGGGCAGGCAGAAGTTGTTCGGAGACCTGCTCCCAGGTGACACGCTCGGCCTGGTCCGCGGGGAAGCAGTCGGTGGTGGGTTTGAAGTCCCTTTCCCAGAGGGCTCGGAGCTCGGCGCGCAGCTCGGGAGCCTTCCCGTACCGGTCCCGGATCATGTCCACGAGGAGTCGAAGGTGGTCGTCGACCTGGTCTCGGACTCGGGTCTGTACCGAGGTGAAGCGGGTGACGTGCACCAGCATGGAGTTGTGCACCTTCGTCTGGCCTCGGGCCCGCCGGGCGGCGCAGGAGAGCACAAACGAGAGGATCGCCTCGCGCAAGGACCCCGGGAGGGTCTCCCCCGGACCATCACCGGCCTTGTGCTTGGCTGGCAGCCAGGCGTCCGCGTCGTTCACGTGCCGGACGAGGGGGAGAGGCTCCACGTCGGCCTCGTCCTCGTCGTCCACCTGCAGCCCGAAGACCCTCTCGGGACCGAGGTAGTTGGTCGGCGAGGGAAGACTGCGGATGAAGCTGGCAGGAAAGAGGTCCTCTCCCGCCTCGGAGTGCTCCGCATCCGGGTCGATGTAGATGTTGGCGAAGGGGGTCGCCGTGTAACCGACGTAGGCGGACTTGTCGAAGCTCCTCATGAGCTTGCGGATTTCCGCGTTCGTCTTGGTCGGATCCGCGTCGGGATCTCGCACCGTGTTGATGGAGGCGTTGTCGGCCTCGTCGTCGATGACGAACAGCGGAAGGTCCTTGACGGTCTTCTCGCCGTTCTCGTCCTCGGTCCCGTGGACGTCCAGCACCCACTTGCGGACGTACTCAAGGATCTTGTAGTGCTTCTTGACCACCAGGACGACGGGGAAACTGCCCAGGGGGAAGTTGATCGCCTTGGCAGTGGCAAGCCCGAAGTCGCCCTTCTCGCCACTGTTGGTCGGCGACGCGATCTTGAACTCCTTGACCAGCGACGGCATCTTGCCCACACCCATCGCACGGGACCGGCCGTCCTGGTCCGAGCGGCTCTGGTGCTGGGTGTCAAAACCCAGGAGGCCCTCGTCGATCCGGAGCTGGGTCTGGCTACGGAGGTCGTTGTGGATGCCCGCGAGAACCACGACGAAGCGATATCCGGCGTCCACGGCCTTCGCGGCGAGACCGATGTACTGGCCGGTCTTGCCGGACTGCACCTGCCCGATCACGAGCCCCCGCCGCCGCCACGGACCGGGACGTCGTGGGTCCTCCAGCTGGCTCAGCACGTCGTCCGAGGTCTGGTCCAGGCGACGCACCACCCAGGGCGGGAGACTCACTACGTCCTCAAGGTACCTGCGGTACCGCTCCCAGAAGTCCCAGTCTCGGTCGATCTTCGCCTCGGGCAGCCACGGCTCGTGCCCCTTGGCGTCCGTGAGGGCGAGGGAACGCTCCTGGAAGACTGCGACCAGGGTCCGGATCTCCTTGACCAGCAGCTCCCGGTCGACCTCCTCCCCCTGCGCGGCCAGCAGGCCGAAGATGGCATTGACCGCGTTCTGTACCTCCTCCGCCCCCGGCTGCCGGTCCTGTGGCAGGAAGCCGAGGACTAGGCGCTTGGCCTTGGCCATCGAGTCGTCGGACACGTCACTCACGGGGACCTCCAGCAGGACACGGACGGTACGTACGGAGAGTAAGGGCGACCCCTGACAGTCTGGTCACCTGCTCCAGAAACCCTGGAGCAGGTCGAAGGGCGACATCGTTCGGAGCCTCTCCCTCGCGGCGGCCGGCGAACGCCCGCCGCGGACCAGTGACTCGTAGATGCGCTGTGCAACCTCGATCGCCTCGGCGTCGGCGACACCGGGACCGCCGAAAGGCTCGGGGTCGTCGCTGCTGTCCGCCTCGTGCATCACTCGGAGGGCCGCGACCGGGATCGTCTCCTCCAGGAGCCGGATCAGGGCACGCACGTCCGCGGCGCTGGCACCTCCGGGGCGCAGGGCCGCCTCCACCAGCGGATGGCTGCGGTTGATCTTGCAGACGACCCTGTCGTCGGGGCGACGCACGAGCCACGCGTACGACAGGGGGTCACCGTGCGTCCGTGCGGCCACCCGGCCACGGTGTCTCAGGGAGTCGGCGGCTGTGGACCGCGCCTTGCGTGCGATGCGGTCGAGGTGTGGCCTGAGGCCGACAGGCGGGACGACGCTCGACTTCCTCACGTCCACGCCCCACTCTGCGTCCGTTTCGGCGGGGATGTCGACGGCTATGCGCGCCAGGTTGTACTTCTCCTCCCTGCGCATGCCCCGTTGTCCCAGCCAGTCTCCCGCGAGGATCAGCCGGTTCCTGCGGTAGACGTAGAACCCCTGCTGGTCGAGCCAGCCTCCGGGGCCGGCAGCCCGGTCGTGCTCCTCCGGTGTGAGCCTCTGTGCGCTGGGCAGGACGAAAGCCTCGACCCTCACGAGGCTGCCGTTCAGGGGGAGTTCCTCCTCCGGCAGACGCTGCACCGAGGGGTGACTGCTCATGAACGGGTCCCAGGGCTCCACGAGGGTGCCGCGAACCTGCAGTTTCCGACGGCGGGCCCCGGTGAGGAAGCGGGCGAAGACCATACCGAGATGCGACTCCGTGCGCGTCGCCTCGGCGTAGAACTGCTTCTGAGTGCGCTCGTCATCCGTGCTGACGCTGTCGGTGCGGTATCCGTTGAGTCGCCGCCACAGCACGACGGTGCCGTGGTCGGACGAGCTTCGAAGCCTGTCGAGCACGGCCGTGGTGTCGTCGTCGGCCCCGTGAAGAAGGCGCCACTGGCCGGATTCCTCGACTACATCGAGGTCCCATGTGCGAGTGTGCCATTCCCCATCCTGGGCCGTGGTCACGGTCAGCTGCCTGGCCTGGGAGAACGAGGCCGACTTGAGGCCGACCCCGAAACGTCCCAGGTCGCTGGATGTGCGTGCGGTCGCGGGCCCGCGGGCAGCCACGGTCATGGCCGTGATGAGCTCCTCGGGGGTCATGCCCCAGCCGTCGTCGACGACGGCGATCCACGAGTCGGCTCCCGCCCAGGTGAACTCCACGTCGATGTTCTTCGCCTCGACGGAGATGCTGTTGTCCACCAAGTCCGCGACGGCCGCGGGGAGTGAGTACCCGAGGGAGCTGAGCGAGGCCACCATGCCCGCTGGCTCGGGTGCGGCGATGTCGTACTTCATATGTGCCCGGCTCTGCTTCCCCGTGACGTTGCTCTCCGGAGGGTGACCGTCCCGGAGACTCGGTGAAACCGGACGGATGCGACCCCCGACCAAGAGGGACCACTGCGTTCGTTCGCTCAGGGCGACACACCCCACCACCAATCGATGCTACGGGAGCAGCACCGCATGCCGGCCGGAGTTTGCCCGACCCGTGGTTTCGCGAGATGGGATGGGGCCGAGACTTCCTGTCCGTCCCGGCAACGGTTTCGGGCCTGCTCACGCAGTGACCCCGTCGAACAGGCCGTCCATCTCGTCGACCTTCACAGGAATCGGGGGCGCCAATGGCCAGGGACCAGCCCCAGCGTATCGGAATGGACCTGACGACTTCCCACGGGGAAGGATCTCTTGGCGACCCTGAAATGTACCCCCTCGGTCGGTAGGTCGGGCCTCACAAGCGCGTCTGACAAGGTCGCCAGGTCGGGTGGCGTTCCCAGCGCCTGTACGTAGCGAAGGGACGTGACATGCATGGCCTGCGCTGGGAGCGGACGCAGGCAGAGCTGCTGTGGAGTGCCGACGCACCAGATCCAGTCGATCGACTCGAAAGGTGGCCAGCCGCTCGGCAGCAGGGCCGTCGCCGTTCCCGCGCGGAGTTCTTCTCTCAGCCGGTCCAACTGGCGAGCGGCGGAGGTGGCCCAGTTCTCCACCTTCATCGACTCGGGTAGTGACAGCGCCTCGATCGGCCACTTGATCTCGAAGCACTGGCCCACACGCCCGGCCGGGTCCACGGCTACCACGTCCAGGTCGCCAGCAGATCGGCCGTCGGCTCTCGTCACGGGCACTTGCTCGGCGACGAGAGCACCTGGGGTCGTGCGTAGCCATTCGGTCCATGCGGTTGCACGGTTACCTAGTTCACGTCCGATACTGCCGAACCCCCGGGAGTCGTTGGCAGCGGAACGAAGCATGATCGGGTCCACGGCCCGGGGAGTGATCAGGGGCGGGCAGATGATCACGGCGCCACCGTACGGCACGAGAGGGGATGTCCTGCACGAACGTCCGGAGCGGTAGGTGAGCCTCTCCACTGCCAGGGCCTGATGAGCCTCGGACACGGTTGGGCACAGGTCCGCGAGGACGGCCATCAGCCGTGGAATCGGCATGTGAGCGAGCGTCGACTCCAGTCTTGAGAGCCGGTGCGCTGTCTCCTCGCACAGCGAGGCGATCCCCATGATCACCGCCAAGACGCGGGTCATGTCTCCGACGGTCATCCCCTCGCCGAGGGGGAAGGTGTCGGGAATTTGGCCCTCGGGCACCGCCTTCCGGTAAGCCTCGATGGTCACGGTGGCGCGGTTGACCGCAGCCTCCAACACGTCCCCTGGTGGCCCCTTCCGAGAGCCGGCGCTCCTCGTGGAGATCCACCGGCGTTCCGTCTCGGACAGTTTCGGCAACTGCGTCGGAACCGAGGCTGCTTCGAGGAACGCGTCGGCGACCTCGACGGCGGGGTTCCAGCTGTGACGCACACGGAAGCCCCCTCCAGTCAGGCGGACCTGGTAGGCGCCAGTTCGGACACCGGTCTCCAAGCGGTCCCAGTGCTGGGCTGCGGCAGCCAGCGCCGTGATCTCGCCAGCAGCGGACTCAGAGCATGGACCCGTGCCGAGCGGGAAGTCGTGGTGCCATGCGACGAGTTGGGCGAGAACGCTTTCCCATGGAAGATCGGACTCGACTCCTGAGGCGATCTCCATGGCTCGCAACTTGGTCGCCGTGCGGAGCAGGTCGTAGATCCTTTCCGGCCCGGACTGCCAAGCCGGGTGCGCACCTACACGGGCACGCGCGTCGGAGACGACGTCCAAGAGATCCAGCTCGGGCTTCACGGAGACTCCGAATCATCCATGACCGACGGTCGGTTGGAATTCACGCACGTTCGGAAAGTGGTGAGGGAGGGTTCTGGTTCAGTTCCCGCCCCCCACCACCGGTGATTCACAGGGTCGGATCCCAGTATCCGACCCTGGAACCGTCGGGAGATCCGAACAGATGCCAACGGGAGAGGTTCCGGTTCCAGGACTGGCAGGCGGTCTCGGGGAGTTGGAGGCAGCCGTGATCCGCGCCCTCGTTGGTGATCATGCAGTTCGGGTCGTACAGACACGCGTCGTTGTCGACTGCACGGCTGACGACCGCGTCCAGATTCTGTTCGAGTACCGTCCGCATGGCACCGAGGCTGAAGTCGCTCCCACCGTTGGGGTAGATGGCGAATGCCAGGTCGTACGGGAAGAGGTACTCGGACAGGCTCGTCTCGCTGTAGCCGCTGTCGACCGCCAGAGCCCGGAGTAGCTGGTGGGACAGGGAGTGAAGCAGGCCGAACAGCTCGTGAACAGGGAGATCAGGGTGCCCGGGCTCCGGCCGGGTCTCGTGAGAGAGGGCCTGACCATCACTGGGACCCAGCTGGTGCACCAACCACTTCGTGACGCCCCCTGAGTCGTCCAGCGTGCTGCGGCTCACGAGCTCGTTGCGGACCAGCCACCTGCTCACCCGCTCCCGGTCCACGGGGAACAGGAGAGCCTCCGCTTCTGTGGGGTGGGCGTAGAGGAGGGTCTTCTCGGGTGCGCCTCGTGCGGCACGTCCCCGATAGGGCACCAGGTCGGCCTCCTCGGGGCTGAACCCCGTCCGGCTGTATCCGATCGCGAGGTAGGTGATCGGGAGATCACTGATCAGGCATGTCTCCTGACCGAGTCCGGCAGCCCTCAGTACACCGGGGTATCGCTCGTACAGGGCGCGGCGCTCGGGGTTGCGGGCTTCCCGCTGCAGGCGGGGGATGCCAAGGCGCTCCAGGTTCAGGACCCGACGATAGGTGTGCAGTTCGGCCGCAAGCCCGCGGGCGTCGTCGCTCTCGGTGTCCAGCCCGAGGGCTTTGCTCACGCTGTCCCGCAGGTGGTCCACCTCGACCGGCATGAAGCGTGCCCGGAGTGCGCGCGCCTGATCGTTCAGGCCGGCCTCCTCCATCGCACGGATGCTCTCGACGACCTCGTCGGGGACGTCCACCGTGTGCCCGTCCGTGAGCCGCCGGAACTCGTCCTCGGTGATCTCACCGAGCCACCAGCCGAGCACGGCAGCCGTGTACAGGGGGTTGCTCTGCCGAGTGGCCTCTTCTGCCGTGGTCACGTTCACGAGCGTCAACCCCTGCCCGACATGCGCCGTGCCCGCGGTGTGGAGCAGGGGGTGCATGAACTTGTCCGGGTAGCTGCACGAGGAGTTGCTGCAACTCCACTGCACGGACAGTGGAAAGCCGCAGGTCATGCACTCCCACCGGAAGTCACGGAATCGACTCGCGCGGTCGTCCAACCTGAACCGGGTGTGTCCCCTGGGGCACTTGCTTGGCGGGTACATGGGCGACATCTCGCCACACTTGTGCGCGAAGACGAACTGAAGCTGTCGATTCCCGACTGTGTTGCCACAGGTCGGGCAGGCCGGTGGCCAGTCGTCCGTTCCGGGCCGTGGGTCACTGGCCGTCCAGACATGCCCGCACCCGCCGCTCGAGCAGCGCACCACCCGAGGCCAGATGCGGCAGAAGACCTTACCCGGGACCACGACTTCGTAGTGGCGATCGGCAAGCCGGTCCTCGTCCCCGGGGAACTCCGGCGCCCGGTCAGCTCCAGCGGAGAGCGCACGCCCGGCGGCTCGCCACCTGCGCACGAACCGCATCGCCTCCTGTACCAGGTGCTCGCGGTCGAGCGAGGGACCGTCAAACTCCTCGTCACGCCCGAACTGGACCACCTGGGCCGTGTAGCCGCCGCGGTGGTCGAAGGTCTGGCCGGGGCGGTATCGGTAGAGAACCTGGCCCCTGTCCCGAGCCATGTCGTCGTTCCTGGGGTTGAACGCCATCACGACCTCCTGCTGTCGGATACGACGTGGAACGGGATTCCCTCGGAGACGTCGCGGAGGCTCGTCATGGGCCGGTACTCGAGGCCCAGGTAGTCGCCAGTCGCGCGGTATCCCCGGTTGTTTCCGCCGGTGAGGCCAGCGGAGGCGCCGGCGGAGCGGAGGCTCGCCAGGGCGTGCTCCACCATGTCCTCGAGGTCAGTGCGGAGTTCCTGCCCCTCCGGGCGGTCCGACTGGAAGACGGAGTGCAGCACCTCCAGCAGCTCGGTGAGCTGGACCCCTTCCAGGCCCCCGCTCGAGGGGGTACGGAGGGCGGCCTGCATCTTCGAGAGGTCGTGCAGGTGGCCAGGGGCGTTACCCGCCCGCCACCAGTCACGGTTCGCGATCTGGAGAAGTTGCCCCATCAGTATCCCCGGCAGGGTCTTGCGAACCGCGAACCTGCTCCAGCGGTTGATGGCCACCGGCTCGACCATACGGTCGAGGTACTCGTGGAACTTGCCGTGATAGCGGTAGTGCGACCGGTCTCTCTCCCTCACGGGGTTGAAGAGCATGAAGACGAGGCCGTGGTAGGCGCGGCCCACCCTCGACGACGCCTGGATGTACTCCGCCATGGAGCGGGGCATGCCGTTGAACAGCATCAGGTTCAACCGGTCCACGTCGACTCCGTGGCTGACCATGCTGGTGGCGACGACCATGCCCGTGTTGCCGTTGGTGCTTCCCAGGTCGTCGAGGACGCCGCGTACCTGGTCCAGGCGCGTCTCGCCCTTGAGTTCGGCCACCCTGAGATCCGGAAAGCCCTCCCTGCGCAGGGCCTCGTTGACCTGGGTATCCAGCGAGCGACGGATACGGCCGAAGTCGACCAGAGTGGTGGCGTACGTGAGGCTCGTCCGGTAAAGGTCGACGACTGCGCGGAGCTCATCCTCCGGCCAACTCTCGAGGGCGGGGGGCAGACCCTCTCGCCGGTCGAGTTTCCACAGTGCCCGGTGGGCGGACGTCAGGATCCTGACCAGCGTCATCTCTGCCGTGCCGCGTGTCGGCATGACTCCGACGAAGCGACGGAGCGGGAGACTCCGGTCGAGGCGCCAGTAGAAGCTCTCGTCGAGGTTGGGCCCCGGCAGTGGCACCACCACTGACCTGAGACCGAAGAGGTGCTCACTCTGGCGGTCCTCGCCCCGGATGGTGGCGGTGGTGGCGACCACCTTCATCCGGACACCTCGACCGTCGGCACGCTGTCGGGACGACAGAGTGCGCTGCACCTCGGCCAGCAGGCCCTCGTAGTGGCCGGAAAAAGCTCCGAGCTCTTCGTTGACCATGTGAAGCTCGTCGATGATCTCCAGTGACGGGGAGGGGTCGTAAAGAGGCTCGCCCAGGGGCTGGAGCGGGGTCTTCGGATGACCCGGCGCATGCCGTTCGTGGCACTTACCGCCCCGACCGAAGCCGTGAGGAGGGCACCAGCAGTCCACGTCGCCGAGGAGGGCGCCGAACTTGTCCGACAACCCTACGTTGGCGAGCTTGTCCAGGGTCCCGACCACGACGGTCGGTAGGTACCGGTAGATCTCGGTGTCGACGACGAGGATCGGCAGAACCTTCCCGCACGCCTCGCTGCCGCAGACGTGCTGGAGCCTGAGTCGCTGTGGGTCGGGCGCCGGGATGCGGACTGACCGTTCACCGCAGTAAGGGCAGTCATGGACAAGGCGGTACGCATGCCGTTCCTCCTCGCTTGAGCGAAGGCGGTCGATCATGCGGTCCGTGATCAGCGAGTTGGGGGTGTTACCACCACCGGCGTAGAAGCCGATGAAGAAGGGCCAGCCGGGATCGCCACCAACCTCCCTGAGCAGGCCGGCGTTTTTGCCACGGACCGTCTCGGCGGCGGCGATCACATCGAGCTGGCGCTGTGTCTGCTGCAAGGTCAGCAGTCGCAGAGGGAACCGGCACCATGCCGAGACACCGAGCGCCTTTCCCCGCGCACGGTCGTAGAACATGCACACCAGCACCAAGCCGAGATACGCCTCGGTCTTGCCGCCGCCGGTGGGGTACCAGACGACGGTCGCTGCCTCGGTCGGATCCACGTTGTGTTCGTCGCCCCAGAGGCCAGATGCGAAGAGGTCCTCGGGATGCTCGCGCCAGGCCAGGGAACTGAGCTGACTGACGATGGCGACCAGCTGGAAGAGCCGCCACCCCCGGCTGGGGCGCTTCCGCCGCTTGTTGAGCTCCACCATGGACTCGTTGGCCAGCTGGAACGCTGTCAGGAGACGCCTGTCTCTCCGAAGCCAAGCGACACCGTCACGGAAGCGGGCGACCTCCAAGGCCGCGGCCCTTCGGTCTGCCTCTTTACGCTGGGCCAGCTCGGGCCTGTCCTGGAGATCCTCGGTGCTCCACACAGGAGCCCCCAGGTACGCCTCCATCTCGTCAGCGAGCTCGTCGAGAACGGGAAGAGGGTCGGTCGAAAGCGTCGCGTAACTCCAGCGCTCATCGGTTCTGGCCACGGCCCGATGGGTGTCGTGCTGAGGGACGGGCACGCTGCGTACGGCCACGAGCCTGCCTTCGTGCCACCGGGGCTCGACACCGCAGTTGTTCGCGTACGCCCCGAGCTCCCCGGAGTAGCGGTAGGCGTCGGCACCGAGGTCCATCACGATGGGCAGGAGATGGTCACCCTGGATCTCCAGCTCTGCGCGGAACAGGGCGTTGTCCCTCGCCTCGTCGCGACGGGTACGGCCGGCGTTGCTGCCCCGTCCCTGGACGGTCACGACGGGGTCGGTGGCGAGGTTCTGCAGAGTGACGGTCACGCGGAGCCGCCCGGACGCGACCAGCCTCGACGTGATGACGACGTGCGCGGCGGGGGATGGCACTACGGGGTCCCCGCCCACCTCCCGGGCGAGCCACTGTTCGAAGGTCCGGTCGTCCGCCATCGCGGCAGGAGGAACGAGCCGCTCTCGGCGGTCGTTCCCGACACGACGGTCGATCCGAGGGTCTTGGAGTGCCACTCTCACGGCGTCCTGGAAGGCGCGCTGGAACTCAGCTTCCAAGGTCTGACGCAGGCCGGCCTCTTGTCCCAGCACGACGTCCACGGGACCGACGGTCACAGTCAGTCGCTTGAACAGAGGGGCCAGTCTGTACGGCTCTTCGCGCTCACCAGCCCACTCCAGCTGCTGCGATCGGGTCGGAAGTGCCGCGTAGTAGAACGATGCCCGCGCCTTGACGCTGATGGAGCTGGCATTGCTGGCCTCGAACTCGAACCCGAGACTGTCCGGTGTCGTGCGGCCGTACCGCGGGGCAGCTCCGCCAGGTTCGATGGTGTGTGGGCCGAGGCTTTCCATGAAGTACCGAGCACTTGGAGGCTCGCCCAGGCAGACGTCCCCCTGGGCCTCGCCGGTCGCATCGCTGACCACCGCGTTGACCAGGTGGTCCACGAGAGCAGTCTGCTGGGCAACGCTTGGCTCGAACGAGTTGGTCACGCCGCCTCCCCGTCGGATTCGGCGAGCTCCGCCGGGGCTGGAAGGGGGCGTGCCCCCGCACATGAGGGAAGGGGTGAGAGCCGAGGTGGCTCAGAAGAGCGTGCCAGTTGAGGCAGACATGCCGAACTGGCCCGCGTGACATGGATGTCCACGGGGTCTCCAGGCTCGCGAGTCAGAAGCCGCCAAGGCACGACGCCAAAGCCGGACATCTTCTGCTGCTTCGAGCCCCAGCAGCATCGAACGTATCTCGTCGAAGTCGCAAGCGGTTACGTATAGTTGATCGAATCTGTCCGGATCGAGTCCGTCGGTGCCTTGATCTGATGTTCACCACCGCGGCTTTGCCGAACGGAGAAGCGAGGTCGGGCGACGACATCCAGCGGGACCTGCTGCGAAGACGCCCGGGCTGTACGCCGCTGGTCCCTCAGGCATGATTGGCGCATGATTCCGGAGGCCGATATAGGCGCCAGTCGCGACTACGAACTAGTCGATGTGCGAGCCAACTTCACCACCAAGAACGTGGCCGCTGCGTGGTTGATGCTGGCGCTGGGTGCCAACCGGGAGCATGCCGGAAACGACGGTTATGACGACAGTGCGTCTCTGCACTACAGCTGGGACAGCACCGTTCAGAACCATGCTCGTGTGGCGGTGGGGGACGTCATAGCTCTTTGGGACAGGAAGGAGCTCGTCGGCGTTTCGGTGATAGAGGCGATCAACACCGCTTCGGCCGAGAAGGTGCTGTACTCCTGTCCTCGGTGTGGCAAGGCTGACATCAAACGGCGTCACCGAGAGAAGCCAGCCTACCGCTGCGGCAAGTGCGGACACCTCTTTGCCGCCCCACGTCAGAATACCAGGTCGGTGACTACCTACCGGTCTTCGCACGGCAAGAGATGGATGAACGGGCGTGGTTGGTCTCGGGCTCCGAGCTGCGGGCCCTCTGCGAATCTCCGAAGTCGCAGTTGAGTATGCGCCCTGCGCGATGGGAGCGGCTACGGCAGGCACTTCTCGACGCCAGCGGTCAGGCCAGCACCGTGAAGGACATTGCCGCAGCCGCTCGTCTGGCCATAGCAGGAGGCCACAAGGAATCGCTCGTGCGAACGCGCGTCGGGCAAGAGGCTTTCCGCGCACGTCTGTTGCGCGAGCAGGGCGAAGTGTGCGCCTTCACGGGCCCCACGCCGGCGGACGCCCTGGAAGCGGCTCACCTCTACAGCTATGCCGAGAGTGGCGAGCACCACGAGTATGGCGGGCTGCTCCTGCGCCGTGACATCCACAGGCTCTTTGACCTCGGCCATATCGCGGTGGACGTGGCCTCCGGAACCCTCGACGTGATCCCGAGCCTTCACGGCTATCCGTGTTACGCGCAGCTGCACGGCCAACCTGTGGCGGTGCAGCTGCGACCTGAACATCGGGTCTGGCTTGATGCGCATTGGCTCGGTAAGCGCCCGCGCGCGTGACAGCGTCGGTGGTGGGAGGGGCCGCGACGATCTACTCCGCGCTGGCGTGCTTCCTTCGGGTCCGGGCCAGCCAGGCCCAGCGGGTGAGGGCGCCGACGACGAGGGAGACGAGGATGGCACCCCAGTCGATGACGTGGGGGAGGCCGGGGAAGAAGGCGAAGAACGCGAGCGAGGCGGCGGCGCCAATGGCGAAGGCGATGATGCCAGCGCGGCGGTGCTTCGCTTCCTGGACGGGGTCCTGGGGCGAGGTCTCGGGGGGCACGTGCGGCTCACTTGGTGATGTGGTGGCACTGGCTGACTCGCCGCACACCGTTGATGACGAGGGGGCTGCTGCAGGTGCGAGATGGGCATCGTCGGCTTGGCCGCGCTATTCGCCGTCCGCACCCGTCCGCCCTCGCCCGTTCTCGGCGGCCATCTCAGTGAACTGAAGGGGTGCTGGGTCGCGGTCCGCCGTGATCTACTCGGCGGCCACCAGTGGCGCCAGCTGTACGGGCACGTCGAAGCAGGCAAGGGAACAAGAGGCCGGTCCTGACTCGAAATTCTGCTGCGATCGGGTCCGCGGCTGATGAGATGCTCGTCTCATGAGCGAAGGCGGATCGGACGCTGAGAAGTCCCGCGACCTCTCTGACCACCCTGGTTGGTTTGGGTGGGGCTACGGCGATGGTCGTGGTGGTTTCGTCCTGGCGATTCATGCGGACTGGCCCGCTTACCCATGCTCGCCGGGTGGGGTGCACGGTCTGTTCGACTTGGCGCAGTTCCCGGAGGGCACCCGTTTCGAGCCCATGGATGACATTGATCGCTGTGTCCTGTTCAACGCGTACAACTATGACTCGAAGAAGCCGCACCCTCCCCGGGATCCGTGGTCGCGGGATGCGTTCCAGGTGGCGATCTGGCATGAAGACCTGCTTCGCCTGCGGAAGGAGGGCCTCATCAGCGGCGTTACCCCGATCAGTCATCGCGAGTGGGAGCTCCGCCGGCGCATCGAGATGGGATGGAAGCGGGGAGTCAGGTATTTCACCAAGGACGATCAAGGCAATAGTCGGGAGATCTCGCTTCCAAGCCTGCCCGAGCTACCGGTAGAAGAAGATTTCTGGGATGGCGATCCCTACACGTACCCCGCCTTCGAGGAAGACGGCAACGAGTCTCCTCTGACGATCACCGCCTCGGGTTGGGAAGTCGTCACCCAGCAGCTCTCGGAGCAGGTCGAGCTTCCCGAGTTTCTGCCAGACCTGCGCAAGCTCTTGGACAACGAGCTCTATGACCATGCGGTCCGCGAAGTCGGGATCGCGGTTGAGTCGGCGTTGCGAGACGTGGTGGGCAACGATGATGGGTACGGTCAGAGGCTCGTTGGGGAGTTCATCGACCACCTGCATGACGAAGTCTTCGTCTACAACACGATGCTGAAGATCTACCGACTCCGGCTGCGGACGTTCTTCAAGTTCGTTCGCAACCCGCACGCCCACCGCAAGATCTCCCTGACACGGCCTCACGCCCTCTCCTTGACTGCACATGCCCTCCACCTGCTGAGCGACATCCAGCAGTTTGGCGGCGAGGGAGACCAGCAGTAAGACGCTCAGGTCTGGCACTCCGCTCCCACATCTGCATTCCGCCGAAGCGGTCAGCTGCGTCATTGATGGAGACATCGGCTACCTGGGAACCAAGGGGCACGTAACGGACCAGCGCTGCGTGAGCGCTGCGTGAGCGGACCGGGCGGCACAGGATGGATTTGGTGGCATGTGGAGCGGGGGCTGTGGCTCTCTGACCTGGCGAAATGAGATTCGGCGACATCGTCCGGCATGGGCTGAGATGATCTTGCAGGCCCTCGTAATGCGTAGGTCTCGGGTTCGAATCCCGAAGGCGGCTCTGTGGAAGCCTCCGGACTCACTCGCCGTGACCTGGGGCTTTTGCTTTTGTGCTGCTGTGTCGGCAGGGGCGCGGTCCGGTCGGCGGCGTGGTGCGGTCTCACTTGGCGTCCGCGTAGCACTCCACCACCGCGGTCGTGAACGGGAAGCGGACCGGTGTTTCGCCGAAGGTCAGGCGGCCTGCCAGGGTTGCCGCCTCGCGTATTGCCGTGACGATCGTGTCGGCCTCCTCCTGCGGGCAGTGCACGATCACCTCGTCGTGCTGGAAGAAGACCAGTTCGGCGGCGAGGCCCGCGCAGGTCTGCCGCAGTGCGGCCAGCATCAGCAGGGCCCAGTCGGCGGCGCTGCCCTGCACCACGAAGTTGCGGGCGAAGCGGCCTCGGGCGCGGGCGTCCGTCGAGGCGTACCCGGACCCGGGCACCCACTCCGCGAGGCCGGCGGTGTCCGGCGCCTCGTCCTGGGGGAGGCCGGCCTCTCCGGTGGGGTCGTCGTCCGGCCCGGCCGCCGGTGGGCAGGTGCGGCCCAGCCAGGTGCGGACGAGACGGCCCTCCTCGCCCGCGCGGGCGGCGTCGTCGACGTAGGCCACCGCGCGCGGGAAGCGGCGTCTGAGGGCGGCGAGGTTCTTCAGGCCGTCGCCGGCGGTCTGGCCGTAGACCGCGCCGAGTACGGCGAGCTTGGCCTGGGCGCGGTCGCCGGAGAAGGCGCGCTCGGACACCGCCTGGTAGAGGTCGCTCTCCCGGCCGGCCACCTCCATCAGCCCGGGGTCGCGGGAGATCGCCGCCAGTACGCGCGGTTCCATCTGGTCGGCGTCGGCGACCACCAGCCGCCAGCCGGGGTCGGCGACGACGGCCCGCCGGATCACCTTGGGTATCTGCAGCGCGCCCCCGCCGTTGGTCACCCAGCGTCCGGTGACCGTGCCGCCGGCGACGAACTCGGGGCGGAAGCGGCCTTCCCGGACCCAGGTCTGCAGCCACGACCAGCCGTGGGCGACCCAGACGCGGTACAGCTTCTTGTATGCGAGGAGCGGCTTCACGGCGGGGTGGTCGATGGATTCGATCGCCCAGCGGCGGGTGGAGCGGAGCCTGATCCCGGCCTGCGCGAACGCCTTGATCACGTCCGCCGGCAGGTCGGGCCGGACCCGGCGGCCGAAGGCGGCGGACACCTCGTCCGCCAGTTCGGCCAGGCGGCGCGGTTCGCCGCCGCCCGGGTACCGCTCGCCGAGCAGGTCGTGCAGGACCTCCCGGTGCACGTCCGCCCGCCACGGCAGTCCGGCGCGGTTCATCTCGGCGGCCACCAGCATCCCCGCCGACTCGGCCGCCGTCAGCAGCCGCATCCGGTCGGGGTGGGCGGACAGATCGTGCCGCCGCTGCTGCTCGGCGTAGACGGCGACCAGGTCGGTGAGGGGGAGGTGGGTGCCCCTCGGTTCGAAGAGCGGGGACTGCGCGCCCGGCTCGGCGGCGCGCTGGGGCGGGTCGGACGGAACCGGGCCGCCGCGCAGTCTGGCCAGGGCGGCGGCGGCCGCGTGCGGTTCGCCGGACCGGCCCTCGTGGCCGAGGAGCAGGGACTCGGCGTCCTCGATGTCGTAGCAGCGCTCCACCCGTACCCCCGCGGCGAGCAGGTGCGGGTAGACCTCGGCGGTGGAGCGCCACACCCATCGCGTCACCCCGGGCCGGTCGCGGACGGCCCGCGCGGGGTCCGGTTCCCGCCGCACGGGGGCGGCGGGCAGCCCGTCGGGGCCGAGCGGGGCGACGTCCGCGCCACCATCCTCGGCCAGGGCGAGCACCCACCGGTCGGCCATGCCACGAGTCTCGCAGGGGGGTCTGACATCGGCTTCTCGGGACGGGAGGGGGAGAAAAGGGGAGGGGCTATTCGCCGGGCTCGCCGGGCTCGCCGGGCTCGCCGGGCTCGCCGGGCTCGCCGGGCTTCCTGGTTTCGCCTGGCTCCCCGGTTTGGCCGGTCTCGGTGGGGGACCCGGGCGCCTCGCTCTTCACGGGTGTCTTGAGGAACTGGGACAGCACCTCGGTGACGTACTGCTCGGTCCGCTCCTTGTCGAGGCCGAGGCCGTGGAGCACGCCCTCGCCGTTCTCGTGTTCCAGGAGGGCGAGCAGGAGGTGCTCGGTGCCGATGTAGTTGTGGCCGAGGCGGAGGGCCTCGCGGAAGGTGAGTTCCAGGGCCTTCTTCGCCGCGGGGCCGTACGGCACCAGTTCCGGGACCTCGGCGGCGGCCGGGGGCAGCGCTGCCAGGGCCGCCTCGCGGACCGCGTCGGGGGCCACGCCCTGCGCGGTGATCGCCTTCACGGCGAGACCGTCGGGTTCGGCGAGCAGGCCGAGGACCAGGTGTGCGGGCACGCCCTCGGCGTTACCCGCGTTCTTGGCCTCGTGGTGCGCGGCCATCACGGCGTTGCGGGCGCGGAGCGTGTAGCGGCTGAAGCCCTCGCTCGCGTCGAGGTCGGTGGACTCCTTCGGCACGAAGCGCTTCTGCGCCGCCTGCCGGGTGACGCCCATCCTCCGGCCGATGTCCGTCCAGGACGCGCCCGAGCGCCGGGCCTGGTCCACGAAGTGGCCGATGAGGTGGTCGGCGACCTCACCGAGGTGCTCGCCGGCGAGCACCGCGTCCTGGAGCTGTTCCAGCGGCGAGGCGTGCACCTTCTTGATCGCCGCGATCAGGTCGTCGAGGCGTACGGATGACGTGATGCTCGGATTCGTCGTCATGTGTCAACCGTAGGTTGCGTCCACGGGGGCGTCAACCTTTGGTTGACAGTCGGGGCGGGACTGTCAGGCCGCGCAGTGAGGCGGGGTGGCGGGCGGGGCGGCGGGCGGGGCGGCGGTCCATGGCACTATCGCCGGGTGAGTACGCCCAGCACCGTCGACCGCGCCTTCCGGACGGCCCTGTACGACACCACCGACGCCGGTCTCGACACCGCGGCCTCCCTGCTCGCGGCCGACCCCGGCGCCGACGCCGAACTCCAGCGGCGGGGTGAGGAGTTCGTGGCCACCGCCTGGCGCCGCAACTGGCAGCCCGCCGACGTCGTACGACTGGTGCGGCGGGACCTGGACGACGTACACCTGCGGCTGGCCGGGGACCTGATCCGGGCGCAGGCCGGGGGCGACCGGCCGCGCGGGCCGCGCTGGCGCGCACAACTCGACGACCTGTCCGCCGAGGCGCCGGGCCGGGCCCCGCGCGCCGACCGGTTCACGCACGCCACCGTCGTACTGGAGCTGTACCGCCTGCTGCTGCGGCTGCCCACGCTCGAACCGCTGGACGAACCCGGCGGATGGGGTGGGTCCGGCGGATCCGGTGGATCCGGTGGATCCGGTGGATCCGGTGGGGCGG
This sequence comes from Streptomyces ziwulingensis, assembly GCF_039542605.1. Classification (NCBI taxonomy): domain Bacteria; kingdom Bacillati; phylum Actinomycetota; class Actinomycetes; order Kitasatosporales; family Streptomycetaceae; genus Streptomyces; species Streptomyces ziwulingensis. Next base: position 483,398 of record NZ_BAABIG010000022.1, read on the forward strand.
GTCGGGAGCAGCGGGCCGAGTCGCGTGCGCTCGCGAAGATCCGCGCGCTGCTCGCCAAGGCGGAGGCGACCGGCTATCCGGAGGAGGCGGAGGCGCTGAGTGCCAAGGCGCAGGAGCTGATGGCCCGGCACAGCGTAGACGAGGCGCTGCTCGCGGCCCGCGCGCCCGCGCCCGACGCCCCGGGGGCCTGCCGGATCGGCGTGGAGCCGCCGTACGAGCAGGCCAAGGCGGTACTGCTGGACGCGGTGGCCGGCGCCAACCACTGCCGGGCGGTGTGGAACGAGCCGTTCGGTTTCTCCACCGTGGTCGGTTTCGAGGCGGACCTGACGGCGGTCGAGCTGATGCACACGTCGCTGCTCGTGCAGGCCGAATCCGCGATGACGAAGGCGGAGGCCGCCCAGCGAGCCGGCGGCCGGAAGCGGACGAAGGTGTTCCGGCAGTCGTTCCTCGCCGCCTACGCGCACCGCGTCGGCAGCCGGCTGCGCGCCGCCGCCGAGGCCCCCGTGACCGAGGATCTGCTGCCGGTGCTCGCCACGCGGGAGGTCGCGGTCACCGACCACCTGGAGCGGATGTTCCCGGCGACCACCACGACCCGGCTGCGGGGCGTCTCCGACGAGGCCGGCTGGACGGAGGGCACTCGCGCGGCCGACCGGGCCCGGGTCGGCTCGCGTCGGCCACTGCCCTGAGTTCCGCCCGGGTCTCCGGGTCGCCACGTCGCCGGGTCTCCGGGTCGCCGCGTCGCCGGGTCTCCGGGTCTCCGGGTCTCCGGGTCTCCGGGTCGGCTTTTCGGCGCGGAGGATCGGGAGGTGGGGCCTGCGGGGCCCGAGGGGCCTCGTAGCTCGGCCAGGTCCTCCGGCCCGAGGCGCAGGTCCGCCGCGGCCATGTTCTCCTCCAGGTGGTCGAGCGAACCGGTGCCCGGGCTCGTCCGCGGCTATGCGAGGGCCGCGAGGCGTTCGGCGATCGACTCGCCGCCCGGCCCGGTCGTCCCGCCCACCCGCGGACGGACCAGGTCGAGCCGGTCGAGGCCGAGGGCGCGCAGATCCGCCTCGACCAGTGCGCGCAGCTCACCGGCGGTCGCCTGAGCGCTCGGCATGCCGTCCGGGCCGGGGAGCGGGCCGACCGTCGTCGCGATCACGAGGCCGTCGCGGTAGGGGGCCGGCGCGGTGCGGACCAGTTCGTCGGCCCGTACGGCGGCGCGTGGCCGAACTGGTGGCGGAACTGGACGCCGGCTCCCGTTTCCAGGCCGGACTGCGCGCGGGCGAACCGGGACCGCCCCACGCGTGAGCGCCGGCCGGGACCGCGCGCGCCGGGCCGGATCTCAGTCGCCCGCCTGCTGGAACGCGCTCACCGTGGCGTCCGGCCCGCTCCCGTCCGCCTTCGCCGCGACCGCCCCGTACGACCAGTCGACGTCCCGCGTGGTGTCGGCGCCGGGCAGCGCGAACCTCGCCTTCTGTACGGCGAGGCCCCCGTCGCCGCCGTCCTCGCCGCGAACGTAGGTGACGGTGAAGGCCGCGGTGGTGCCCTCGGCCAGGGTCAGCCGCTGCTCCGAGGCGCCCTCGTCCGGGCTCAGTTCCTCGGCGGTGCCGGCCGCGGTGAGGGTGACCTGGGGAAAGCCTTCGAGGACGCACTCGGCGCCCTGGCCGGTCAGGCTCACGGTGACGGTGCCCGTGTCGCCGGCGGCCGGCGCGGGGCTCGCCGCGACGTCCACGCCCACCTCGTCGACCTTGCAGGCGGCGGTGGTGGTCGCGCCGTCGTCGGTACCGGTGGCGGTGTTGTCGTCGTCACCGTCCCCGCCGGCGCAGGAGGTCAGCAGGAGCGTCGCGGCGACGCAGGCGGCGAGGGCGATCGGCCGGGTGGAGCGCATGGATGGGTTCCTCTTGCGGCAGACGGGACGGAGTACGGGTTCAGCTTCCCAGGTCGGCCGTCGGCAGGCCGCTCGGCAGCCGGGCGCCCTCGGCCTTCGTGTACGTCTCCACGCCCACGCCGCCCTCCCAGTCCACCTTCAGCGTCGAACCGCCGACCGACTCGACGCGCCCGGTCGCCCGGTCGTCGTCGCCTCCGGTGCACTTGAGCCGGATCGTCAGGGCGCCGGCCTGGTCGCCGGCGGTGCCGCTGCACACGGTTCCGCCCACGGCGAAGAGCCCGGCCTGCTTTCCGGTGACCACGAGAGCGACCGCCTTGCCGTCGGTGGTCGCCAGCCAACTGCCCTCCAGGGCGTCGGCGGGGGTGCTCGGCGAGCCGTCGCCTCCATCACCGGTGCCGTCACCGTCACCGTCACTGGTGCCGGTGTCGTCGCGGTTGCCTGCGTCGGCGTCGGCATCGGCATCGGAACCTGCGTCGTCCCCCGTACGGGTCCCGGTCCCCGCGTCCCCGGTCTGCGCGCTCCCTGTGCCGGGGCTCACCGTGCCGCCCGCACGCGCCGTGCCCGTGCCGGCCGGCGCGCTCGCGGACCCGTCCGGGGTGCCCGAGGGCGTGTCCTCGCCGGTGTCCGAGTCGTCGCCGCCGCACGCGGTGAGCGTGAGCACCAGCGCGGCCGCCAGCCCGGCCGCGACCGCGCCGGCACGGCGGCCCCGAAGCCTGCGGTCCCGAACTCTGCCGCCCCGAAGCCTGTCGCCGCCGCGCTCGGCCTCCGTGCTCGCTTTACCTTCCACAGTCACCCACCCCTGTCACCGGAAGTTTCCAGGGTCTGCCTGTCGGCCTGTCGGCCCTGACAACAGCGGACGGCCGAACGGACCCATGACAGCCGCAAGTTACCAGGAGTAATTGACCATCCCGGGCAGATGCCCGGCAGATGCCCGGCGTAGGTCCGGCGTAGGTCCGGCGGAGGTCCGGCGTCTTCGGCACCTTCCGGAAGCCGGAGCCGTCGCCCCGGGGCCTGGCCTGGATACTGCATGATCAACTGTTGCCGGGGCAGACGCGGGAACGGCTCACCTCGTGAGGGCGTCCAAGAAGACAAGGCACCTCGCGGACATCCGGCATCTGTAACCGCGGCACCACCGCCCGTGCACGTGCATTTGCTTATGCATCTGCATGTGAACGGAGTTATGATCCGCTTCAGTTGACCATTGCATCAATGGCCACGTCAGCCAGTGCAGACCGGGGAGCGACCTGTGGACCACGACGTGTACGACGCGTACCACGTTGACGGCGCGCCCGGCGCGCCCGGCGCGTCCGGTGGGCCTGGTGTGCCCGGCGTGTCCGGCGTGCACAACGGCATCGCCGCCACCGAGCTGCGGGGCGTGGCCTGGCAGAAGAGCCGGCACAGCAACTCGCAGGGGTCCTGCGTGGAGTTCGCCCTGCTGCCCGGTGGTGACGTCGCCATGCGCAACTCCCGGTTCCCCGAGGGTCCCGCGCTCGTCTACACCCGCGCCGAGATCGAGGCGATGCTGCTCGGCGTGAAGGACGGCGAGTTCGACCACCTGGTGGCGGGCTGACCCGGTGCCCCGCCCGTCCGCGCCCGGCCCGTCAGTGCCCCGCCCGTCCGTGCCCCGCCCATCTGTGCCCGGCCACATCCGCACCTGACGCACGTCCTTACCTCGCCTCGGCCACCCCTGAACCGTCGCACGCCGCGACGCGCGTAGAAGCGCGGCGCGGACGTGCGTCGGGGAAGGTCAGCCGGTGGGCGGGTGCGACAGTCGGAACAGGGCCCAGACGACCTTGCCGTCGAGCGTCCCGGCCAGCGGGTACCAGCCCCAGCCGTCGCTGAGGGACTCGACCAGGAACAGCCCGCGGCCGGACTCGGCGGAGAAGTCGTTCGCCTCGCGGGTCACCGGGCTGTCGAGACTGGGGTCGCGCACCGCGCACACCAGCCGCTCGGTCCAGCGCATCAGGTGCAGCCGCACCGGCCCGTTCTGGTCCGCCGGACAGGGCGCACCGGACGGCAGCGCGTGCCGCAGGGCGTTGGTGACGAGTTCGGAGACCACCAGGCACACGTCGTCGAAGCGATCGCCCAGGTGCCAGCCGTCGAGCGTGGTGCGGGTGAACCGCCGTGCCTCGCGCACCGCTTCCAGCCGGGGCGGAAGGGCGCAGGAGGCGGCGCTGGAGACGGCTGTCGGGTCGAGCGGAGGAAGGCCCTGCCGTAACGGCTCGAGCATGGTCGATCCATTCGTCCCCATGCGAGGCACTCCCGGAATTCGCGGTCGTAGCGAGGCGGCGCGGCGGTGCGGGACCATGGTTTCGGATGCTTACGGCAGATGCAAGGGCAGATGCACGTGCACGTGACCGAAATAGACCTGCCCGTACCGCTTGTTGGCCAAATTTTCCGCCATCTTCCCCTCCTCTCCCGACCGTCTTCTTGGTCCCGCTCTGCCGCTTCCTGTGCGTTTTCTTCGCGTGCAGCCTTCTCGTTGCCCCCTCGCTGCCCGCTTGTCACCTTCTCGCTTCCGTCTCTGTAACCGGACGAGTACTGCTCGGAGTGTTTTAGTGGCAGACTTCGGGGCTTGAAGACGTTGGGGAGGCTGGCGAACGTGAGCGCGGGAGAGCCCGGATCGGTGGTGCGGCGCATGCTGCTCGGGTCACAACTCAGGCGACTGCGTGAGGCGCGAGGCATCACGCGTGAGGCGGCGGGTTACTCGATCCGCGCCTCGGAGTCGAAAATCAGCCGGATGGAACTTGGCCGGGTGAGCTTCAAGACCCGGGACGTCGAGGATCTGCTGACGCTGTACGGCATCACCGACGAGAAGGAGCGCACCTCCCTGCTGTCGCTGGCCAAGGAGGCCAACGTCGCGGGCTGGTGGCACAGTTACTCCGACGTGCTGCCGAGCTGGTTCCCCACCTACGTGGGCCTGGAGGGCGCGGCCTCCCTGATCCGGGTCTACGAGGTGCAGTTCGTGCACGGGCTGCTGCAGACGCCGGACTACGCGCGGGCGGTGGTGCGGCGCGGCATGCAGGGCGCGGGCGAGGCGGACGTCGAGCGCCGGGTGGCGCTGCGCCTGGAGCGGCAGAAGTACCTCGTGGCGGAGAACGCCCCCGAGTTCCACATCGTCCTGGACGAGGCGGCGCTGCGCCGGCCCTACGGCGACCGCGAGGTGATGCGCGGGCAGCTCCTGCACCTGATCGAGATGTCCGAGCGCCCGCACATCCGGCTCCAGGTGATGCCGTTCGGCTTCGGCGGGCACTCCGGGGAGTCCGGCGCCTTCACGATCCTCAGCTTCCCCGAGTCCGACCTCTCGGACGTCGTCTACCTGGAGCAGCTCACCAGCGCGCTGTATCTGGACAAGAGCGAGGACGTCGCCCAGTACGAGCGGGCGCTCAAGGAGCTGCAGCAGGACAGTCCGGACCCGGACGGCAGCCGGGATCTTCTGCGAGGACTCCTCCAACTCACCTGAAACCTCAGTACGATGACTTGTGATCAGACCGTGAAGGTGAACCGGTTGCCGGCTTCCGCTGCCCAGGGCAGCGAGGGATTGAGGATCACATGTCGTCGTACTTCACCGACCTGGCAAGGCAGTACATCGACGGTGAGTGGCGTGCCGGTACCGGCTCCTGGGACATCATCGACTTCAACCCCTACGACGACGAGAAGCTCGCGTCGATCACGATAGCCACGGTGGACGAGGTGGACGCCGCCTACCGTGCGGCCGAGCGGGCGCAGAAGGAGTGGGCGAAGACCAACCCCTACGCCCGCCGCGCGGTCCTCGAGAAGGCGCTGCGGCTGGTGGAGGAGCGCGAGGCGGAGATCACCGACGCGATCATCGCCGAGCTGGGCGGCACCCGCACCAAGGCCGCCTTCGAGCTGCACCTCGCCAAGGAGTTCCTGCGCGAGGCGGTCCACCTGGCGCTGCGTCCCGAGGGGCGGATCCTGCCCTCCCCGGTCGACGGCAAGGAGAACCGCGTCTACCGCGCGCCGGTCGGGGTCGTGGGCGTCATCAGCCCGTTCAACTTCCCCTTCCTGCTCTCCCTGAAGTCGGTCGCCCCCGCGCTCGCCCTGGGCAACGGCGTCGTCCTCAAGCCGCACCAGAACACCCCGATCGTCGGCGGCACCCTGGTCGCGAAGATCCTTGAGGACGCCGGTCTGCCGGGCGGTCTGCTCAACGTCGTGGTCACCGACATCGCCGAGATCGGTGACGCCTTCCTGGAGCACCCGATCCCGAAGGTCATCTCCTTCACCGGCTCCGACAAGGTCGGCCGGCACGTCGCCACGGTCTGCGCGGGCCTCTTCAAGCGCGCGGTCCTCGAACTGGGCGGCAACAGCGCCCTGGTGGTCCTGGACGACGCCGACCTCGACTACGCCGTCGACGCGGCCGTCTTCAGCCGGTACGTCCACCAGGGCCAGGTCTGCATGGCCGCCAACCGTGTCCTGGTCGACCGTGCGGTCGCCGACGAGTTCACCGAGAAGTTCGTCGCCAAGGTCAGGACCCTCAAGGCGGGTGACCCGCGTGAGCCGGAGACGGTGATCGGCCCGGTGATCAACTCCCAGCAGGCGGACGCCCTCGCGGCCGTCGTGGACCAGGCCCTCGCCGAGGGCGCCACCGCGCTCGTGCGGGGTGCGCGCACCGACAACCTGGTCGAGCCGACCGTCCTCACCGACCTGCCCGCCGGCTCGCCCCTGCTGCACCAGGAGGTCTTCGGCCCGGTCGCCTTCCTCGTCCCGTTCGACGGCGAGGAGGAGGCGGTCCGCCTGGTCAACGACACCCCGTACGGGCTGAGCGGTGCCGTCCACACGGCCGACGTCGAGCGGGGGGTGGCGTTCGCCAGGCGGATCGACACCGGCATGTTCCACGTGAACGACGGCACCGTGCACGACGAGCCGATCGTCCCCTTCGGCGGCGAGAAGCACTCCGGCCTCGGGCGGCTGAACGGCGAGTCGATGCTGGACGCCTTCACCACCCAGAAGTGGATCTCCGTGCAGCACGGGCGCAGCAGGTTCCCCTTCTGAGCGTCCCCTTCTGAGCGTCCCCTTCTGGGCGCTCCCTTCTGGGCGTCTCCTTCTGGACGTTCCTTTCTGCGCGTCCCCTGCTCCGATTCTCCAGACCTCGCACGGGCCGTCGAGGACAGTCGCTGTCCTCGACGGCCCGTAGCTTTGCCGCTGTCAGGTCAGGCGGAGCGGGTGCCCTCGCGGGGCCCGCCCGGTGAAAGGCGGCGGTCATGGTCACTCACGTATCCCCCGAGGCGCACGGCGACGAGCGCGGGGCGCTCCTCTCCTTCCTGGCCGAGCAGCGCGGCGGCATCCGCCGCTCGGTGCTCGGCCTCACCGACGCGCAGGCGTCCTCGCGGCCCAGCGCCAGCGAACTCTCCCTGGCCGGGCTGCTCAAGCACGTCACCGAGGTCGAGCAGAGCTGGATCGCCCGCGCCAAGGGCGAGGAGCCGCCCGTTCGGCGGGACGCGGCGAACCGGCACGAGGGCTTCGCCCTGGCCGCCGACGAGACGGTCGACTCGCAGCTCGCGTCCTGGGAACGGGCCGCCGCCGAGACGGAGGCGTTCGTCCGGAAGGTGCCGAGCCTCGACGACACCTTTCCGCTGCCCGAGGCACCGTGGTTCCCGCCGGGGCAGCGGGTCTCGATGCGCTGGCTGTGTCTGCACCTGATCCGCGAGACGGCCCGGCACGCGGGTCACGCGGACGTCATCCGCGAGTCGCTGGACGGCGCCTCGGCCTGGGACCTGGTGGCCAGGGCGGAGCGGGACGGCCCCGCCTGAGCACCCGGCGGGCAGGCCCTAACCTGGTCCCATGTCAGTGATCCGTCTCCTCGTGCTGGGCGCGGTGCGCCAGCACGGGCGGGCCCACGGTTACCAGGTCCGCAACGACCTGGAGTACTGGGGCGCGCACGAGTGGTCCCACGCCAAGCCGGGCTCGATCTACCACGCCCTGAAGCAGATGGCGAAGCAGGGACTGCTGCACGAGCACGAGACGGCCCCGTCCACCGCGGGCGGTCCGCCGCGCACCGAGTACGAGGTCACCGACAAGGGCACGGAGGAGTTCCTCTCCCTGCTACGGGCCTCCCTCACCGCCTACGACCAGAAGCCGGACGTGCTCTCCGCCGGGCTCGGCCTGATGGTCGACCTGGGCCGCGAGGAGGTGCTCGCGCTGCTGGCGGAGCGGGTCCGGGCGATCGAGGCGTGGCGCACATCCGTCACCGAGTACTACACGCCGGAGGAGGGCCCGGGGCAGCTCGGACACATCGGCGAGATCATGAACCTCTGGGTGCACACCGCCGACAACGGCGCCGACTGGACCCGCGGCCTGATCGACCGCATCCGCGGCGGGGCGTACACCTTCGCCGGCGAGGGCGAGCCGTTCGTCGGCGTCCTCGGCGAGGGCGAGGAGAACCCGTACGCCACGGGGGAACGGCACCCGCAGGACCACCACTAATCAAGTTTGACCAATGGCTCGGCCCGCGTTACCTTTGGCCATCTAGTCAACTTTGACTAGAGCCGGTGTGACCGAAGTGACCGAAGGGGGACTCGGGTGGCCGATACGGCGATCACCGTCGAAGGGGCGTACAAGCGCTACGGCGGGAAGCGGAGGAGAGGCGCCGGCCAGGGGAAACAGGCGCTGGACGGGCTGGATCTGACGATCACGAGGGGCACCGTGCACGGGATGCTCGGCCCCAACGGAGCGGGCAAGACGACGCTGGTCCGCATCCTGTCGACGCTGCTGCGGCCCGACGCGGGCCGGATCGAGGTGGCGGGGCACGACGTCGTCGCCGAGGCGTACGCCGTCCGGCTGCGGATCGGCCTGCTCGGCCAGCACGCGGCTTTGGACGAGCAGTTGGGCGGCCGGCAGAACCTGGAGATGTTCGGCCGCCTCCACCATCTCGGTGCCAAGGGCGCCCGCGTGCGGGCCGGCGCGCTCCTGGAACGCTTCGACTTGGCCGGCACCGGCCGCAAACCGGTCAGCGCCTACAGCGGCGGCATGCGGCGCCGGCTGGACCTGGCCGCGTCCCTGATCACCGAACCGGAGGTGCTGTTCCTGGACGAACCCACCACCGGCCTCGACCCCCGGGGCCGAGGCGAGGTCTGGTCGGCGGTCCGCTCGCTGGTCGGCGGCGGGACGACGGTCCTGCTGACCACCCAGTACCTGGAAGAGGCCGACCAGCTCGCCGACCGGATCTCGGTCGTCGACGCGGGCCGGATCGTCGCCGAGGGCACCGCCGACGAGCTGAAGGCGGCGACCGGCGGCGACCGTATAGACATCGTCCTGCGCGACGCGGCGCAGCTCGCCGCGGTCGCCGCCCTGCTCCCGCTCACCGGCGTCCGCACCGACCCCGACCGCCGGCTGCTCAGCGCGCCGGTCACCGACCGGATGGCGGCCCTCGCCACCGTCGTACGGGCGCTGGAGGAAGCCGGTGTCGAGGCCGAGGACGTCGCGCTGCGGCGCCCGACGCTGGACGAGGTCTTCCTGCACCTGACCGCCCGCGCCGAGACCGATTGCACGCAGCCCGCCCGCGCCGAGACCGACCGCACGCAGCCCGCCCGCGCCGAGACCGACCGCACCCCGTCCGCCCGCGCCGAGCCCGGCCGGGCCGAGGAGGCCACGTGACCGCCCACGCCCTGAGTGACTCCTGGACCATGACCCGACGTGAGCTGGACCGGTGGGCGAGGCAGCCCGTGCGGGTCGTGGTCGGCATGGTCTTCCCCGTCATGCTGCTGCTGATGTTCGGCTACCTGGTCGGCGGCGGCCGGGGGGTCTCCGGCGACTACGTCGACTACCTCGTCCCCGGCATGCTCGCGCTCACCATGGCCTTCGGCCTGGAGGGCACGATGATCGCCGTCACCGAGGACCTCGACAAGGGCGTCGTCGACCGCTTCCGGGCGATGCCCATGGCGGACGGCGCCGTACTGGTGGGCCGGTCGGCCGCCGACATGCTCCAGTCGGCGCTCGGCCTCGCCCTGCTGATCGCCGTCGGGTACGCACTCGGCTGGCGGCCCGACTGCGGCCCCGGCGCCTTCCTCGGCGCGCTCGGACTTCTGCTGCTCCTCCGGTTCGCGATGCTCTGGATCGGCATCCACCTCGCCCTGGTCGCCGGGAAACCCGAGATGGTCGCGGCCGTGCAGATCCTGGTCTGGCCGGTCGGCTTCCTGTCCAACGCCTTCGCCGACCCCGCGACCATGCCCGGCTGGCTGGGCCCGCCGGTCGAGTGGAACCCCATGTCCCAGACCGCCACGGCCGTACGCGACCTGTTCGGCGGCCCCGGCGGCGAACCCGGCCACCTCTGGACGGCCGTGCTCTGGCCGCTCGCCCTGCTCGCGGTCTTCTTCCCCCTGGCGGTACGGAGGTTCACCCGACTCAACCGCTGAAGCGAGCCCCAGGTCTGTCCGGCAGACCCTAATGGTGGAAGCCGGTCGCCGCGCCCTTGTCCCGGGTCAGTGGGCGCGGCTGCCGGCGCAGGTCGGGCAGCAGCCGCTCCAGGTCCTCCACGAACAGCTCGGCCAGCTCGGCGGAGAAGCCGTTGCGGCACACCACGCGTAGCACCGACAGGTCCTCCCGGTGCGGCGGGAAGGTGTAGGCGGGCACCAGCCAGCCGCCCTCCCGCAGCCGCCGGGAGACGTCGAACACGTCGTACGCGCGGACCTCGTCGGCGGTGGTGAACGCGAACACCGGCAACTGGTCGCCGCGCGTGAGCAGCCGGAAGTCGCCCAGCGCCGCGATCCGCTCGGCGATCCCCTGCGCCACGTCCCGCGACGCCTGCTGCACCGCCCGGAAGCCGTCCCGCCCGAGCCGCAGGAACGTGTAGTACTGCGCCACCACCTGGGCGCCCGGCCGGGAGAAGTTCAGCGCGAAGGTCGGCATGTCGCCGCCCAGGTAGTTGACGCGGAAGACCAGCTCCTCGGGGAGCGCGTCCGCGTCCCGCCACAGCGCCCAGCCGACGCCCGGGTAGACCAGCCCGTACTTGTGCCCCGAGGTGTTGATCGAGGCCACCCGCGGCAGCCGGAAGTCCCACACCAGTTCCTCGTCGAGGAAGGGCGCCACCATCGCGCCCGACGCCCCGTCCACGTGCACCGGCACATCGAGGCCCGTGCGCTCCCGGAGGGCGTCCAGGGCCGCGCACAGGTCGGCGACCGGCTCGTAGGAGCCGTCGAAGGTGGAGCCGAGGATCGCGACGACCCCGATGGTGTTCTCGTCGCACAGCGCGGCGGCGGCCTGCGGGTCGAGGTGGAAGCGGTCGCCCTCCATGGGCACCTGCCGGGCCTCCACCTCCCAGAAGTCGCAGAACTTCTCCCAGCAGACCTGCACGTTGACGCCCATGACGAGATTGGGCCGGGCCGACCCCGGATACCGGTCGGCGTTCCGCCGCGCCCAGCGCCGCTTCAGCGCCATCCCGGCCAGCATGCACGCCTCGCTCGACCCGGTCGTCGAACAGCCCACGGCCGCTCCCGGGTCGGGCGCGTGCCACAGGTCGGCGAGCATCGCCACGCAGCGCCGCTCCAGCTCGGCGGTGCGCGGGTACTCGTCCTTGTCGATCATGTTCTTGTCCCGGCACTCGCCCATCAGCACCCCGGCCTGCGGCTCCATCCAGGTGGTGACGAAGGTGGCCAGGTTCAGCCGGGCGTTGCCGTCCAGCATCAGCTCGTCGTGGACCAGCCGGTACGCCGTCTCCGGTGGCAGCGGGGAGTCGGACAGCCGGTGGGCGGGCGGGGCCTCGGTCATGCCGCCCAGCGGGTTCGCGGCCCCGTGGAACGGGTTCACGGCGAGCCGGCGCCGGTCACGGTCGTCGTCGTGGGACGGGCGGGGCCCCTGGTGCAGTGGCATGGGACCGACGGTAGGTCCGGGCCGGGGGGACCGCATCCGGGCCCGCACCGCGCGGACCGCGGTTCACAGCCCGGTCCGAGGGAGGGCACAGTTCATCCTGGCCGCACCGGTGGAACCTGGGGCGGGCACAAGGCGTTGATAGCTTTGTCCGGCCACACCCCCTCGCCGTACCCATCCACCCTCAGGAGCCCGGAACCGTGACGACGCTTGCCCTCGGCCCGAGCTGGCTGGATCCGAACTATCTCCTCGACTCGTTCGGCCTCTGGGGCCTGCTCCTCATCGTCTTCGCCGAGTCGGGCCTGCTCATCGGGTTCTTCCTGCCGGGCGACTCGCTGCTGTTCACGGCGGGTCTGCTCATCACCTCCGGCCAGCTCGACTTCCCCCTGTGGGGGGCGGTCGCGCTGATCTGCGCCGCCGCGATCCTGGGCGACCAGGCCGGTTACATGTTCGGCAAGAAGGTCGGCCCGTCCCTGTTCCGGCGCCCGGACTCGCGCCTGTTCAAGCAGGAGAACGTCGTCAAGGCGCACGAGTTCTTCGAGAAGTACGGCCCGAAGTCCCTGGTCCTGGCCCGCTTCGTGCCCATCGTGCGCACCTTCACGCCGATCATCGCGGGCGTCAGCGGCATGAAGTACCGCTCGTTCCTGACCTTCAACGTGATCGGCGGCGTCCTGTGGGGCGCGGGCGTGACCCTGCTGGGCTCCTGGCTGGGCGGCATCGGCTTCGTGAAGGACAACATCGAGGCGATGCTGATCCTGATCGTCCTCATCTCCGTCGTCCCGATCGCCATCGAGTTCCTGCGCGCCCGCTCGAAGAACAAGAAGAACCCGCCGCGTGACGCCGACGGCCCCGAGGCCCAGCACCCGCAGCAGTACCAGCACCCGCAGCAGTACCAGAACCAGCAGCAGAACCCGCAGCAGGCGTACCGGCCCGTCATGGACGACGCCACGACCCAGCTCCGCCGGATAGACCCGACCGACCAGCCGCAGCAGCAGCCGTACCGCGACCAGGGCTACCGCGACCAGGGCTACGGCGATCAGGGCTACCGTGATCAGGGCTACGGCGGCCAGGGCCACGGCGGGCACGGCCACGGTGGCCAGGGCTACGGCGGGCACGGCCACGGCGACCGGAACCAGGGGGACCAGGCGTACGGCGACCCCCGGCAGCCGTACGCCCGGCAGTACCCGCAGCACTCCTCGCAGCAGTCCCCCCAGCAGTATCCCCACCAGGGCGGTTACGACCAGCAGGGGTACCCGCAGGACCCGCAGCAGCAGTCGTACGGAGACCAGCACGCCGACAACCCGTACCACCGGGGTCACTGAGCGCGGCCGCTAGAAACCTCGGGTCCGCTTCGCCGCCCGGCGTCCCGCCGCGCTCGCGGCCCCCGGCACCTTCAGGAACAGCCGCGAGATCTCCGACCCGAGGTTCACCCCGATGGCGATGGCCATGGCGAGCGCCACGGCCTTCGACAGCGACACCAGTCCGCTGTCGACCTCGCTCTGCGCGATCGCCAGCAGCCCGAAGTAGGTCGCCGAACCCGGCAGCAGCGGGCCGATCGCCGCCGTCGTGTAGGGCAGCGCGGAGGCGAACCGGTACCGGGACATCAACTGCCCGAACAGCCCCACCAGCCCCGCCGCGACGGCCGTGGACGCCACCGGCGAGATGCCGCCCGCGGAGTGCATCGCCCCGTACACGCACCAGGCCACGCCGCCGTTCAGGGTCACCGCCAGCACGGTGGAACGTTCCTGCTGGAGCAGGATGGCGAAGGCCAGCGACAGCAGCATCGAGGCGATGATCTGCACGACCGGCTGGTCGCCGGTGCCCAGCGCCGCGTCCGGGTTCAGCTCGGCGCCGAGCTGCACGCCGAAGTACAGCACCACCAGCACCCCGGCGACGATGCTGACGAAGAAGTACATGACCTCCAGCAGCCGCGCGGCCGCCGTGATGTAGAAGCCGGTCAGGCCGTCCTGCACGCCCGCGACCAGCGCCCGCCCCGGCAGCAGGGCGAACAGGCCACCGGTGATGACCGCGGACGCCTTCACCTCGACGCTGCTCAGCGTCAGCGCGATACCGATCGCGGCCGGCGGCATCGCGGCCACCGCGAACTGGTAGAACTCCGGCAGCCCGCGCCCGGCGCACAGCCAGGCCAGCCGGTCGCCGAGCATCGCGCCCAGCATCGCCGCGACGAAGACGATCAGATCACCGCCGACCAGCAGGGAGGCCGCGCCCGCCAGCAGGCCGCTGGCCGAGGTCAGCACCCAGGTCGGGTACGGGTGGCGGTTGCGGCGCATCTCCGCCAGCCGCCGGTACGCCTCCTCCAGGGAGAGGTGCGCGTCCGGGTCGCTGAGGTCGTCCACCAACTGGAAGACGGCCGCGAGCCGCGTGTAGTCGGTGCCCCGGCGGCGCACCGTCCGCGAGGCCGTCACCGGGTCCTCCACCAGGGACGGCTGGTGCGAGATGGACAGCAGCGTGAAGGTGACGTTCGGTTCGCAGCGGTCCAGGCCGTAGGAGCGGCACACCGCGAACATCGCGGCCTCCACGTCCTCGGCGCCCTCCCCGCCGGCCAGCAGCAGCTCGCCGATACGCAGCGTCAGGTCGAGCACCCGCGGGACGGCCGGACCGGTGTCGTCGTCGTGCCGCTGCGCCGTCTCGGGCGCGGGCCGCTCCGCCACCGGCATCCGCAGCATCGTGCGCATCCGGTCCTGCCAGGGCAGGTCCTTCGTCAGGTTCACCGCCGGTACACCGGCCGGCGGGGTGAACGCGGACAGCGCGTGCGGCGCGCTGTACCCGCGCGGGGTGCTGAACGCCGACTTCTCGGGCTCCGCGACCGGCACCTGCGGCACGTCCAGCCCGTCCGGCAGGGCGAACTCCGAGGTCGTCTCGGACTCGCTCTCGGTACGGGGGACGGACAGCCCCTGGGGCAGGGCGAACTCGGATGTCGTCGACGACTCGCCCTCACCCGGCGGCGCTGTCACGGTGGTCTGCCGGAAGGCACTCCTGGCCTCGTCCGACTGTGGCCCCCGGCCGTTCGCGTCCGTCACTTGCACAAAGCTCCCTACAACCACAACCTCCGGTAGCCCTCAGTATGCGCACCCAAACACGGACGGGCCGCACGCGCATGCGTACGACCCGTCCACCCCAGCGAACTCAGTGGCCGCCGTGCTCCTCGGCGCGCTTGTACGAGCGCTCGATCTCCGCCTCGGCGTCCACCCGGCCCACCCAGTTGGCGCCCTCGACCGACTTGCCGGGCTCCAGGTCCTTGTAGACCTCGAAGAAGTGCTGGATCTCCAGGCGGTCGAACTCGGAGACGTGGTGGATGTCGCGCAGGTGCTCCACCCGCGGGTCGGTCGACGGCACGCACAGCAGCTTGTCGTCGCCGCCGGCCTCGTCGGTCATGCGGAACATGCCGATCGCGCGGCAGCGGATCAGGCAGCCCGGGAACGTCGGCTCGTCCAGGATGACCAGCGCGTCCAGCGGGTCACCGTCCTCGCCGAGGGTGTTCTCGACGAAGCCGTAGTCGGTCGGGTAGGCGGTCGAGGTGAAAAGGCGGCGGTCCAGGCGGATACGACCGGTCTCGTGGTCCACCTCGTACTTGTTCCGCGAACCCTTCGGGATCTCGATCGTGACGTCGAACTCCACCGGACGCTCCTCCATGATCAGCACATAGTTCTGGTGGTTAAGTGTCCCTCACGCAGGTGGGTGATCGCGAAAGGGGCTGGTGGTCGTGGTGGAGCCGAGACCGTGGCGAACCGCGCGAGCGCGTCTCGCGCGGGCCGCGGGCGCCGTGACGCCGCGTCTCGCGCGCGCCGCACGCACCGCCGGACCGCGGCTGGCACGGTACGCACGGGCCACGGCACCGCGGCTCACCCGGATCACCAGGCCGAACACCTGGCAGTACACGGCGGGCGCCGCGACCGTCGGGCTGGCACTCGCCGTCGGTGTGGTGACCGCCGCCGGACCCTGGGACTCCACGGGTCAGCGTACGGCCGAGCGGGTCCGGGCAGTCGCCCGGAACCACACGGGTGGCGCAGATCACGGCCGCGGGACCGGCGCCGCCGGTCCGCCCCGGCCCGCGCCCAGCGCCGGCACCGTGCTGGCCGGGCTCGGCGCCACGTCCGGCGCCGCGGCCGCCGCCCCGCGCGGCAAGGCCCTCGACGAGGTGCTGAGCCCCCTGCTGACGGACCCCGCGCTCGGCGCCCGGCACGGGGCCTCGGTCGTCGACCTCACCACCGGCGGACGCCTCTACGGCACCGGCGTCGGCACCTCCCTCGTCCCCGCCTCCACCACCAAGATCGCCACCGCGGCCGCCGCCCTCACCGCGCTCGGCCCCGACCACCGCCTCACCACGCGGGCCGCCTTCGAGGCCGACACCGGCGAACTCGTCCTGGTCGGCGGCGGCGACCCGACGCTCACCGCGCGTGCGGACGCCGGGGGACTCGCCAGCCTGCGCACCCTCGCCGCGAACAGCGCGAAGGCCCTGAGGAAGCGCGCCGTGCGCAAGGTGACGCTCTCGTACGACACCACGCTCTACGCCGGCTCCGGGCGCCACCCGATCGGCGTCAACGACAACCTCGCCACCGTCACCGCCCTGATGGCCGACGAGGCCCGCACGGACGGCTCCACCAGCGGCCCCGCCGCGCGTGCGGCCGACCCCGCGGCCGACGCCGCCCGCACCTTCGCCGACCTGCTGGGCGAGCACGGCGTCAAGGCCACGCCGCCCGGCCCCTCCAAGGCGACCAACCGCGCCGACACCCTCGCCACCGTCTCCTCGCCGCCGCTGTCGAGCCTGGTCGAACGGATGCTGACCCACAGCGACAACGACCTCGCCGAGGCCCTCGCCCGGCACACCGCCGCGGCGAGCGGGAAGAAGGCCGACTTCCGCGGCGCCTCCGCCGCCGTCACCGCCCGGCTGAAACAGCTCGGCGTGAGCGTGCGGGGCGCCGACATCCACGACGGCAGCGGCCTGGACCGCGCCGACCGCCTCACCGCCGACCTCCTCACCGACCTGCTCACGGCCGCCGCCGACCCGGACCGCCCGGAGCTGCGCGCCGCCCTGACCGGACTGCCCGTGGCCGGCTTCACCGGCACCCTCAGCGGCCGCTACACCGACGGCGCCGCCGGCCTCGTACGCGCCAAGACGGGCACCCTGACCGGCGTCAACACCCTGGCAGGCACCGTCGTCACCCGGGACGGCCGGGCCCTGGCCTTCGCCTTCCTGGCCGACGGGACCACCGACCCCGCCGCCGCCCAGAGCGCCCTGGACCGGATGGCGACCAGTCTCGCGGAGTGCGGCTGCCGGTAGCCCGGCCGCCCTTCCGCCGCCGCCACGGCCTGCCCCCGGCGGCGGGCCTCACGTACGGTTGACGCATGACGAGCATCGGTGGTGCCGCATCTTCCGGGATGGTCGACTGGAACCTCGCGGTGGCGACCGCGACCCGCCTGGTGAGGCCGGGCCCGGAGGTGAGCCGGGACGAGGCCCGCGCCATCGTCGCGGAACTGCGCCGGCACGCCAAGGAGTCCGAGGAGCACGTCCGGGGCTTCACCCGGATGGCCTCCGAGGGGGCGGACGACACCCCCGTCCTCGTCGTCGACCGCCCGGGCTGGGCCCGGGCCAACGTCGCCGGCTTCCGGGAACTGCTCAAGCCGCTGCTGGAGAAGATGCAGGAGCGCCGCGGCGCCAGCCCCGGCGGCGCGGTCTTCAACGCCGTCGGCGGCAAGGTCACCGGCGTCGAACTGGGCATGCTGCTCTCCTTCCTGTCCTCCCGCGTCCTCGGCCAGTACGAGACCTTCGCCCCCGCCACCCGCGAACTGCCCGCCGGTACGGGCGGCGGCGGCCGGCTGCTCCTGGTCGCCCCGAACATCGTCCACGTCGAGCGCGAACTCGACGTCGACCCGCACGACTTCCGGCTCTGGGTCTGCCTGCACGAGGAGACCCACCGCACCCAGTTCACGGCCGTGCCCTGGCTGCGCGACCACCTCCAGGGCGAGATCCAGTCGTTCCTGAGCGAGACCGACGTCGATCCCATGACCGTGCTCGAACGCGTTCGCGAGGCGGCCCAGACACTCGCCGGAGGCCGTCCCGAGGGCGAGGAGGACGACGGCGGCCGGTCGCTGGTCGAACTGGTCCAGACGCCGGCCCAGCGGGAGATCCTCGGCCGCCTCACCGCGGTGATGTCCCTGCTGGAGGGGCACGCCGACTTCGTGATGGACGGGGTCGGCCCCGCCGTGGTGCCGAGCGTCGGGGAGATCCGCGAGAAGTTCCAGCAGCGCCGCGCCAAGGGCGCCTCCCGGCTCGACCTCGCCCTGCGCAAGCTGCTCGGCCTGGACGCCAAGCTGCGCCAGTACCGGGACGGCGAGCGCTTCGTGCGGGCCGTCGTCGAGGAGGCCGGCATGGACGGTTTCAACCGCGTGTGGACCTCGCCCAACACCCTCCCCACCAAGGCGGAGATCGCCAAACCGGCGGACTGGATCGCGCGGGTGCACCGCAAGTCCGAGTAGTGAAGAGGAGTGCGGGGGGCGTGGAAACGATCCGGCCGACGACAGGTTGACGCCCCTTCAATCACCCGTCCGAGGGACCGTGGGCCTCCGGCAGGCGTGCGATGCTCGGGGAACGCCCCGTTTCTGTCACCATCTACACACTCTGCGTGACCGACGCGAGGGCATCCCTCGAAAACTTCATGAAGGGCACCGGACATGGGTCCCCATCCTGCGGTCGCGGCGATACGCCTGGCGGTCCGCCGCGTCCTCCACGACATCCTCACCGACCACCACCGCGAGCCCGGCCGGCACAGCGAGCCCCCGGGCACCGCTGCCACCGCCGGCGTCGCCCGCGAGCCCGCGCACGCGGGCCCCCGCGCCGCCTCGCCCCCCGCCCTGCACGAGCGGCCGCCGGCCCCGCTCGTCCTGGTGGCGTGCTCCGGCGGCGCGGACTCCATGGCGCTCGCCTCCGCCCTCGCCTTCGAAGCCCCCCGGCTGGGCGTCCGGGCCGGCGGCGTCACCGTCGACCACGGCCTCCAGCCCGGTTCCGACCTGCGCGCCGAGGAGGTCGTCCTGCGCCTGCGCGCGCTCGGCCTCGACCCGGTGGAGGCCACCGCCGTCACCGTCGGCCGCGACGGCGGACCCGAGGCCGCCGCCCGGGACGCCCGCTACGCCGCCCTGGACGACGCCGCCGAACGCCATGGCGCCGCCGCCGTCCTGCTCGGCCACACCCGCGACGACCAGGCCGAGACGGTCCTGCTGGGCCTGGCCCGCGGCTCCGGCATCCGCTCCCTGTCGGGCATGGCCGCGGTCTCGGGGGCCGACGGCCGTTACCGGCGCCCCTTCCTCCGGATCGACCGCCAGACCGCCCGCCGGGCCTGCATGGTCCAGTCCCTGCCGGTCTGGGACGACCCCCACAACACCGACCCGGCCTACACCCGCTCCCGGCTGCGCCACGAGGGCCTGCCCGCCCTGGAGAAGGCGCTCGGCAAGGGCGTCGTGGAGGCACTCGCCCGGACGGCCCAGCTCTCCCGCGACGACGCGGACGCCCTCGACGACTGGGCCCGCCGGGCCGAGGCGGGCGTCCGCGACGCCTCGGGCAAGCTGGAGTGCGGCAAGCTCTACGCCCTGCCGTCCGCCGTCCGCCGCCGGATCCTGCGCCGCGCCGCCATCCAGGCCGGCGCTCCGGCCGGTTCCCTGTTCGCCCGCCACATCGAGGAAGTCGACCGGCTGATCACCGGCTGGCGCGGCCAGGGAGCCATCAACCTGCCCGGCAAGGTCGTCGCCCAGCGGCAGGGTGGCAGACTGGTGATTCGGCAGGGCTGAAGTCCGACCGCCCGGAGGGACCCTCCGGCGGCCGGTCCGGGCAGCCGGAGGCCGTAAGTGCGGGACGACCGAAAGTGATGCGGGTGGACGCGAACGACATGGGTGCCGACCTTCAGCGGGTACTCATCACGAAGGAAGAGATCGACGCCAAACTGGCCGAGGTGGCCGCGAAGATCGACGCGGAGTACGCGGGCAAGGACCTGCTCATCGTCGGTGTCCTCAAGGGCGCGGTGATGGTCATGGCCGACCTCGCGCGGGCGCTGTCCACCCCGGTCACCATGGACTGGATGGCCGTGTCCTCGTACGGCGCGGGCACCCAGTCCTCCGGTGTCGTCCGGATCCTCAAGGACCTGGACACCGACATCAAGGGCCGGCACGTCCTGATCGTCGAGGACATCATCGACTCCGGGCTGACCCTGTCCTGGCTGCTGTCCAACCTCGGCTCGCGCGAGCCCGCCTCCCTCAAGGTGTGCACGCTGCTGCGCAAGCCCGACGCCGCCAAGGTCGCCATCGACGTGGAATGGGTCGGCTTCGACATCCCGAACGAGTTCGTCGTCGGCTACGGCCTGGACTACGCCGAGAAGTACCGCAACCTGCCGTTCGTCGGGACGCTCGCGCCCCACGTCTACGGCGGCTGACGCGGTTCCCCGGCGGCCCCGCGGGCCGGCCGGGAACCCCGGCGGCCCTCGCGCCGTTGGAGCATGCAGACGGTGCTGCCAGACTTCCCCTGCGGCTACGGCCGAGGAAGCTGGGGTACGGTCAGAAGAACTGTCTTATCAAACTCACTATGGCAGGAGGGACGGGGCGGCACCGCTCCGTGTGGATGGACGTGAAGCGATACTTCCGTGGGCCGGTCATGTGGATCGTGCTGGCCGTCCTTGCCGTGGTCGTGTTGATGCAGGTCGTCGGCTCGTCCGGCGGCTACAAGACGGTGGACACAGGCCAGGTCGTCCAGGCGATCAACCAGAACCGGGTCGAGTCGGCCAAGGTCACCACCGGTGACGAGCAGACCGTGAAGGTCCAGCTCAAGGATGGCGTAAAGGTCGAGGGCAGCTCGAAGATCCAGGCGAGCTACATCGGCGATCAGGGCGTGGACATCGCCAACACGCTGCAGAACAAGTACCAGGACAAGCAGATCCCGGACGGCTACACCGTCTCGCCGTCCAAGCAGAATCCGTTCGTCGGGCTGCTGATCACCCTGCTTCCCTTCGTCCTCATCGTGGTCATCTTCCTGTTCCTGATGAACCAGATGCAGGGCGGCGGCTCCCGGGTCATGAACTTCGGCAAGTCCAAGGCCAAGCTCATCACCAAGGACACCCCGAAGACGACCTTCTCCGACGTCGCCGGTTCGGACGAGGCCGTCGAGGAACTCCACGAGATCAAGGAGTTCCTCCAGGAGCCGGCCAAGTTCCAGGCCGTCGGCGCCAAGATCCCCAAGGGCGTCCTGCTCTACGGGCCCCCCGGCACCGGCAAGACCCTGCTGGCGCGAGCCGTCGCGGGCGAGGCCGGCGTCCCCTTCTACTCGATCTCCGGTTCCGACTTCGTCGAGATGTTCGTCGGCGTCGGTGCCTCCCGTGTGCGTGACCTGTTCGAGCAGGCCAAGGCGAACGCCCCGGCGATCGTCTTCGTCGACGAGATCGACGCGGTCGGCCGCCATCGCGGCGCCGGCCTCGGCGGCGGTCACGACGAGCGCGAGCAGACCCTGAACCAGCTCCTCGTCGAGATGGACGGCTTCGACGTCAAGGGCGGCGTGATCCTCATCGCCGCGACGAACCGGCCCGACATCCTCGACCCGGCGCTGCTGCGTCCCGGCCGTTTCGACCGGCAGATCGCCGTCGACCGTCCGGACATGCAGGGCCGTCTGGAGATCCTCAAGGTCCACCAGAAGGGCAAGCCGGTCGCGCCGGACGTCGACCTCTCGGCCGTCGCCCGCCGCACCCCCGGCATGACCGGTGCCGATCTGGCCAACGTGCTGAACGAGGCCGCGCTGCTGACGGCCCGCAGTGACCTGAAGCTGATCGACAACCACATGCTGGACGAGGCGATCGACCGCGTCGTGGCCGGACCGCAGAAGCGGACCCGGATCATGTCGGACAAGGAGAAGAAGATCACCGCGTACCACGAGGGCGGACACGCCCTGGTCGCGGCGGCCTCACCGAACTCCGACCCCGTCCACAAGATCACCATCCTCTCCCGGGGCCGCGCCCTGGGGTACACGATGGTGCTCCCGGACGAGGACAAGTACTCGACCACGCGCAACGAGATGCTCGACCAGCTCGCCTACATGCTGGGCGGCCGGGCGGCCGAGGAACTGGTCTTCCACGACCCGACCACGGGCGCCGCCAACGACATCGAGAAGGCCACCGGCCTGGCTCGGGCGATGGTCACCCAGTACGGCATGACCGAGCGCCTCGGCGCGATCAAGTTCGGTGGCGACAACACCGAGCCGTTCCTCGGGCGTGAGATGTCTCATCAGCGCGACTACTCGGAAGAGGTCGCGGCGCTCGTCGACGAAGAGGTCAAGAAGCTCATCGAGACCGCGCACAACGAGGCGTGGGAGATCCTGGTCGAGAACCGCGACGTCCTCGACAACCTGGTCCTGGCCCTCCTGGAGAAGGAGACGCTGGGCAAGGAGGAGATCGCCGAGGTCTTCGCCCAGATCGTCAAGCGCCCGGCCCGGCCCGCCTGGACCGGTTCGTCGCGTCGTACGCCGTCCACCCGGCCGCCGGTGCTCTCCCCCAAGGAGCTGGCACTGACGAACGGCGCGAACGGCGCCACGGCGGCGATCACCACCGCCAAGAGCACCACGGCGGAGCCCGCCCCGGCTCCGGAACGGGCCCCGGAGGACCGCCCGGAGAGCTGACCGCTCGCCGGACGGCCCCACCGGGCCCGGAATGTATGCCGCGCCCCCCAGGTTCTAGCCTGGGGGGCGCGGCATATCCGTATGCCTTGAGGCAGGACCGTGACAGGAACGAGGCACCACATGACCGACCCCGTGACGCTGGACGGCGAGGGCGCCATCGGCGAGTTCGACGAGAAGCGCGCCGAGAGCGCCGTACGCGAACTGCTGATCGCGGTCGGCGAGGACCCCGACCGGGAGGGTCTGCGGGAGACGCCGGCGCGGGTGGCGCGGGCCTACCGGGAGATCTTCGCCGGGCTGTGGCAGCGGCCGGAGGACGTGCTGACGACGACGTTCGACCTCGGGCACGACGAGATGGTGCTCGTGAAGGACATCGAGGTGTACTCGACCTGTGAGCACCACCTGGTGCCCTTCCGGGGCGTCGCTCACGTCGGTTACATCCCGGCCACCACCGGCAAGATCACCGGTCTCTCCAAGCTGGCCCGCCTCGTCGACGTCTACGCCCGACGCCCCCAGGTGCAGGAACGGCTCACCACCCAGATAGCGGACTCCCTGATGGAGATCCTGGAGCCGCGGGGCGTGATCGTCGTCGTGGAGTGCGAGCACATGTGCATGTCGATGCGCGGTATCCGCAAGCCCGGCGCGAAGACGCTCACGTCGGCGGTGCGCGGGCAGCTTCGGGACGCCGCGACCCGCGCCGAGGCGATGAGCCTCATCATGGCGCGCTGACGCGGACCGGTCCTCGGGCCGCCGGATCGCCGGGTCGCCGGGTCGCCCCTCAGGCTGCCGGAGCGGCCTGCGGGTTGTCGTCCTCGTCCTCCGGCAGGCGGCAGACCCGCTCCAGGAAGAGGGCGGCGGCTATGACCGCGATTCCCGCCACGACCGAGAAACCGGCGTAGATCGCCTGGTCGCGGCGGGCGGGGATGTCGAGGGAGCCCAGCAGGAAGACCCCGGTGCCGCCGTACATCCCGGCGGCGAGGGCGGCGACCAGGGCGCTGGCCTGGCCGAAGACGACCGCTCGGGCCGCCATCATGGGGTCGACGCCCTTGGCGTCGGGGACGCGGTCGCGCTGGGCCCGCAGCCGGGCGCGCAGGGAGAGCGCCGTGGCCAGCAGGACCGCGGCGATCAGAGCCAGGACGACCGGGGCGGCCAGCGGCACGCTCGGCAGCGTCCCGACCGAGTTCCACAGGCGGGCGCCCGCCCAGGCCAGGATCCCGGCCACGACGAAGACGCCGGCCAGCACCCTGATACGCAGCTCTTTCACGGTGTCCCTTCGGTTCCCGGCAGGAGTCCCCGTCCGCCGTCCTGTGACCTTAACGACTACTCGGGCAGCCGGAGTTCCAGATCGGCGCGGGGGGCGACGCCCTCGCGGGGCACGGCGCCCAGCAGATCGGCGACCGGGCCGCGGCCGGCGAGCCGGGCGTCGGGGTCCAGGTCGTGCCAGGGCGCGAGGACGAAGGCCCGCTCGTGGGCACGGGGGTGGGGGAGGGTGAGGTGCGGGTCGTCGGAGACGACGTCCGCGTACGCCACGATGTCGACGTCGAGGGTGCGTGGGCCCCAGCGCTCCTCCCGGACGCGGTGGAACGCCTCTTCGACGGCGTGCGCCCGCTCCAGCAGGGAGGACGGGGGGAGCGTGGTCTTCAGGACCACGACGGCGTTGAGGTACGAGGGCTGGGTGCCCGGATCGACACCCCAGGGCTCGGTCTCGTAGACCGGGGAGACTCCCTTGACGCGGACACCGGGGGTGTCCTCCAGCGCGTCGATGGCGCCCTGGAGGGTCTCCAGCCGGTTGCCGAGGTTGGCTCCGAGGGAGAGCACGGCGCGCTTCGGGTTGGACAGCGTGGTGTCGGCGGCGTCGACCTTGTCGACGACCGAGGCCGGAACCGGCTGGACGGTCGGGTCGGTGGGACCCTTGAGGTACGGGGCGCTCATACACGGCTCCGGGTGATGGTGACGGTCACGTCGTCGAAGGGGACGGTGATCGGGGCGTCCGGCTTGTGGACGCGGACCTCGACCTCCTCGACCGCCTCGTGCTTCAGGCAGACCTGGGCGATGCGCTCGGCGAGCGTCTCGACGAGGTTGACGGGCTCGCCCGCCACGACGGCCACGACCTCCTCGGCGACGATGCCGTAGTGCACGGTCTTCGCCAGGTCGTCGTCGGCCGCGGCCGGCCGGGTGTCCAGTCCGAGGACGAGATCCACGAGGAAGGTCTGGCCCTCCTCGCGCTCCCTGGGGAACACCCCGTGGTGCCCGCGGGCCTTGAGGCCGCGCAGCGCGACACGATCCACGCGAATCACTCCTGCAGTTGTCGGTCAGGGCCGGTCCGTGCCGGGTGCGGTCGGCGCACCGGCCGGAGTCGAATCTACCCGCGAGCACTGACGGTCCCGGGCCGCGGGGGCGCGGGAGAGGCCGGGAGCCGAGGGGGCGCGCGGTGCGTCCCCCCTGGCGGACCCCGCTGCTCACGGGCTGGTAGCCGCCCATACCCACCGGTCGGTGATTCCAACCACTTCTTGGTCGGTACGGATCAGGCGGGTGACTCCTCGTCGTCCTCCTCCTCGCTCCCGGCCAGGACCGGCGAGGCGTGGTGCGACCAGAGCTTCCAGCCGGCGGCCGTGCGCCGGAACACGTTGGTGGCGACGACGAGCTGTCCCAGCAGCGGTCCCAGTTCGTCGCCCTCCGCGGGCGCGGGACCACCGCTGAGAATGTTCTCCGTGCAGGTCACCAGGGCGGTGTCGCCGGTGACGGAGACGTGCGTGTCGGTGAGGAAGAACTGGATGTAGTCGGTGTTCGCCATGATCAGGGCGTAGGACCGCAGGACCTCGCCGCGTCCGCTCAGCACCGGCCAGCCGGGGTGCACGCAGGAGATCACGCCGGCGTCGGCCGGGTCGTGGTACGTCTCGTCGACGTCCACGTCGGACGGGCTGAGCCAGAGCGCGCTCAGCAGTTCGAAGTCGCCCTGTTCCAGGGCCGCGTAGAAGGAGGTGTTGGCCGCCTCCACCTTCTCGACATCCGTGTGCGGGGCGCTCACCGGGCTCCGTCCGGGCCCGTGACCGTCGTGCCCGGGGCGGGCGCGCCCGCGCCCTCGATGGCGCGCGCCACGCGTACGGCGTCCGCCGTCGCGCGCACCTCGTGCACCCGCACCGCCCAGGCGCCGGCGTGCGCCGCGAGCGCGGAGACGGCGGCGGTGGCGGCGTCGCGTTCCCGCGCGGGCGGCGGGGCGCCCCCGGGTCCGGCGAGGACCCGGCCGAGGAAACGTTTGCGGGAGGCGGCGACCAGAAGCGGGTGGCCCAAGGATCGCAGCCGGTCGAGGCGGGCCAGCAGCTCCAGGTCGTGCCCGGCGTCCTTGGAGAAGCCGAGACCGGGGTCGACGACGATCCGGTCGGGAGCGATGCCGCCCTCCAGGAGGGCCTCCACGCGGGCGCGCAGTTCGTCGACGACCTCCGTGACGACGTCCCGGTAGGTGCCCCGGACGTTGCCGCCCTCCAGATAGCCGCGCCAGTGCATGACGACGAAGGGGGCGCCGCGCTCCGCGACGACCGGGATCATCCGGTCGTCGGCGAGGCCGCCGCTGACGTCGTTGACCAGGGCGGCGCCGGCGGCGAGGGACTGCTCGGCGACGCGGGCGCGCATGGTGTCGACGGAGAGGGTGACGCCCTCGGAGGCCAGGCCGCGCACGACCGGCACGACCCGCCGCAGCTCCTCGTCCTCGTCGACCCGGCTGGCACCGGGACGGGTGGACTCGCCGCCCACGTCGATGAGGTCCGCGCCCTCGGCGACCAGGTCGAGGCCGTGTTTGATGGCGGCCGTCGTGTCGAACCAGCGGCCGCCGTCGGAGAAGGAGTCGGGGGTCACGTTGACGACCCCCATGACCGCGCAGCGGTCCCATGCGGTCAGTCCCGCCACGTGGCGGCGGCCGGTCTGCTTGCTCATGTGTTCAGCGTAGGCCCAGGGCGGGCACGCCTACCTGGGCGGTCCCGGGGCCGGCCCTTCGTTCCACGGCGTCCAGGGGTGTCCACGGCGTCCACGGCGTCCGGTCTCGGAGCAGCCCGTGGCGCCGGGGCGCGGGAGTGGCGCGGGAGCGGGTACGTGCCTCGCCCGGGGAACCGTTCGACTGGCAAATGCCCGTCTGCCGCGCGACGCGCAGTCCCGGGCGGACAGCCCCCGGGACGGTGAGAGGGAGACGGAGGTTCACCGTGCGGACCGGCCGTTTCCGGCGCCGGCATCCGAGAACTCCGCGCGCGCCGGTAAGCGGGCTATCGGGCCGGCCCCGGGCGGCGGCCCGAAACGCGACGCCTATACGGGACTTCGGAGATCGTCGCTCGCGGAACCTCCCGGGAGGATTGCCGTACGGCCCCGCGCAACGCCCGCCGGTGTCCGCGAAAGCGCTGCTCAGCGCGTTGTGAGCCCGGCCGCCGGGGATTTACCCGACCCTTTGGCGGATCACCGGGCGCGGCCCGGCCGACAAAAATGATCTTGACTGAATGACACTTTGTTTCCTGATGCTTCGTGAACACTTCTGAGACTGCCGTGTTTTTGTGGGGTGGGGGCGCCAAGATTCGCCTACGCGCGGTAAGTTTCTGGCCATGCCACGTGGACGTCACCGTCATTCCCCGCCTCTGCACAGGCTGCTTCCCCCGTCGGCGATCGCAGGCGTCTCGGTCGTCTGCGCCCTCGGCCCCTGGGTGTTCAGCGAGACGACGGTGCTCCGTGCGCTGGCCGCCGCCGCGGCGGCGACCGCGATCGCCGGTGCCGTCGTCATGCGGCACTGGGACGCCCAGGCGGGCAGGCGCGTCGCCGACCTCACGCGCGCGCGGGCGAGCGACGAGTGGCGTTTCGAGGAACGTGTCGCCGAGCTGGAGTCGGACCTGGAGGAGTCGCGCGAGCTGCGCGGCAAGCTGGAGCAGCGGCTGCGCGCCAAGCGCGCGGAGCTGGCGGGGCTGCGCAACGAGCACGCCTCGCTCCTGCGCCGGTACGCCACGGCGGAGACCGAGCGCGCCAGCGCCCTGGAGGGCCGTAGGCGGCTCGAACTGGAGGCGGTGGCCCCCGCCCCGGCACTGCCCGCCGCCCGCGCGGTGCCGGCCCAGGCGGGGCCCGTCGAGCCCGACGTGACGGCGGACCCGGAGGCCGACGAGAACGGCGGCCCCACCCCGGACGGCGACGCGGAGCGGGCGCAGGCCCCCTCGGTCTTCTCCCCGAAGGGCTCGCGGCTGTTCCTGCGGGCCGGCTCAGCGGCGGAGCGGCTGGAGAAGGCCGACGCCACCGGAGCGGACGCGTCCGAGCGCGACGGCCGGAACGCCGAGGCCGCCGAGCCCGCCGAGGCCGCCGAGGACCGCGGGGTCCCAGAGGACACCGAGGAGGCCGAGGGGGCCGACGAGGCCGAAGTCCACGCGGAGGGCGAGGGCGGCGGCACCCGGGCAGACCACGAAGCCGACGCCGGCCCCGGCCCCCACGCGGCGCACGACACGGACACCGGTACCGACACGGACACGGACATCGATGGCGTCGCCGACACCGACACCGATGGCGCCGCCGAGACCGACGACGACGGCGGTGACGACGACGGTGGCGGTGGTGGGCGGGAGGCCGACGCGGCGGCCGATCCCGCCCCGCAGGACGAGGGCCGGGTACGCCCCGAGGCCGCGGACGGCCACCAGCGCGCGGAGTCCGCTTCCGATCAGCCGGGTCGGCCCGATCAGCCCGATCAGCCCGACCAGCCCGATCGGCCCCTGCCGGACCGGTCCGGCCCGCCGGCCCAGCCCACCCACCGGGCTTCCGGGCACTTCACCGTGCCGACCGCGGTGGCGGTCGCCCCGGCCGCCGCTCCCGCGCGGCGTCCGGCGGGCGGGGGCGGCTTCGACTTCTTCGGCAACAAGACGCCGGACCCCTCCGGTCCGGCCGAAGAGGGCTCGGAGACCCTGGCGGCCGTCCAGAACGAGGACCTCGCCGACGTGGTGGGCCAGGAGGCGCTGGCCCTGCACAAGGCCGAGGCCGAGGCCGGGTTCAAGCCGGCCGGCGCGGAGTCCCGCGGCGTCGGCCAGGTCATCGACCTGACGGCACACGACGAGACCGAGCAGATCGACGTGGAGGGACTGCGCAGCGCGGTGTCCTGACCGGCTGCCGCCCCGTCACCCCCGCGCCATCCACCGGTCCGGTCGCGCGTCGCGCCGCCCGGTGCGGGACCGTTCCGCCTGGGCGCGCAGCAGCTCCGCCGCCTCTCCGGCGTCGCGCAGCCGGGCCGTCACCGTCTTGCCGGCCCCCGTGTCCACCCGTACGTCCGCGACCCGCGCGGCGCGCTGCCACGGCCCCTGCGTCAGCCGCACGCTCTGCACCTTGGCGTGCGGCACCAGGGCCAGGCTCCGCCGCAGCAGCCCCTGCCGGGCCACGAACACCGCGTCCGTGACGGCGAGCCCGTAACCGCGCCACCACAGCGGCACGCACCGCCAGGAGCGGTGCGGCGGGCGGGTGAACGCCGACGGCGGCGGTACGGTCACGCCGGGCAGCACGCGGGCGACGACGGACTCGGCGATCTCGCGCGGGGCGACGGGCAGCAGCAGGGAGTTCGAGGACCCGGCGACGTCGATCTCCACCCGCACCCAGTTCCGCCGCCGCCACAGCGGCGGCTGGACGATCCGCACGGTCTGCACCCGCCCCGGCGGCACCGTCTCGTGCGTACGGTCCAGCAGCCCGTGGTCGATGCGGAGCCCGTCCGGCGACTCGGCCAGCGTCCAGTCGTACTCGCCGACGAACCGCCCCACGCTGCTCGCGCCCGCCGCGCCCAGCAGCGGCACCGCCGTCGCCAGCACGGTCCACAGGCTGTGGGTGGCCAGCCACAGCAGCGTCGGTACGACGACGGCGGCGGCCAGCGTGGCCCAGGTCGCGCCGGTCAGCAGCAGCGAGACGGCGATGACCCCGGGCGGCACACGCAGCAACTGCCGCGCGGGCGCCTCACCGATCCCGGCCGCGTCCTCGGGGGCGAAACCGGCCGCACGCGCGAGCAGCTCGGCGCGCAGCGCCCCCGCCTCGCCGGCGCCCAGGAAGGCCAGCTCGTCCTTCTTCTCGGCGCCTATGACGTCCAGCCTGAGCTTGGCGACGCCGGCCACCCGGGCGAGCAGCGGCTGGGTGACGTCGACGGCCTGGAGACGTTCGAGGCGGATGTGAGCGGTGCGCCGGAAGAACAGGCCGGTGCGGATCCGCAACTCCGTGTCGGTCACCGCGTAGTGGGTGTACCACCAGGTCAGAAAGCCGTACAGGGCGGCGGCCGGGATGAGTACGGCGAGCCCGATCAGCAGGGTGGTCGTGGTCAGCCGGCTGAGCTGGCGCTGTGCCTGGTCGGGGTCGTGCACGGCCCAGCCGGCCAGCACGGCGATCGGCGCCCAGGCCCGCCGCAGGGGCGTTATGGGGTGCAGCCGCCGCTCGGTCACGGGAGGCGGGCCGGCCTCGGCGACGGGCGCGCCGTCCTCGGCGTCGGTCACGGTCACAGCCCCGCCGACCTGGCCTCGCCCAGCTCGGTGAGCCGGTCGCGCAGGCGTTCGGCCTCGGCCGGGACGAGGCCGGGGATGGTGGCGTCGGTCGCGGCGGCGGCCGTGTGCAGTTGCACGCTGGCCAGCCCGAAGTGCCGTTCGACCGGCCCGGAGGTCACCTCGACGAGCTGCATCCGGCCGTACGGCACGACGGTCTCCTCCCGCCACAGCACGCCCCGGCTGATCAGCAGGTCGTCGGCGCGCTCGGCGTACCGCCAGGAGCGCCAGTTGCGCTCCAGCATCACCCAGCCCCACACCAGCAGGGCCAGCGGCAGCAGGGCGAACACCGCCCAGGCCGGTCCGGCGAAGAGACCGAGCAGTACTCCGGTGGCCAGGACCAGCAGCCCCAGCCACACCACCAGCAGCAGCCGTCTCAGGCGCAGCAGTCCCGGCGGCAGCCCCGTCCACACCGGTGCGTGCTCCACCGCGGTCCCCGTGTCGTCCGGGCTCCCCGTTTCCATGGGTTCAGCGTACGTAGGGGAGACTGGGTCCATGACGCCCACGACGGAGACCATGGTCGGCATCGGCGGCGCGGCGGAGAGCACCGACATGGTGCTGAACATCGGGCCGCAGCACCCGTCCACGCACGGCGTGCTCAGGCTCAAGCTCCTCCTGGACGGTGAGCGCATCACCCGCGCGGAACCTGTGATCGGGTACATGCACCGCGGCGCGGAGAAGCTCTTCGAGGCGCGCGACTACCGGCAGATCATCGTGCTCGCCAACCGCCACGACTGGCTGTCGGCGTTCTCCAACGAGCTGGGCGTGGTCCTCGCCGTGGAGCGGATGCTCGGCATGGAGGTGCCCGCCCGCGCGGTGTGGACCCGGACGCTGCTCGCGGAGCTGAACCGGGTGCTCAACCATCTGATGTTCCTCGGTTCGTACCCGCTGGAGCTGGGCGGCATCACCCCGGTCTTCTACGCGTTCCGGGAGCGCGAGGTGCTGCAGACCGTGATGGAGGAGGTCTCCGGCGGGCGCATGCACTACATGTTCAACCGCGTCGGCGGCCTCAAGGAGGACCTGCCGGCCGGGTGGACCACGCGCGCGCGTGCGGCCGTCTCGGCGGTGCGCTCCCGCATGGACGTCTTCGACGACCTCGTGCTCGGCAACGAGATCTTCCGGGGGCGCACGCGCGGGGTGGGCGCGCTCAGCCCCGAGGCCGTGCACGCGTACGGGGTGAGCGGGCCGATCGCGCGGGCCTCCGGCGTCGACTTCGACCTGCGGCGCGACGAGCCCTATCTGGCGTACGGCGAACTCCAGGACGTCCTGAAGGTCGTCTCCCGGAGCGAGGGTGACTGCCTCGCCCGCTTCGAGTGCCTGCTGGAGCAGACGTACAACGCGCTCGACCTCGCCGACGCCTGCCTGGACCGGGTCGCCGAACTGCCGCCCGGCCCGATCAACCAGCGGCTCCCGAAGGTCCTGAAGGCGCCCGAGGGCCACACCTACGCGTGGACCGAGAACCCGCTCGGCATCAACGGCTACTACCTGGTCAGCAAGGGGGAGAAGACCCCGTACCGGCTGAAGCTGCGCTCGGCCTCGTACAACAACATCCAGGCGCTGACCGAGCTGCTGCCCGGGACGCTGGTCGCGGACATGGTGGCGATCCTGGGTTCGATGTTCTTCGTGGTCGGGGACATCGACAAGTAGCCCCTGGTCCCCCGGCCCCCGGTGGACGGGTCGTCCGGTCGAGGCTTTTTACGAGGCCGGTGCCGGTGCCGGTGCCGGGGGCGTCACCGGGGCTGGGGCCGGGGGTCAGGGTCAGGCTGTCGGTGTCAGGAGGCCGCCGTCCGCCGCCTCCAGGGCGCCCGGCGGCAGTCGTACCGGCTGGAGCAGCCAGACGAAGTCGCCCAGGCCGCCCGGCGCGGTCAGTTCGGCGGCCTCGCCGGCGCCCGCGAGGGCCCGTACGTACGCGGCGGGGTCACTGGCGGCCAGCGCGAGCGGGGGGCGTGCGCCGGAGATCCCCAGAGCGCGCAGGGCGTCGCGCTGCGGGAGCAGGCGCTCCCCGGGGAGCGCGCACGCCGCCGCGCACGCGTCCAGGGCCACGTGCGCGGTGAGGTCGCGGGTCCCGTCGGGCACGGGCGCGGTCTCCCGGCCCGCCCGGAAGCCGGTCAGGGTGCCGAAGGGCGGCCGCGCGTCACGCGTGTGCGCGTAGTCGACGGCCACGGCGAGTCCCCGCTCCACCGTCGCCGCGGCGGCCGCCCAGGCGGCGTCCCGGGTGATCCCGACCTCGGCCCGCAGCCCCTCGCCGGCCCCGGCTCCGGCCGGCAGGGGCCACCAGCGGGACAGCCACCGCGCCTCGGGGCCGGCCACCGGGTCGCCGAGCCGTTCGGTGCCGTCGTCGCGGACCAGTACCCGGCGGGGTACGCCCGCCGCGTCCACCTCCGCGATCTCCAGCGGCACGTTGTCCAGCCACTCGTTGGCGAAGAGCAGCCCCGTGATCCCGCGCGGCGGCTCGGCCGCCCACGCGACCCGGGGGTCGAGGTGCCCGGGGCGGCCGGTGATCTCGACGGCACACACGCGGGTGCGTGCGGCCACGTCGGCGGGGAGTGCGGCGAGGACGCCCGCGGCCAGTTCGCCCCGCCCGGCGGCCATGTCCACGAAGTCCAGCGCCGCCGGCCGGCCCAGCGCCTCGTCGACCCGGCACAGCAGCCGGGCCACGGCGGCGGCGAACAGCGGCGAGGCGTGCACGGACGTACGGAAGTGCGCGGCCGGGCCTCGGGGGCCGCGGTAGAAGCCGTCCGGCCCGTACAGCGCCGCCTCGGCCGCCGCGCGCCAGCCCCGGCC